>CAYTVY010000118.1:0-7678 GCA_964441925.1 uncultured Geothermobacter sp.
CCATTGACCTGTCTGCGCTTCCCAAAAATCACCGGCGAACCTAAGGGTGCGCCTTGCGATTTTTGAAAAGCCCGTTCAGGCCAAGCACTTACACTCTTCATCCGGCACAAACCCACGGATTCAGGAAGGAGCGAGACGATCATGGCCACGGAAATCATCATGCCCAAGCTGAGTGACACCATGGAGGAAGGGACCATCCTCGAATGGCGGGTCAAGGAGGGGGATACCGTCCGCCAGGGAGACATTCTGGCCGAAGTGGAAACCGACAAGGCCGCGATGGAGATGGAAGCCTGGGAGGACGGTATCATCGGCCGCATTGTCGTTGCCGAGGGAGAGACGGTTCCCGTCGGAACGGTCATCGCCGTGCTCGAGCCACCGGGAGCGGCAGTGCCGGTGGCCGGAGAGAAGGAGCGGAAGCCGGCTGTCTCTCCTGCCACCGTTGAAGAGGTGCCGGAGCAGATCGCCGGGGCTGCAAGTGCCACGAGCGACCGTCCGGTGACGTCCGAAACGGCACCGGATGCCGGTGCCGCCGGCCGCCCGGCGGTTTCTCCCCTGGCCCGGAAAAGGGCCCGCGAGCTTGGCGTCGACCCGGCGACGATCGCGGGCAGCGGTCCGGGCGGCCGGGTGGTGGTCCGGGATGTCGAGGCGGCCGCCGGCAGGAAGCCGGAAGCGAAACCGGTGGCGGATACTCCCGCCGGCAAACAGCGGTCGGTCCGCATCCGCCGCATCATGGCCCGCAAGATGACGGAAGGCTGGACCACCATTCCCCATTTCTACGTCACCTACGCCATCGACATGACCGATGTCATCCGGTTCCGCAAGGATCTCGGGGTGACGATCAACGACTTCGTGCTGACCGCCGTCGCCCGCAGCCTGGACGAGCATCCCTGGGTGAACAGCTGGTGGGTCGACGGCGAGGCGGTCGAGCAGCCGCGGGTCAACATTGCCATGGCCGTCGCCACCGAGCGCGGTCTCTACAATCCGGTGCTCAGGGACTGTGCCCGCCTGAGCCTGAAGGAGATCAGCCGCCGGGCGGCGGTGCTGGCCGAAAAGGCCCATGGTTACCGGCTGACTCCCGAGGATCTGGCGGACGGCACCTTCACCATCTCCAACATGGGCATGCTGGGGGTCGAGTCCTTCCGGGCCATCATCACCCCGCCGCAGGCGGCGGTGCTCGCCGTCGGCACGGTACGGGGCGAGGTGGTGGTCGACGAGAACGGCGAACCGGCGGTGGCGCCGATCGCCCGCATGACCCTGGCCGCCGATCACCGGATACTCGACGGGGCCGATGCCGCCGAGTTCATGCTGACTCTGAAGAGTTATCTCGAAGCGCCGGTGACTCTGGTCTCCTGCGATTACGGCGAGGACGACTGAGGTTTTGCCGGCGGTTGCCCGCCGGTGTCTTGCGCGCCCGGGATTGCTTTCAGGCCCTTGCTGCGCCAGAAGACGGCGGCTCCGGGGTGGACCGGGATGACGATGCCGGTCAGCCCGCGGGGGATGGACATTTCTTTCGCCGTCTTTTTCACCCGTGCCATGAAAGTCAGCCCCGCGGGGGAGAAGATCTCCTCCAGAGCCTGCTTGACCAGGCCGGCCTCGACATGGCTGCCGGCGAGCCAGATGGCTGCGTCCTGGAAGGTTCGGGTTTCCCGGTTTATTCCGGCGTAGGTGCCGGCCGGGATGGTGACCGGTGTGTAGAAGGGAAAGGCCCGGTTGAGTCCCTGTCTCTTGCCGGCCGGCCAGGTGTCGAGCAGCCGGATCGGCATTTTGGCCGCCAGCTGGGTGACGCTGGCGTTGGGGAGGCCGGCAAAGACCCAGACGGCATCGACCCGGCCGGCGGCCAGGGCCTGGGCCGCCCGGTTGTAGCCGATCATCCGGACCTTCAGCTTCTGCCAGATGCCCACCACCGTGAAGAAACGCCGGGCGGCCGTCGCAGCGCCGGAACCGGCGGCGCCGATGGCGATGCGGTGTCCGGCCAGCTCCTCGACGCTGCGGATGGTGCTGTCGGCCGGTACCACGAGATGCGCCGGCGCACCGTAGAGGTAGGCCACGGCCCGGATGTTGCGGTAGGATTTCGGGTCGCCGTTCAGCTTGCCCTGGCGGGCCAGCCAGGCGTCTCCCGAGTAGGCGATGCCGAAATCGGCCTCGCCGCTGTCGAGCCGGCGGATATTTTCCACCGAGCCGGCGGAGGAGAGGTTGACGATCTGGAAGGTCGCCGGTTGCTGCCGGTTGAGACGGGTGGTGATGCCGTTGGAAAAATACTGGAACGTGCCGCCGTCTGGACCACCGACGAAAGTGAGCCGGGCCGGCGCCGCCGGTGCAACGCCCGCGGGCAGGAGCAGCGCAAGCAGCAGGACGAAGAAGCGCAGGTCTTTCATAGGTCGCCGGTGCTCAGGCGGGCAGGGGGACAACGAAGACCGGGCGTTTCGATTTGCGCAGCACCTTTTCGGCGGTGCTGCCGAGGAAGGTGTACTCGAGGGCGCCCTTGCCATGGGTTCCCATCACGATCAGGTCGGCGTCGAGTTCGTCCGCCGTTTTCAGGATCTGCGGTACCGGGTGGCCGTGCAGGACGGTGACGCCGGCGAAGCGGGCGAGATCCTCCGGATGATCCTCCAGTTCGGTGTGGGCGAAATGTTCGAGTTCCTGGCGGACCTCCTGTTTGGCATCCTCTTCGTGGGTCTTTTCGAACTCGGCCAGTTTCCCTTCGCCCATCACCGCCGACACATAGGTGCGGAAGGTGTTGTCGATTTCCGGAACGACGTGCAGCAGATGGATTTTGGCGTCGGTCTGGCGGGCGACCACGACAGCATGCTTGAAGGCGTGTTCCGAATTGGGTGTCAGGTCGGTGGTGACCAGGATCGTTTTGTAGACTGGAAGCATGGCATACCTCCTTCGGCATCGTCTGGGGAGATAGGAATTTTATCACAAATGGCCGTATCGGCAGGTTCCGGATGGAAAAGGCGGGGAAGCCCGCCTTTTCCATCCGGAGACGTTTTTCAGTAGCCCTTGAGGTAGTCGATGTATTCCGGCAGAAAGAGCGAAATCTGCGGAATGTAGGTGATCAGCGCCAGGAAGGTCAGCAGGATCAGCAGCCAGGGCAGGGCGGCCCGGAGAACCCAGGTGATGTTGTGCCCGGTGATGCCGGCGGTGACGAACAGGTTCAGGCCGACCGGCGGGGTGATCATGCCGATTTCCATGTTGACCACCATGATGACCCCGAGGTGGATGGGGTCGATGCCGAGTTTGACGGCGATGGGAAAGAGGATCGGCGCCATGATCAGCAGGATGGCCGACGGCTCCATGAAGTTGCCGGCCGCCAGCAGCAGCAGGTTGACGACGATGAGGAAGCCCCAGGCCGGCAGGCCCCAGCCGACGATGATCTCGGCGATGTGGTGCGGGATCCGCTCGCTGGTCAGCACGTGGGCGAACAGCATGGCGTTGCCGATGATGAACAGCAGCATGATCGAGACCTTGGAGGCGTCCCGAAAGACCTTGCGGGTGTCCGGATGGACGATGGAGCGCGGCAGGGCCAGCACCAGGTGGCTGAGGTTGTGGAAGATGATCCGGCCGATCGAATCGTCGGGGTTCTGCCGCCAGGGAATGCCCTTGAGCGGTCCCATGTCACGATAGACGAAGATGGCGACGAAATAGGCGTAGACCGCCGAAATGGCCGCCGCTTCAGTCGGACTGCAGACGCCGCCGTAGATCGAGCCGAGAACGATGAAAATAAGCATCAGCCCCCAGAAGGCGCTGCCGAACGATTTGGCCAGGTTGCCGAAGCCCTGCCAGGGCTGGGCCGGCAGTTTCTTGATGCGGGCCACCACGTAGATGACGATCATCAGCATGGTGCCCATCATCAGTCCGGGCAAAAAGCCGGCCATGAACAGCCGGGCGGCCGATTCCTCGGTCGCTGCCGCGTAGACCAGCATGACGATCGAGGGCGGGATGAGAATGCCCAGGGTACCGGCGTTGGTGATGACGCCGGCCGCCAGTTCCTCCGGATAGCCCGCCTTGACCATGCCGGCGATGACGATCGAGCCGATGGCGGCGACGGTGGCGGGCGAGGAACCGGAGACGGCGGCGAAGATCATGCAGGCCAGGACCGAGGCCATGGCCAGGCCGCCGCGGATCCAGCCGATACAGTCGATGGCGAAATTGATGATCCGGTTGGCGACGCCGCCCGTCGAAAGAAAGGTCGACGACAGGATGAAGAAGGGAATCGCCAGCAGCGTGTAGTGTTCCGACTGGGCCTCGATCAGCTTCAGGGCGATGGAGGCGAGCGAGTCGTGCGAAAAGAAGAGAATAGTCGTGATGCTCGACAGGCCGAGGGCGAAGGCGATCGGCATGCCGGTCAGCAGGCAGAGCAGAAGCAGCGAAAAGAGGGCGACAGTGGTCATGCCGGATCACCTCCCTTCGCGGCCTGGGCCTCCTTGGCCAGGTGCATGCTCTCCTGGGCCTCGTCTACCATCTTGAAGCCGTCGGCCTTGCCGGTGATGATGTTCCAGAGCAGGGTGAGCAGGCGGATGGCCATCAGGACCATGCCGATGACGATGATGCTGTGGGCAATCCATTTCGGAATCGGCAGATCCTCCAGTTCGATGCCGATCAGGTGCATCTTCTTCAGATAGATCCAGCCGCCGTAGGTGAACAGGCCGGTGTAGACCAGGCAGCCGATCACGGCGACGCCGCTGACGATGCGGCGAGCCCCGGAAGGGAGGATCCGCACCAGGGCGTCGACGCCGATATGCGAGCCGACCTTGATGCCATAGGAGGCCCCGAACAGGACCATCCAGGCCGAGATGTGCAGTGTCGCCTCCTCGGCCCACATCAGTCCGGTGCCGAAGCCGAACCTGAGAACCACCTCCATGAAAACCAGCAGGGTCATGGCCGCCAGAAGAACCGCGATGATCGTCTCTTCCAGGCCATTGATCATTCGGGTGAGCATTGTCAGAACCTCACAGGTAACCGCGCGATTGAATGGTTGAAAGACCGCGGACCCCGTTGCCGGGGTCCGCGGCGATGGCAGGCTGCTGTCTTTCGGATCAGTTGGCGGAGACGGCGGCCTCGATGTAGTCCTTGCCGATTTCGTCCTCGAACTGTTTCCAGACCGGTTTCATCGCCTCGACCCACTGCTGGCGCTGGGCGTCGGTCAGGGTGATGATTTCGGAGCGGCCCGAGTCGATGATCTTCTGCCGGTCCTCGATCGCTTTCTTGAAGGCGACCTGGTTGCCGTAGGCGATGGCTTCGTCCAGGGCCTTCTTCAGCTCGGCGCGAATCTCGTCCGGCAGTCCCATCCAGAACTCGACCGAGGTGACGACCAGGTAGTCGAGAACACCGTGGTTCGACTCGGTGATGTAGGGCTGTACTTCATAGAATTTCTTCGAGTAGATGTTGGACCAGGTGTTTTCCTGGCCGTCGATGGCCTTGGTCTGCAGCAGGGTGAAGACCTCGGAGAAGGGCTTCTTCAGCGGAATGGCGCCGACGGCCTTGAACTGGGCGGCGAGGACATCGGAACTCATGAT
Organism: uncultured Geothermobacter sp.; assembly: GCA_964441925.1. Classification (GTDB taxonomy): domain Bacteria; phylum Desulfobacterota; class Desulfuromonadia; order Desulfuromonadales; family Geothermobacteraceae; genus Geothermobacter. The sequence goes on from CAYTVY010000118.1 coordinate 5,520, forward strand.
GCGGAACTTCTTGCCCTTGGCATCGGCCGGAACGCGCAGCGGCGAGTTGGCCGACAGCTGCTTCAGACCGTTGTGCAGGTAGCCGAGACCGATCAGCCCCTTGTTTTTCATCGCCATCAGCAGTTCCTGTCCCTTGGCGCTCTTCTGGAAGCGCTCGACGGCGGCCATGTCCTTGAAAAGGAAGGGCAGGTCGAAGATCTGCAGCTTCTTCGTGTACTTCTTGAACTTCGACAGGGACGGAGCGGCGAGCTGCACGTCACCGAGCAGCATGGCCTCGAGCACCTTGTTGTCGCCGAACAGCTGCGAGTTGGGATAGACCTCGACTTCGACCTTGCCACCCAGGCGCTGGTCGACCAGTTCCTTGAACTTGTTGGCCATCTGCCCTTTGGGCGTGTTCTCGGCAACGACGTGCGAGAACTTGATGACGATGGGGGCGGCCATGGAGACGGTCGAGGTGACCACCAGGGCCAGGGCGGCGAACAGGGCAACGAACAACAGCTTGCTTTTCATGTCTTTCCTCTCCTCTTCTGAAATAATGTAGATGGGGTGGAACGATGCGTGCGTTGCCCGTATGGCAACGGACACCTGCAGAACGAACGCCGGCTGGCGGCGACCGCATCCAGAATTGGCAAATGTGTTTCAAGTCGGCCGGCTGGCGGCTCCGCGATTTCTGAGCAATTTAAATGCCAGGCTGCCCGCCGGCGGGGCGGACGAATCCGGCGTCGGTGGCCGAAACGGCCGGAAACGGGGGCTGCCGGATGAAAATCAAATTTTTTTATATTTTTTCTGTTGTGCCGACTGTAAAAGGGCTAGGCGTCGATGGCCGAGGGGAGGAAGTCAAGGTGGAAAAGCCGACCGGGTGTTTATCCAACTTGTTGAAAATACATGTAAACAGTGAGAGGTTTGCCGTTTTTGCGGCTGTCGGCATGCATGAGGTTGGCAGTTGCTCGTTGTCAAATCCGATTTTATTTGTCGCTTTCTCGCCTGGTGTGCCCGGTGATGTGCTTCCGTGTGGCCGAAATTGGCCATCTCTGCCGGGGGGATGGCTGAAATTGTCCGCTTTGGCTTTGTGGGTGGTGGGGCGGCGGGGTGTGGTGGCGGGGTTGAAACCGGCCGGCCGATGGTTTAACGTGGGTGCTCCGCCTCGGGGGGGGGGTGAATTCAAGGTTTCGGAGAAGGTTGGTTCGACGGTTGTGAACGGCGAGGCTCGGTTCGACAGGGTATTGGCTCCGGCGAAGATCAATCTCTGGCTGCATGTCCTGTGTCGGCGGGATGACGGTTATCACGAGCTGGACATGCTGATGCAGTGTATCGATCTGTGTGATGAGCTGGAGATTCGGCTCGACGACAGTGGTGAGGTCAGGGTCGACTGCCCGGGGCTTGTGCTGCCGCCGGGTGGCGAGAACCTGGCGGCCCGGGCCGCCAGGCTGATGTTGCGGCTGGCGGAAGCCGGGCGAACGGGCTGCCGGGTCACGATCCGCAAGCGGATTCCGGCGGGGGGCGGTCTGGGCGGGGGGTCGTCCGATGCCGCTGCCGTCATGTTGGTGCTCAATGAGCGGCTTGGATTGCGGTTGACGAAGCAGGAGCTGATCCGGCACGGGGTGCGGCTTGGTGCCGACATTCCGTTCTTTCTGTTTGAGGTGCCGGCGGCCCGGGCCGGGGGGATCGGTGAGGTTCTCGAACCGGTCGGCGACCTGCCCGACGTCTGGTATCTTCTGGTCAATCCGAAAGTGGCCGTTTCGACCGCCTGGGCCTTCGGAAATTTGGGGTTGACAGTCCCTCGGCAGGCGGCTAAACTGCGCGAGTTTCCCCGGACGACAGAGGCATTGTTGTGTCTTCTGCACAATGACCTGGAGGCGGTGACCTGTTCCCGCTATCACCAGGTTGCGGAGGCGAAGAGGGCGCTGCTGGAGCTTGGTGCCGAAGGTGCGCTGATGTCTGGCAGTGGCGCGACTGTTTTTGGGGTCTTTTCGGACGAGGGCCGGGCGCGGCAGGCAGGCGAGCGGCTTGCGGAAGAACGGAACTGGCAGGTCTTTGTCGCCAGGCCGTACCGGCATTCCACATGCGATGGCAGGCTGTGATGGGGCGTCGCCAAGCGGTAAGGCACCGGATTTTGATTCCGGCATTCCCAGGTTCGAATCCTGGCGCCCCAGCCACTT
>CAYTVY010000119.1:0-7591 GCA_964441925.1 uncultured Geothermobacter sp.
CCTCTGTCGTTGATTGGTACCGAAGGCCGGATTCGAACCGGCACGCCCTGAGGGCATCGGTTTTTGAGACCGACGTGTCTACCAATTCCACCACTTCGGCAAAAGCGAGAGAAATTATAGTGAGTCGATGGGTGGTGGTCAAGCCTGTGAGTCGGCAGTCTGTGTGTCGGCGAAGGGGGGACCGAGAAGCTGCCGAATTCTGCGGGCGACGGGGCCGGGCGAAAAGTGCCGGCCGTCGATTTCCGCCACCGGCAGCAGGCCGAAAAGGCTGCTGGTCAGAAAGACCTCTTCGGTCTGGGCCAGATGGTCGGGATGCAGCGGCTGTTCCCGGGTCGGCAGGCCGAGTTGCCGGGCGGCCTGCAGCACCCGGGCGCGGGTGACGCCGGGCAGAACCAGGTTGCCGGCGGGCGGGGTGAGCAGCATGCCGTCGAGCAGCAGAAAGATGTTGCTGATGCTGCCTTCCAGCAGCGTACCGTCCGGTTCGGTGAAGATGGCCTCGAAGGCGTCGCAGGCCAGGGCGTGCCGGCGGGCGTACAGGCAGTCGGCGTAGTTGCCCCGTTTCATCTGCGGCAGATGGGAGACGCTGTTGACCCGGCGGTTGGGGGCGAAAACACAGCGAACACCCCGGTGGACGAGTGACGATGCCGGGGGGCTGTAGGGAACGGCGGTGGCGAACTGCAGGCCGCCTTGCGGTCGCAGATCGGGTCCGACGGGGCCGCCGCCGGCGGTGAGCCGGACCCGGGCGTCGGGCCAGGGCAGGGCGGATGCCAGCAGGGCGAGATCCTCTTCGGCCTGCCGGCGGTCGAAGGGAATGCCGCTGAGCCGGCAGCCGCTTTCGATGCGGTCGAGATGGTCGGCGAGCCAGCACAGCTCGCGGCCGTGGGCGCGGATGGTCTCGAACAGGCTGTCGCCATAGAGCAGGGCCGCCTGGTCGGCATCGACCCGCCATGGCCCCTCGTGCAGATCTCCCCGGTGTACGCTCAGCATGCGAACCGCTCCAGGACGAGGTTGAGGGCCCGGCCCTTGCCGAGGCATTCCTGCCATTCCCGATCCGGATCCGAGTCGGCGACGATGCCGGCCCCGGTCTGGTAGCTGAGGTGATCGCCCAGGCGCTGGAAGCCGCGGATCAGGATGTTCAGGTCGAGCCTGCCGGAGACCGAGAGGTAGCCGACGCTGCCGGTGTAGCTGCCGCGCCCGACCGGCTCGAGTTCGTCGATGATCTCCATGCAGCGCTTTTTCGGCACCCCGGTGATGGTGCCGCCGGGGAACATCGCCCGCACCAGGTCGAACGGCCCGCGTTCCGGGCGCAGGTGGCCGCGCACGTTGGAGACGATGTGGGTGACGTGCGAGTAGCGTTCCAGCACCATCAGTTCGTCGACCTCGACACTGCCGATGCGGCAGACCTTGCCCAGGTCGTTGCGCTCCAGGTCGACCAGCATGATGTGTTCGGCCCGCTCCTTGGGATGGCCCAGCAGCTCGCGGCCGAGCCGCTCGTCCTCCGGCGGCGTGTAGCCGCGTGGCCGGGTGCCGGCAATGGGACGGGTTTCCGCCAGCGCGCCGTCGAGCTTCACCAGGCGTTCCGGCGAGGCGGAGACGAGCTCGAGCCGCGGGCTGTGCAGCAGGCAGGCGAAGGGCGAGGGATTGATCCGGCGCAGTTCCCGGTAGAGCGGCCAGACCGGCCCCTCGATGCGGCTGTCGAAGCGGCAGGAGAGGTTGGCCTGATAGATGTCACCGGCGGCGATGTAGTCCTTGCCCCGGGTCACCATGGCGTGAAAGCGTTCGGCCGGCATGACCGGCCGCGGTCGGGTCACGCGCGGCGCGACGGCCGGCAGCGGCCGGCCGGCGGCCGCGAGCACCGCCTCGGTCAGGGACTCCAGGTCGCAGTCCGGGTCGAGGCTGGCGACATGCAGCCGCCGGTCATGGTGATCGTAGACCGCCGTCTGGTCGACCCAGTACAGGAGCAGTTCGGGGACCGGCAGGTCGCGCCGGGCCCGCCGCGGCAAGGTCTCGATCCGGCCGGCCAGATCGTAGGCGAACAGGCCGAAGAAGCCGCCGGGGAAGATGCTGTCCGTCGCGGGAACCGCCGCCCGCCGCAACCGTCCGGCCAGATGCGGCCAGGGCGGGCCGGACAGCAGGGTGACCGTGCCGTTTTCCTCCAGGCGCAGTCCCGTATCGTCGAGCCGGTAGCAGGCGGTGGCGCGCAGGGGCAGGATGCTGTAGCGGCCGATGCGGCCACCGGCCATGGCGCTTTCGCAGAAGCCGGGCGGCCGTGCGCCCAGGTGCAGCCAGGCCGCCAGCGGGTCGAAGCGGTCGAGGGGTCGGGAAAGGGTGCGAACGGTCATCGGTCCGGGCAACAGAAAAGGGGTTAACCCTTGCGGATTAACCCCTCTGTTTGGCTTGGTGGAGCTAGGCGGGATCGAACCGCCGACCTCTTGAATGCCATTCAAGCGCTCTCCCAGCTGAGCTATAGCCCCGTGAAGCGAGGGTGTTTATAACAGAGCGAAATTGCCCTGTCAATGCTTTTTTTCATCCCTTTACAGACAGAAGCTGACCAGGGAAAAAACGGCGGCGCCGATGAGCAGCGGATCGCACTGAGCCAGTTTGCCGTTGAGGATTTTCAGCAGCACGTAGCTGACGAATCCGAAGGCCAGACCGGTGGCGATGCTGTAGGTCAGGGGCATCAGGATGAAGGTGAGGAAGGCGGGGGCCGCCTCCTCGAAATCGTAGAAGTCGAGCTGGCCGATGCCCCGCATCATGAAGATGCCGACCAGAATCAGGGCCGGGGCGGTGGCATAGGCCGGCACGGCCCCGATGACCGGGGTGAAGAAGGCGGCGAGGATGAAGAGGGCGGCGGTGACGACACTGGTCAGGCCGGTGCGGCCGCCCTCGGAGACGCCGCTGGCCGACTCGATGTAGGTGGTGGTGGTGCTGGTGCCGAGCAGCGCCCCGCCGACGGTGGCGACGGCGTCGGCCTGCAGCATGCGCGACAGGTTGTGCACCTCCCCCTTCTCGTCGGTCAGGCCCGCCTCGCGGCAGACCGCGAGCAGGGTGCCGAGGCTGTCGAACAGATCGACGAACATGAAGGAGAGGATGTTCGCCCACAGGGCCAGCTTGAAGGCGCCGGCGATGTCGAGCTTGAAGGCGATCGGGGCCGGCGAGGGCGGCAGGGTGACCAGCCCGTCGGGAAAGGGGGTCAGGCCGGCGAACATGCCCGCCAGGGCGGTGACCAGAATGGCGATCAGGATCGAGCCCTTGACACGACGGATCTCCAGAACCAGCATCAGCAGCAGCCCGGCCAGCCCGAACAGGGCGGGTTTCGTGAAGTCGCCCAGCTGCACCAGCACCGCGTCGTTCTTGACGATCAGTCCCAGGTTCTGCAGGCCGATGAAGGCGATGAACAGGCCGATGCCGACGCTGGCGGCGATGCGCAGGGTGTTGGGGATGGCCCGCGCCAGCTTCTCCCGCAGGCCGAACCAGGTCAGCACCAGGAAGAGGGCGCCGGAAATGAAGACCACGCCGAGGGCGGTCTGCCAGGGCACCTTCTGGCCGATGACCAGCGAGTAGGTGAAGAAGGCGTTCAGCCCCATGCCCGGAGCCATCATCAGCGGTGCGTTGGCCCACAGGGCCATCAGCAGGGTGGCACCGCCGGCGACCAGGCAGGTGACGGTGGTCAGGGCGCCCTTGTCCATGCCGGTCTGGCTGAGGATGGCCGGGTTGACGAAGACGATGTAGGCCGCGGTGAGAAAGGTGGTGACGCCGGCGATGATTTCGGTGCGGACGTCGGTATTGCGCTGCCTGAGCGCGAAGAAACGGTCGAACATGACGGGCTCCTTGCGGGTTTTCTGGTCTGGCCGAACGGCTGGTTTGGCGGCGCGAATCTTAACAGAAGGGGATTGGGCGGGCAAGGCCTGATTGGGCGGCCCGAAGGGGGAAGACGTCAGTTGACGGTGGCTCTTCCCGCCGGCGGGAAGGAATCGTTCCGGATCTCGTTCCAGAAACGTTCGATCTGGCGGTTCAGCCCCTGGTGGCGGTTGACCTGGATGGCCAGCAGCAGCTGCTCGGTCGCCCTGTCCAGGTCGCCCAGGGCACGGTAGGCCAACGCGAGGTGAAAGTAGGCGAAAGCGCTGTCAGGGCTGTTTTTCAGCTGGCGGGGAATCCATCCCAGGTTTCGCAGGGCGGCGCGTGGATCCCGCTTGTCGAGCAGCAGCAAGAGAGCCTGCAGGTCGCTGTGGCGCCAGTCCCAGTTGGGAATCTGCCGGAGAATGTCCCTGGCCTTGCCTGGATGATCCAGCACCCGCAGCTCGAGCCGGGCCAGGTGATAGCGGATTTCGTTCAGTCGTTCGCCGGTTCGTTGCAGCCCCTGGCGGTAGGTGCGGGCGGCGGCGGTGAAGTCATCGAAGAACTCCTCCAGTTCGCCCCGCCGCAGAACCAGGTCGGCGTCGGCCGGCAGGTGCGGGGTGGCCTGTCGCAGCCGTTCGAGCGCCTGCCGGTACTGCCGGGTGGCGTAGAGCTGTTCCGCCTGCCGGAAGAGTTTCCGGCCGAGGGCGGGGTCCGGCTTGACGGCGACACCGGCACACCCGGCCTGCAGCAGCAGGCCGAGCAGGGCGAGAAAGACGAAAAGTCCCGTCGCGGGCCGCATCATGCCGTCCCGGGAATCAGAGCCGGATACCGGTCAGGCGGAAGAGGGCCTCGCGGTATTTCTCCGCCGTCTTTTCGACGATTTCATCCGGCAGCGGCGGGGGGGGAGCCACCTTGCCCCAGTCGAGGGTTTCGAGATAGTCGCGCAGGAACTGCTTGTCGAAGCTCGGCTGCGGGCCGCCGGGACGGTAGAGATCTTTCGGCCAGAAGCGGGAGGAGTCGGGCGTCAGGGCCTCGTCGATCCAGATCAGCTCGCCGTCGCACAGGCCGAACTCGAACTTGGTGTCGGCGATGATCAGCCCCTTGCCGTCGGCGTAGTCGCGGGCCCGCTTGTAGATTTCGATGGAGAGGTCACGGACCCGGTTGGCGACCTGCTCGCCGCAGAGTTCGACGGCCCGGGAGAAGGGGATGTTCTCGTCGTGTTCGCCGATCTCCGCCTTGGTCGAGGGGGTGAAGATCGGTTCGGCCAGCCGGTCACTCTGCCGCAGTCCTGCCGGCAGGCGGATGCCGCAAATGGCGCCGGTAGCCTGATAGTCTTTCCAGCCGGAGCCGGAGACGTAGCCGCGGACGATGCATTCGACCGGCAGCGGATCGGCCTTGCGCACCAGCATGCTGCGGCCCTCGAGCTGGTCCCGGTAGACCTTGACCTGCTCGGGGAAGCGGTCGAAGTCGGTGCTGACGATGTGGTTGGGAACCAGATCGGCCATCCGCTCGAACCAGAAGGCGGAAATGGCGGTCAGCACCCGCCCCTTGTCCGGGATGCCCTGGTCCATGATGACGTCGAAGGCGCTGATGCGGTCGGAGGTGACGATCAGCAGGTGGTCGCCGAGGTCGTAGATGTCGCGTACCTTGCCCCGGTTGACCAGCTTCAGGTCGGGGCAGTCACTCTGCATGAGAACCTGACTCATCTTTGTCGTTCCTATTTCGTTTTCAGGTTGAAGCGCTGCATCAGGGCCGGGCTGACATCGATCACCGCAGCCTTGCGCAGTTCGGCCAGTTTCTGTTGCAGGATCTCGTCCTGCTTGCGGGCGGTCAGGGCCTGTCGCAGCTCCTGCTTCTTGTCGTCGTCGAGGGCCTGCATGTCGGCCGGGGTCTTCGCCTTGAGGGCGACGACGATGAATTTGCCGCCGAGCTCGAAGATCCGGTCGGCGACCGGGTTCTCCGGTGTCAGTTCAAAAGCGGTCTTGGCCAGTTCGGCGTCCTGCCCGAGCCGGGGGACGAAGTCGCCGAAGCTGCGGGCGAAATCGCCGGTTTCCTCGATTTTGATACGCTTGTCGTCGATGGCACCGGCGAGCCGGCCCTGCTTGCGGGCGTCGGCCAGGGTCTTTTCGGCGGCGGCCCTGGCCAGTTCGCGGCTGCGCTCCTTGCGGAAGGCCTGTTCGACCGTCTCACGGACTTCTTCCAGCTTGGGCAGCCGGCTCTCCTGCCGCTCCTTCAGGGCCATCAGCACCACGCCCCGGGGCAGCTTGACCGGCCGGGCCAGCTTGCCGGTTTCGAGGGAGAAGACGGTGCCGGCCAGGTCGGGCTGCAGGCCGAAGCCGGGGATCGCCTGTTCGCGGGTGAACAGCGGCGTTTCTTCGACCGTCAGGCCGTTGCTTTCGGCGGCGGCGTCCAGGTCGCCGCTCTTGCGGTTGATGTTGTAGGCGTCCATCGCCTTTTCGAAGGCGAGCTGCTGCGCCAGATCCTTGCGCAGCCCCGCCTTGACCTCGTCGAGGACATCTTCCAGCGGCTTGACACCGGCCTCGATGTAGCCGGTCACCTTGATCACGTGGTAGCCGAAGGGGGATTCGACGATGTCGCTCAACTCGCCAGGCTGCAGGGCGAAGGCGGCCTTTTCAAAGGGGGGAACCATGGTGCCCCGTTTGAAATAGCCCAGATCGCCGCCCTTGGCGACGCTCGCCTTGTCGTCGGAATAGGTGCGGGCCAGATCGGCGAAATCCTTGCCGGCCTTCGCTTCCGCCAGCACCTTCTCGGCCAGTTTCCGTTTGGCCTCGCGGGTCTTCTCGTCGGCGTCCCGCGGCACCCGGATCAGTACGTGGCTGGCCCGGACCTGCTCCGGAATGTCGTACAGATCCAGGTGGCGCCGGTAGTATTTCTCGATCGCCTCCTGTGTCAGCTCGACATCCTTTTCATAGGCCTTCGGGTTGAAGACGATGTAGCGCAGGGCGATCTTCTCCGGCAGCCGGAAGTCCTCGATGCGTTCCTTGAAGAAAGCCTCGAGTTCGTCCCGGCTGAATTTGACCCGGTCTTCGAACAGGGCCGGGGCGAAGCGGGCGAAGGCCAGGTTCACCTTTTCGTTCTGCCGGCGGTACTCTTCCTCGATTTCGGCGTCGGTCACCTGGACCTCTCCGCGCAGATATTGCCGCACCTTCTCCACCAGCAGATCCTGGCGCTGCATCGCCTCGAACTGGTCCGGCGTCAGCCGCTGGTAGCCGAGCACCTGCAGATACCGCTGCTTGTTGAAGACGCCGTTTTCCTGGAAGGCCGGAATGGCGGCGATGGCGTCGATCACCTCCTGCTGGCTGACGTCGAGGTCGAGGCGCTCGGCCTCCTGCAGCAGCAGGGTGCGGTCGATCAGCTGGTTGAAGGCCTGCTGTTCGAGGTTGAGCTGCTTTTCCAGCGCCGGCGTGAAGCGCTCCTGGTAGATGTTCTGGTAGAAACGGTAGAGGTTGTCGTAAGCCTGCCGGAAGTCGTCCATACCGATTTCGCTGCCATTGACCACGACCGCCGGGCCATCGTTCCTGCCCTTGCCATTCGGCGAGGTCAGCATGGCGTAGCCGATGACGAAGCTGAGGATGATGATGGCGAAGGCCAGCTTGATCAGTAGCGATTTCTGCTTGGTGCGGACGATGTCGAGCATGATCGAATGTTCTCCTTGACGGCTGCAGGCCGGGTTTCGAGGCAGGCTGGCATGTTAGTCAATCGGGGGGGCAAATGCAACTGCTTTGTTCCC
>CAYTVY010000120.1:0-7553 GCA_964441925.1 uncultured Geothermobacter sp.
TGGCGTCGATGTCGAAGGTGACCTCGATCTGCGGCACGCCGCGCGGCGCCGGCGGAATGCCGACCAGCTCGAAGCGGCCGATGGTCTTGTTGTCGGCCGCCATCTCGCGTTCGCCCTGCAGCACGTGCACCGACACGGCCGGCTGGTTGTCGGCGGCGGTGGAGAAGATCTGGCTCTTCTTGCAGGGGATGGTGGTGTTCTTCTCGATCAGCTTGGTCATCACGCCGCCGAGGGTCTCGATACCGAGGGAGAGCGGCGTGACGTCGAGCAGCAGCACGTCCTTGACGTCCCCCTTGAGCACGCCACCCTGGATGGCGGCGCCGATGGCCACCACCTCGTCCGGGTTGACACCCTTGGAGGGGGTCTTGCCGAAGATCGCCTTCACCTTCTCCTGTACCGCCGGCATCCGGGTCATGCCGCCGACCAGGATCACCTCGTCGATTTCCGAGGCGGACAGGCCGGCGTCCTTCAGGGCCGTCTTGCAGGGCTCGACCAGCTTGTCGAGCAGATCGGCGCAGATCGCCTCCAGCTTGGAGCGGGTCAGCTTGATGTTCAGGTGCTTCGGCCCGCTCTGGTCGGCGGTGATGAAGGGCAGGTTGATGTCGGTCTCCATCGAGCTGGACAGTTCGCACTTGGCCTTCTCCGCCGCCTCCTTCAGCCGCTGCAGGGCCATCTTGTCGCCGCGCAGGTCGATGCCCTGCTCCTTCTTGAACTCGTCGGCGACGTAGTCGATGATCCGCAGGTCGAAGTCCTCGCCGCCGAGAAAGGTGTCGCCGTTGGTCGACTTGACCTCGAAGACCCCGTCGCCCAGCTCGAGAATCGAGATGTCGAAGGTGCCGCCGCCCAGGTCGAAGACGGCGATCTTCAGCTCTTCCTTCTTGTCCAGGCCGTAGGCCAGGGCGGCGGCCGTCGGCTCGTTGATGATGCGCAGCACGTTCAGGCCGGCGATCTTGCCGGCGTCCTTGGTCGCCTGCCGCTGCGAATCGTTGAAGTAGGCCGGCACGGTGATGACCGCCTCGGTCACCTCCTCGCCGAGATAGTCCTCGGCCGTCTGCTTCATCTTCTGCAGCACCATGGCCGAGATTTCCGGCGGGCTGTATTTCTTGCCCCGCACCTCGACCCAGGCGTCTCCGTTGTCGGCCTTGATGATCTTGAAGGGGCTGATCTCGATATCCTTCTGTACCGCCTCCGAATCGAACTTGCGGCCGATCAGGCGCTTGATGGCGAACAGGGTGTTCTCCGGGTTGGTCACCGCCTGGCGCTTGGCCTGCTGGCCGACCAGCCGCTCGCCGCTTTCGGTGAAGGCGACCATCGAGGGCGTGGTCCGTGCCCCCTCGGCATTGGCGATAACCGTCGGCTCACCACCCTCCATGACCGCGACGCAGGAGTTGGTGGTCCCGAGATCGATTCCTATGACTTTTCCCATGGCTGTCTATCCTCCTTGGATCCTGTTTTTCAGTTCTCGTCCGTTTCGCTTTCTTCCCCGGCCCCGGCCGCGGCATCCGCCTCGACGGACGCGCCCGTTTCCGGAGCCTTGCTGACCATGACCAGGGCGGGGCGCAGCAGGCGGTCATGGAGGCGATATCCCTTCTGCAGCTCCTGGGCGACCGTGTTCGGCGGCAGCTCCTCCGACACGACCTGCCCCATGGCTTCGTGGCAGTCCGGATCGAAGGGCCGGCCGACCGCCTCGACGGGAGTGACGCCGAACTTCTCCAGGGTGCGGGCGAACTGGTTGAGGGTCATTTCCACCCCTTCCAGCAGCGCTGTGCTCTCGGCCTGCTCCTCCCGGGCATGGTCGACGGCCCGCTGCAGGTTGTCCACCACCGGCAGCAGTTCGCGCAGCAGGCCCTCGTTGGCGAACCGGGCCATCTCCTGTTTTTCGCGCTGGACACGCTTGCGGTAATTCTCCAGGTCCGCCTGGCTGCGCAGGTAGAGATCCCAGTTCTTGCGGGCCTCGTCCCTGGCCGCCTTCAGCTCTTCGCCCTGCTGCTCCACCTCGGCCGGAGCCTGGTTGCCGGCGGTTGCTTCCTCCTGTGCTTCACCGGCCGCCGGGGTCTTCACCTCTTCGGCCGGGGTCTCGTTCTGTTCCTGATGCTTCTTCTTGCGTGCCACGATGGTCTGCTCCTAGTCGATATCGCCGTCGAGCACCTGGCTCAACAGGCGGGCCGTGTAGTCGACGATGGGAATGACGGCGGAATAGTTCATCCTGCTGGGGCCGATGACCCCGAGCGCACCGATCGTTCCCCGTTTGTTCGCGTAATGCGAGGTGATCAGGCTGCAGCCCTCGATCCCCTCGATGCCGGTTTCGCTGCCGATGAAGATCTGCACCCCTTCGGCCTTCTGGCTGCGGTTGAGCAGATCGATCAGCCGGCCTTTCTGCTCGAAGGCCCGGAAGAGTTCGCGCATGGTCTCCACGTTGGCGAACTCGGGCTGTTCGAGAATGTTGCTCGTCCCCTCGATGAAGACCTCGGTTCCGAGACTTTCCTCCAGCGCCTCCCGCGACAGGGCCAGGGTCTTGGCCAGCAGGCTGTCGTACCGGGCCTTCTCCGCTTCCATCTCGGCGAAGATCTTCTGCTTGACCTGCTGGATCGACAGGCCGGCCAGGGTCCGGTTCAGGTAGGCCGAGATCTGTTCCAGCTCCCGCGCCGAGATCGGCTCGCCCGGCTCGATGATCTTGTTCTGCACCAGGCCGCTGTGGGTCACCAGAATCACCAGCACCCGCCCCTGCGACAGGGGCAGAAACTCGATGTGCCTAAAGACCGTGGTCTCCAGGCGCGGCGCCATCACCAGGCCGGTGTAGCGCGAGATCGAGGAGAGGGTGCGGCTGACATCGCGCAGCACCTCCTCGACTTTGCGGCCGCGCAACCGGTAGCTGCTGCTCAGCTTCTTCTGCTCGCTGGGCGTCAGCTTGCGGACCTGCAGCAGCGAGTCGACGTAGAAGCGGTAGCCCTTCTCCGTCGGCACCCGACCGGCCGAGGTGTGGGGCGACTTCAGGTAGCCCAACTCCTCCAGGTCGGCCATCACGTTGCGGATGGTCGCCGGCGACAGGCCGAGGGAATGCCGTCGCGCCACGGTCCGCGAGCCGACCGGCTCGGCGGTGGCGATGTGCTCCTCGATGATCGCCTCGAGGATGAACCTGTTGCGTTCCGAAAGTTCCGACGACATCTTTCCCCCGGAAAAAACGGAGCCGGCTGAACCGGCCCCCGTTTAGCACTCTCGGCCCCGGAGTGCTAGCGGCGTACAAAATAACAACGGCCCTCCCCTTTGTCAAGGAGAGGGCCGGGCAAATTACAGCGAAAAATCAGAGAAAATGCGCGATCAGGTGATCGTAGAGCAGCCAGTCGCGCCAGGAGAGGAACCAGCGGTCGCCTTCCCGCCGCAGAACCGCACCGAGCCGCTTGTGGGCCGCGGCGAAGGCGGTGGTGAAATCTTCGCCGAACCGGTGCCGGAAGGCGGCGGCGTCCAGCCCGTTCGCCGTCCGCAGGGCCAGGTAGACGGTCTCGGCCATCGCCCCCCGGCGGTCGAACCGCTCCAGGCTCTGCATGGGGTCGCGCCCCTCGTCCAGCCGCCGCCGGTAGGCCTCGAGATCGGCGGGCACCGCCAGCCGGTCGCCCCAGCCGGCGGCCGCGAAGCTGTGGGCGCCGGCCCCCAGTCCCAGGCAGGAATGCCGCCGCCAGTAGCCCAGGTTGTGCCGGCAGGCGCGGCCGGGCCGGGCGAAGTTGGAAATCTCGTAGTGCCGGTAGCCGGCCGCCACCAGCCGTTCGTGGGCCAGGCGGTACAGGGCGGCATAGGTCTCCTCGTCCGGCAGTTCCGGCGGGTCTGCCGCCCAGGGGGTTCCCGCCTCGATGCTCAGCCCGTAGAGGGCCACGTGCTCCGGCTCCAGGGCGAGCAGTTCCTCCAGTTCCCGCTCCAGCTCCCGGCGGTTTTGGCCGGGCAGGGCGAACATCAGATCGAGCGACAGGTTGTCGAAGCCGGCCTGACGGGCCTGGATGACGACCCGGCGGGCGGTGGCGGCATCGTGCAGCCGCTGCAACTGGCGCAGGCGACCGTCGTCGAGGCTCTGAACGCCGAGGGAGAGCCGGTTGATCCCCGCCGCCCGCAGCGCCCGCAGGGTCCCGGGGTCGAGCGTTCCCGGGTTGGCCTCGAGGCTGATTTCGGCATCCGGCTCCAGCCCCGGACCGGCGGCGACGGCCTCGAGGATGGCGGCGACCTGGCCGGGACGAAGCAGCGACGGGGTGCCGCCACCGAAGAAAACGGTGGCGAAGGGCCCCCGCCAGCCGGCTCCGTCCGCCAGCTCGAGCTGGCGGACGAGCAGCCGGTGATAACCGGCCAGCTGCTCCTCCCGGCCGGCCAGGGAAAAGAAGTCGCAGTAGGGGCACTTGCGCCGGCAGAAGGGAATATGCAGGTAGAGCCCGGACATCGGTGGCCAGAATCCTCCGGCGATCAGGTCGTACAAACCAAAAGACGGGAGCCTGGCTGGCTCCCGTCCGGAAAAGCGCCTTGAGCTGTTTTGCTCAGCGAAAAACCGTCATGTGGCTGGCATTGATGATCAGATGCAGCCAGATGCTGGCGGCGTAGCCGAGGGCGATGGCCCAGGTCCATTTCAGATGCCGGCCGAAGGTATAGATGCCGCGCGCCGTTCCCATCAGGCCGACGCCGGCCGCCGAGCCGATGGAGAGCAGGCTGCCGCCGACCCCGGCGGTGAGAGTGACCAGCAGCCACTGGCCGTGCGACATGTAGGGGTCCATGGTCAGCACTGCGAACATCACCGGGATGTTGTCGACCACCGCCGACATGATGCCGACCAGCGTGTTGGCCCAGGTCGGTCCGAGATCGGCATAAAAGTAGTTGGAAGCCATGATCAGGTAGCCGAACTGCGACAGGCCCCCGACGCAGAGGATGACACCGTAGAAGAAGAGCAGGGTGTCCCATTCGGCCTTCGCCACCTTGCGGAACAGGTCGAAGCCGCGCACCGTGTGACCGTGGGCCTCGACGTTGTGACCGATGACGTCGAGGGGGTTGTCGCCGCTGACGATGCCCCGCTCCTCCTTGCGCCGCAGGTAGAAGCCGAAAAAGCTCAGGTAGCCGAGACCGAGCATCATGCCGACGGCCGGCGGCAGGTTGAGATACTGATGGAAGCTGACGGCGGTGGCGATGGTCAGCGCAAAGAGAAACATGATGCGCCGGGCTCCCAGTTTCATCTGCACCATTTCGCCGTGGGTTTCCGGCCGTTCCTTGGGGACCGCAAAGCTCATGATCAGGGCCGGGATCAGCCAGTTGACCAGCGAGGGGACGAAAATGGCGAAGAATTCAACAAAATCGACCTTGCCCTTCTGCCAGACCATCAGGGTGGTGATGTCGCCGAAGGGCGAAAAGGCGCCCCCGGCGTTGGCGCCGACGACGATGTTGATGCAGGCGACGACGACGAACTTGACGTTGTCACGCGCCACCGCCATGACCACCGCGCCCATCAGCAGGGCCGTCGTCAGGTTGTCGGCGATCGGTGAGATGAGAAACGCCAGCAGACCGGTGATCCAGAAGACCGTACGCAGGGTGAAGCCCCGCGACACCAGCCAGGAGCGCAACGCCTGAAAGACGTTACGCTCGGTCAGGGCGTTGATGTAGGTCATCGCCGAGAGCAGAAAGAGGAACAGCTCGACATATTCGATCAGGTTGTGGCGGATCGCCACCTCGGGGGTGTGATGGTCCCCCAGGGTGCCATAGGCCAGGGAGACCAGGATCCAGATGATGCCCGCCGCCAGCAGTACCGGCTTGCTCTTGCGCAGGTGAATGCGCTCTTCCAGAATGACCAGCGCATAGGCGGCGACGAAAAGGATGAGCGCCAGGTAGCCGTAGCCGCTGGTCGCCAGCTCCATGTTGATCTTGGGGGCGCCGCCTTCACTGGCCAAAGCCGGCGACATCCCGAGCAGAAACAGCACGACCGTCAACAGAAGATGTTTCACTCAGTCCTCCTGGCCAGAGATGGCCCGATGCATGTTTGTCGGTGAATCGCAGTCGACCAACGGGCCTCCGGCGGACGAAACGTTCGCGGGAAAACCCTCGTACCGCAACGGTAAAACGCCTTGTTTTGTAGCACCGCCCCCCGGTCGAGTCAAGGAAATCCGGTTTCCTGCGGGACTTGTGAGCCGGCAACCGTTTGTCCTATAATGCCCGCGCCGGATGGTCATCTGTTCGTTTCCCGGCAATTGAAAACAGTGTTCTGACTTCTGAAAGGGACGTGTCCATGCACCCTTGTACCGTCGTTTCCTGCCTGCAATTCCATATTGTTCTGGGAGAAGTTCAAACGAACCTGGCCAAGGCCGAAACCGCGATTCGGCAGGCGGCGGACCAGGACACCCAACTGGCCGTCCTGCCCGAAATGTGGAGCTGCGGCTACGACTACCGCCGGCTGCCGGAGCTGGCCCTGACCACTCCGGAGGTCCTCGACCGGCTCTGCGAACTGAGCCGGGAGACCGGCATGGTCCTGGTCGGCAGTCTGCCCGAGCGCCAGGACGAGGCGATCTACAACACCGCCTATGTCATCGACCGGGGAGAGGTGGCCGGCAGCTACCGCAAGCTGCACCTCTTCTCGACCATGCGCGAAGACCGTTTTCTGACCGCCGGCGACAGCCTCCTGACCCTGTCGACCAGTGCCGGCCGGATCGGGGTGGCCATCTGTTACGATTTGCGGTTTCCCGAGCAGTTCCGCAAGATGGCCCTCGACGGTGCCGAGATCATCTGCCTGCCGGCCGAGTGGCCAAAGCCGCGCCAGGAGCACTGGCGCACCCTGCTGCGGGCCCGGGCGATGGAGAACCAGCTCTTTATCGCCGCCACCAACTGTTGCGGCATCCAGGACCGGCTCGATTTCTTCGGCATGAGCCTGCTGATCGAGCCGCGCGGCGACATCCTGGCCGAAGCCGGCGCCGAAGACTGCGTGATCACCGCCCGTTTCGACTACGCCCTGATGGAAGACTACCGGCGGCAGATCAACTGCTATCGCGACCGGCGGCCGGAGATCTACGGCCACCTGCCCTGAGCAACCGGCGCAGCCGACGGGCTCATTTCTCGAGCTTCTGGGCCGAGGCGCGGAAGGAAGGCGGGATGTCGTTCAGGGAATCGGCGAAATGCAGGGTCCCCTCGCCGTCGACATAGAGATAGCGGGGCCCCTTGTCCGGCCGGCGCGCCGGCGGCGCGGCCGCCTGCTCGATGACCCCCTCGATCGATCCCGGACCGCCCGGTCCAGCCAGCGAGAAGAGACGGGTCCGGAAATCGCGGTAGAAGGACCGGATGACCGGCAGAGGTCCTCCCCCGGTGGCGGGCAGACGCAGCAGCAGCTGGTCGCAGACGGCGAGCAGCACCAGAAAGACCAGCCCCCAGAGCAGAAATCGGTACACTCTCTTCATAGCGCCCAAGGCTACCGCCCGACCGCTCCGCCGTCAATGGGCAAGCCGTCCCGGCGGGTTCCCCGGAGGGGCGCTCTGTGGTACATTCCCCTGACTTACACCTGAATCAGTGAGCTTGTCACCGGCGAATAGCGCAAGTCATTGACCTGC
>CAYTVY010000121.1:0-7524 GCA_964441925.1 uncultured Geothermobacter sp.
CAGGCAGGTCATCCGCCTTCATCGCAGATTACGGCGTGATGAAAATGGCTTGCGCCATTCGCCGGTGACAAGTTCGCTGATTCAGGTTCAACCCACGGGCCGGACGTCCGTCCCGTCAGCATCCATTTCAGGAGGAAAACCGATGAAAAAACTCTTTGCGCTCGTTTTCTCTTTCTGCCTGCTGGCCGTCACGGCCGGTACCGGCCAGGCCACGACCGTCGAAGAACTCGCCCGGCGTCTCGACCTGGTAACCGCCGAACTGCAGAAGCTGAAGAACGAAACGGCGGTCAGCGAAACCCCCGTCTACCAGTCCTTTTCCGGGCTGGGACCGGCCGCCTCCAAGGTCTATGCCGCCAATCCGGGGCTTTCCATCGGCGGCTACGGCGAGGCCCATTACAGCAACCTCGTCAACGACAAGGGCAGCGCCAAGGACCAGGCCGATTTCCTGCGTTTCATCCTCTACGCCGGCTACAAGTTCAACGACTGGATCGTGCTGAACAGCGAAATCGAATTCGAACATGCCTCCACCGGTGAAAACGGTGAGGTTTCGCTCGAATTCGCCAATGTCGACTTTCTGCTGAACGACCGGTTCAACCTGCGCGCCGGCCTGCTGCTGGTGCCGATGGGCATCACCAACGAACTGCATGAGCCGACCCTGTTCCACGGCAATGACCGGCCGCTGGTGGAGCAGCAGGTGATTCCCAGCACCTGGCGGGAAATGGGTGTAGGCGCTTACGGACAACTGGCGGAGGGACTGGAGTACAAGCTCTACCTGATCAACGGCCTGGACGCGGCAGGCTTCGACGACAAGGGGATCCGCGGCGGCCGGCAGAAAGGTTCGAAGGCGACGGCCGAGGACCTCGCCATGGTCGCCCGGCTCGATTACGAACCGCTGTTCGGCCTGAACCTGGGCGGCAGCGTCTATCTCGGGAACTCGGGACAGGACCAGGAGTTCGCCGGCAGCAAGGCCGACGTCTTCACCCGCATCTATGAGCTGCATGCCAGCTACAAGGCGCACGGACTGGAACTGAAGGCCCTCGGTTCCCAGGTCGACCTGGCGGACACGGCGCAACTGGCCGGAGTTCCCGAACGGATAACCGGCTGGTACGGCGAAATCGCCTACGACCTGCTGCCCCTGCTGATTCCGGGAACCAGCCACTACCTGGCGCCCTTCTTCCGCTACGAAAGCATCGACTATCGCGGCTCCGACCAGGACGTCGATCTCTACGTCACCGGCCTGAGCTACAAGCCGATCCCGAACGTGGTCGTCAAGGCCGACTATCGCAATTTCGACCAGAAGAACGGTTCCGCCCGCGCCGACGAAGTCAATCTCGGCATCGGATTCATCTTCTGACCACCCTCGCCGGTGCCGGGGGGGGCTGCCCTCCCGGCACCGCTTCCGAAAGGCGATTCCGCGATGAAAGCAATCCGTATCTTCGGTGCCCTGCTGATGCTGGCGATGCCGGCGTTTCCCGGCAACGGGGAGGCCGGCGTGCTCATGACCCGCGGCGAGGCCCTGGAGCTGGCCTTCCCCGAGGCGGATCAGATCGAAACCCGCACTCTCTACCTCACCGCCACCCAACAGGCGAAGGTCGCCCGGACCGCCGGAAGTGCCGTCGATCCCCTGGCCACCTTCTACGTCGGACACCGGGGGAAGGAGATCACCGGCTATGCCGTCATCGAGGCAACGACGATCCGCACCCATCCGGCGACGGTGCTGATTCAGATCGATCCGCAGGGCAGGGTGCGCCGGATCGACATTCTCGCCTTTTTCGAGCCGGAGGAATACCGCCCCGCCCCCCGCTGGCTGGAGCAGTTCCGCGGGCGCCGCCTTGCGCCCGGCCTGCGCATCGGCGACGACATCCAGGGCATCACCGGGGCCACCCTCTCCGCCCAGGCCGTCACCCGCCTGGCGCGCAAAACCCTCGCCCTGTGGTCCATCCTGACGGAAGGAGGCTGAAGATGCGCATGATGACCGCCGGACCGGGAAGCACGCCCGGCGCCAAAACCATTCTCGGCTTTTTCTATCTCTATTTTCTGCTGCACTGGGCCACCGGGCTGTTGATGTTTCGGCACAAGCTCGGCTTTTCCCTGTCCGGCGTGGTCCGTTACTACCTGGGAGACCCGGAGCGCTTCATGAACCCGCGCAGCTTTTCCGGTCTGCTGGAGGTGACCCATTTTCACCTGTTCGCCATGGGGCTGTTCTTCGTGATCTTCACCCATCTGCTGCTGTTCACCTCCTACCCCGGCCGCATCAAGCAGCTGCTGATCTGGCTGCTGGCGGCGACCATCATCGGTGACCTTGCCGCCGGCTGGCTGATCCGTTACCTCTCGCCCGCGTTCGCCTGGCTCAAGCTGACCGCCTTCTGGGGCTTCCAGCTGACCTCCCTGGCACTGTTCGGCGGTCTTGTCCGCAACCTGAAATCCGGGCGGGCCCGGCCCCGGCCGTCGCCGACCTTTCCTCCTCCGAACCGACCCATGAATTCAACCAGCCACCGCCTTGCCGGGGCGGTTGGTACGAAACCTGAATAATCTCCGGTCGACACCTCCCTACAATTTGCACAATTTGCCTCCAGTCCTGAGCATGACACTAAAAGGCTCATTTTTTTTTGCCGACCGCCCAAAGCCACCGAATCCGCACCACAGGGCGCGTTCCCCCCGCCCCTTCTCGCCGTCATTTCCCCCGCACGACAGGTCGCCCGGCCGCCGGACAGGCCACCGGAGCGGCAGCTCCCAGGGCACCGACCTGTCGGATATCCCACACTACCGTGCGGAATAGTCTGCAAAACCTGGCGGAGCAGCTTCCAAAACCCTGATTTGCGCCCCCGGCCGGTTGGCACTCAATTTGCGGTCACAGATCGACATGAGGGATGCACCGGCAAAAGGAGATGGGCCATGATGATTCGCATCAGATATCCGGACGGTCGTTACGACATGGTCAAGGCCTCGCAGCTCGACCGCCTGATCGAAAGCGGCCGCATCCAGGCCTTCAAGCGCCAGGAAGGCTGGGCGGTTCCCGGAAGGGACCCCATTCGCGGCCAGGGCGGCGGGGACGCCTATCTGGGCAGGGATCGGCGCAACCGCGACCTGCGGGATCGACCCCTTCCCGGCACCGGCCGGCGGCGGACCGGATGAGCGGCGGCAGGCCCGTCATGAGCGCCCTCGATCGATGTGTCGGCTGCGGCTCGCCCCGCCGGCCGGATCAGAGTTTCTGCCGGCGCTGCCGGCAGCTGCTGGGAATCGAGACAAACGAACGGCCGCAACCCGGCGGGCCGCTCGGGCAGAGAGGCAACGATCCGACCGCTCCCGGGCGGCTGTTGCTGGTCTGCCTGCTGGCCGGCGTCCTGGCCATCGCCGTCTTTGCCTCCCGCCACGGCGACCATTTTCCACCGCCCCTCGCCAACCAGCACACAACCGGTTCCTGTCTCTCCTGCTGAACGACTGACCTGGGAAGACGACTTGCGGAAGCCCTGAAGAGCGGTTAAAAGAAAGGGGGAGCCCATGGCGATCGATCCGATCTGCGGCATGACGGTCGAAGAAGAGACCGCCGAACATTTCTGCATCAGCGACGACCAGGTTTTCTATTTCTGTTCGCAAAAGTGCAAGAACCGCTATCTCTCACCAGCCGCCGGTGCGACGACGCGACAAGGGATCTTTCGCCGCTTCCTGGCCCGACTGGCCCGCGCCACGGCAAAAGACTACGGACGAACACCCCCCGGATGCCATTGAGGGATGAAGGGGGCCCCATTTCACGAGGAGTCCGCATGCGCCCCTTTTTGCTTCTGCTTCTCACCTGGCTGCTTCTGTTGCCCGACCCCGCCGGCGCTCTCGACATCAACGCCGTCACCCCGAACCGCGGCGAACCGGGCACTCTCATCACCGTCAGCGGCGGCCCGTTCAGCGAACGCACCCGGGTCGTGCTCGGCGACCGGCAGGTTCCAATCCGCGACCTCGGCTCACGCATCCTGCGGTTTCCGCTGCCCGAACTGCCGCCCGGCGACTACGCTCTCGTTCTGCAGGACGGCGGGAAGCAAACCGCCCCGCCCCGGTTTGTGGAAATTCTCGAACCGACACCGGTGATCAGCGGCATCGATCCCCGCAACGTCGATGCCTGCGGCACGTCGTCCGACCAGACCATACGGGTTCACGGCAGGCATTTTCTTCCCGGTGCCAGCCTGCTGCTCGACGGTGTGACGGTCGCGACCGATTTCAGGGATTCCGGAACCCTCGAATTCAGGATTCCATCGACGCTCAAGGCGGGTGTCCACGGGGTTCAGGTCCGCAACCCCGGCGGGAAAGCCTCACTGCCGCGCTCGCTGTGGGTCAACGACATTCCCGTTCTCGAAAGCGTCGAACGGGGAGAGGATTACGTCAACCACTACGAGATCATTCTCCGGGGCAAAAACTTCTACTACAACTCGATCCTGACCATCTCGCAGCCGGACAGTGACCTGCCCAACATCGCCCACCGTCCCCTGACCCTCAATGCCTACCGGCGGGAAGAATTCGGCGATTCGGGAAGCGCCTTCCAGCCGACCCCCGACCGGCTGCTCTACGTCGACTGCCAGACCATGGTCTACCAGCGCTATCCGTCGAGCAACCAGGACAAACGGCTGATCTTTCAGATCACCAATCCCGACGGCAAACAGTCGGAGCCGATGGAGGTCTTCCTGCCCTGAGACGCCCGGCGGGCGGAGCAGGCGGCAACCGCGGTGATTTTCGGGAAGCGCAGGCAGGTCAACGGCCTGCGCTCTTCGCCGGTGACAAGCTCAGGGGTTCAGGCTCAATCCGCAGGGGACAGGTCTTCGCGGCCCGGCTCGACATAGTCGGCATAGTTCTGCCGCCGCCAGCGGAAGGGCAGGTCGACGATGGTCCCCGGCTCGCGAATGGCATACAGGTGCCGAAAGGCCTCGAAGATCACCGCCCGCTGCTGGGGGCGGTTGCCGGGCTCACCGAGCGGATGGCCGAACGGCCAGCGCAGGGCGACGGTGCGCGGCGGGCGAACCTTTTCGCTGTAGTCACGCACGATCGAGATCCCGATGGTCGGGATACCGGCGCGCTCGATTTCTCTCTGGATCAGTCCCACGGACTGATTGCAGATCCCTCAGGCCGGGGTCAGCAGAACCAGATCCACCTCGTCGGAACAGAGCTTGCCCGCCACCTCCCGGGCACTGCGCTCGATCAGGGTGGGGATGTGCCGGCCGTCGATATGGCCCATGAAAGCGAAATGCCGCCGGTTGAGCCCGCCGATCACGCCTTCCTCCACCAGTTCCTGCAGCCGCTGCAGGGGGAAGACGACGTTCAGATCACGTTCGGCGTCGGTGTGGTCGTAATAGTCGTGGGTGATCCGGTAGTCACCGGCGATGGTGGCCCCGTCCAGTTCCCGGTAACTCGGGTCGCCATCCGGATCCTGCATGTCGAACGGCGGCTGGTCGGTATGGTGCACCCCGGACGTGGTCACCAGGGCGACCTTCGCCTCCGCCAGCGGCCTGGCCGGAGCCGTCCAGGGAATCTCACCCTCGGTTTCCCAGGGGCGATAGGCGGCGATGAAACGGTCCGCCAAACCCGGATAACGGGTAATCAGTTTGGCGATGAGCCTGTTCTTGATCCGTTGCAGTCCACGCATGCCAAAACCTGTCTGTCAGTCAGAATCGATGGGATCAGGAGCGGCCCAGGGTCAGGGTGATCCAGACCCGGGTTCCGTCCTTGGGCAACACGCCGCGCCGCAGACGCCAACGCTTTTTCCCCTCCATGTAATCCCGCACGGTGAGCGCCCGGTTGGGGCAGACGGCGCCGATACAGCCATACAGGCAGATGACGCAGTGGGAAGGATGCTGTTTGCCGATGTAGACCAGATCGAGCCCGCCGCCACCCGTGTTGACCAGGAAGTCCTCGGCGCTGACCGTCTTGCGGCCGAAAAAGCCGTCCCAGGAAACCGTCATCCGGATCGGGGTTCCGTTCGGACGCAGGTCCGGATAGGGGGAATCCGGGTCCATCCGGCGGGTGAAGCTGCGCTTGTCGAACTTGTCTCCCTCCGCCCCCAGGGCCGCCAGGGCGGCCGCGATCTCCTCATCGGTCGCCCAGGCGGAAAAGATCGCCACCCGGCCGACGGCCTGGTTGGCCTGGGTGGCACTGATGACCAGATGCCAGTGATCGGGATCGAAATTCCTCTGCGCCGGATCGGCCGCCGGCTGCCGGTCCCACAACGCCGCCGTCACCACTCCGGCAAAGGTGACCGAGCGCTCCTTCCAGTCGATCTGCACCAGTTTCGGCGTCGCCGGCCCGGCCGCCCAGACCCGGAAGGGCAGCAGGCAGCCGAACAGGACGGCCAGCAGCAACAGCCGCCGGCCGGCACCGCTTTTCAGCCCGTACATAGCCGTCATCTGTCCGTCGTCTCTCCCCTGTGGGCGATCTTGCTGGGATCGACCACCGGCAGTTCCTCGCTGTTGGCCCACTCGATCCAGGAACCGTCGTAGTTCTTCACCCGCGGATAACCGAGGCCCAGCAGCACCAGCGTCGCATAGGAAGAACGGATGCCGGTCTGGCAATGGGCGACGATCTCCTTGTCCGGGGTGATGCCGTGACCGGCCAGCAGCGCCAGCAGTTCAGGCTCCGACTTCAGCACCCGCACCCCGTCGACCTCTTTCTGCAGTTCGATCCAGTTCAGGTGGGTGGCCCCCGGAATGTGCCCCCCCCGGCTGGCGCGGACTTCGGTTCCCTGGTACTCGCTTTCCCGCCGGGTGTCCCAGACAACCGTGTCGGGATGACCGAGGCGGGTCAGCACATAATCGGCTTCGGCCCGGATGTCCCGGGCGTGCCGCAGCCGATAGGTGACCGGCCGCGGCGGTTTTTCGGCCGAGAAGAGCACGGTCTTGCGCCCTTCCTTCGCCCACTTGTCGTAGCCGCCGTCCAGCACGTAGGCCTTCTCGTGCCCGTGGAAACGCAATGTCCAGACGAACCGCGCCGAATAGGGGTCGTGGTCGGCGGCGTAGGCGACCACCGGCGTGTCGGCGGTAATGCCGAGGCGGCTCATCAGATCGACGAATTCTTCACGGGTCGGCACCAGACTCTTGGTCCCGTGGCGAAACGAGAGGAATTCCTTGCGCTCCACGTTGACGGCGCCATCGATATGCCCCAGCAGGTAACTGGCATGCTTGCGCACGTCCACCACCCGGACCTTGCCCAGGTTGTCCGCCAGCCACTGCGTGGACACGAAATAATCCCCGAGCGCCGCCTGGGCCCCGGGCACCATAGCGAAAAACAGCAGCAGACTCAACACCCAATTTTTCATGGTTCGCCCCCTGTTCTTTATTGTTTCGCTCAACATTACACCATCATTTCTTGACCGGGCAAGCAGATTTTATTTGCACGACATTCTTTAGTCGTTTGCGCATGTTTTTTTGCGCCACCGCCGCCCACTCGCGTCCCGGCCGCGGACGGTGGACACCGCGCGCTCCCGCGATATAGTCAGTGTTGTCCGTCTCGGGCGGGCCACCCGTCCCGACCGCGGCAAACCTGAATCCG
>CAYTVY010000122.1:0-7355 GCA_964441925.1 uncultured Geothermobacter sp.
GCTCGATCAGCTCGGGGTGGAACACCGACTGTTCCAGCGCTGGGGGGAATAAATGATGATCTCGCGCAGAGGCCAGTATAGAGGTTTGCATACGGAATGAACGGCCTGTTTGCATCGATAAAGGAAAAAATCGCCTCGGACATCCGCATCAGCGACGACGAAGCACGGGAACTGTTCGCATCGCACGACCTGCTGGCGATTGGCGAGCTGGCGGCTGAGGCAAACCGGCGCCGCAACGGTGACAAGGTCTATTTCAACGTCAACCGGCATATCAACTACACCAACCTGTGCGTCAACCGCTGCACCTTCTGCGCCTTTTCGAAGGAAGAAGGCGAGCCGGGGGGGTACACCCTGGCGCTGGAGCAGGTGGCGGAGAAGGCCCGCGAGGCCCGCGCCGCCGGGGCGACGGAAGTCCACATCGTCGGCGGGCTGCATCCCGAGTTGCCGTTCGGTTTCTATCTCGACATGCTCAGGAGCATCCGCGACATCGATCCGGACCTGCACATCAAGGCCTTCACCGCGGTGGAGATCGACTACTTCGCCCGAATCTCGGGACGGAGCGTGAACGAGGTACTCGCCGAGCTGCGGGCCGCCGGTCTCGGTTCGATGCCGGGCGGGGGCGCGGAGATCCTGGTGGAGCGGGTGCGGCAGCGGATCTGTCCGGA
Organism: uncultured Geothermobacter sp.; assembly: GCA_964441925.1. Classification (GTDB taxonomy): domain Bacteria; phylum Desulfobacterota; class Desulfuromonadia; order Desulfuromonadales; family Geothermobacteraceae; genus Geothermobacter. The sequence goes on from CAYTVY010000122.1 coordinate 666, forward strand.
GAAGATCAGCGGTGAACGCTGGCTGGAGGTGACCGAAGCGGCCCACCGGGCCGGTCTGAAGTCGAACGCCACCATGCTGTTCGGTCACCTGGAGTCGTATGCCGACCGGGTCGCGCACATGCGGCTGATCCGTGAGCTGCAGGACCGGACCGGCGGATTTCATGCCTTCATCCCCCTGGCGTTCCAGCCGGACAACACCCGGGTGCCGGGCGCGAAGGGGGTGGGCGGGGTCGATGCCCTGAAGACCCTGGCCATCGCCCGGCTCTACCTCGACAATGTCCGGCACATCAAGGCCTACTGGGTGATGCTCGGGCTGAAGATCGCCCAGACCGCGCTCTGTTTCGGGGTCAACGATCTCGACGGCACCGTGGTCGAGGAGAAGATCGGCCACGACGCCGGGGCCGAGACGCCCCAGGCCCTGAGCCGGTCGCGGCTCGAGCGGCTGATCCGCGAGGCGGGGCGGCAACCGGTGGAGCGGGATACGTTGTACAACGAAATCTGACTTGAGGACACCACGGAGGCACAGAGACCACAGGGCTAACCCTTTCAGGGCCTGCCGGGACTTCAACCCGGTGACCTCCGTGGCTCGGTGGTCGATGTCATGTTCAAAACCATTCAGGACAAATTGAATGCCGGGCAGCCGATCGACCGCGATGAAGCGCTCTGGCTGCTGACCGAAGCCGAGCTGCTGCAGCTCGGCCGGCTGGCCGACGGGGTGCGCCGGCGCAAGCATCCGGAGAACCGGGTCACCTTCGTGGTCGACCGCAACGTCAACTACAGCAACGTCTGCGAGTCGAAGTGCCGCTTCTGTGCCTTCTTTCGCGACGCCGGTGACGCCGAGGCCTACCTGCTCGATCACGACACCATCCTGGCCAAGGTGGCCGAGCTGGTCGAGCGGGGCGGCACCCAGCTGCTGATGCAGGGCGGGCTGCACCCCGAGCTGCGCATCGAATGGTTCGAAGAGCTGTTCCGGCGGATCCGGGCGTGCTTTCCGCAGGTGCAGATTCACTCCCTGTCGGCGGCCGAGATCGTGCACATCGCCCGCCTGTCGGGGCTGACGGTGGAGTCCTGCCTGCGGCGGCTGCGGGTGGCCGGGCTGAAATCGCTGCCCGGGGCCGGCGCCGAGGTGCTGGTCGACGAGGTGCGCCGGAAGATATCGCCCAACAAGATCGGCTGGCGCCAGTGGGGCGAGGTGATGACGATCGCCCACCGCCTCGGCATGCGGACCACCGCCACCATGATGTTCGGCAGCGCGGAACAGCCGGCGGATATCGTCGAGCACCTGTTCCGCATCCGGGCGATCCAGGCCGAGACCGGCGGTTTCACCGCCTTCATCCCCTGGACCTTCCAGCCCGACAATACCGAGCTGGGAGGCGAGAAGCTCGGGGGAGTGCCCTATCTGCGGGTGTTGGCCCTGTCACGGCTGGTGCTCGACAACATCGACAACATCCAGGCCAGCTGGGTGACCCAGGGGGCCGGCATGGCGCAGGTGTCCCTCTTTTTCGGCGCCAACGATCTCGGGGGCACCATGCTGGAGGAGAACGTGGTCGCCGCCGCCGGCGTCCGTTTCCGCATGTCACAGGAGGAGATCATCGCCCTGGCGCGGGATGCCGGATTTGTCCCCGCAAGACGCACCACGGAGTACGAGATTCTGGAAGAGTACTGACATTTCCCTTCTCCCTTGAGGGAGGGGGCAGGGGTGAGGGGGATTCAAACTTAGTGTCCTCCGTGGCTCAGTGGTGAACCGGAAGGATTTCCAAGTATGTCCTACCTACGCAGAAACATCGCCGAAATGGCCGGCTACGTGCCGGGGTTCCAGCCGCGGGAGGAGGGCTGGATCAAGCTCAACACCAACGAGAATCCCTATCCGCCGTCGCCGCGGGTGGTGGCGGCGATCCGGGAAGAGCTGGGAGCGGACGGGGCGACGCTGCGCCAGTACCCGGACGCGGCCAGCCGGCGGTTGCGGCAGGCGGCGGCCGAACTGTACGGCTTCGACCCGTCCTGGGTGATTGCCGCCAACGGTTCCGACGAGCTGCTCAACAACCTGATCCGCGCCTGCGCCGCCGAGGGGGAGGAGATCGGCTACGTCCATCCCTCCTACTCCTACTACGCCACCCTGGCGGCGATTCAGGGTGCCAGGGTGCGCACCTTCGGGCTGACGGAGGATTTCCGTATCGCCGACTTTCCGCAACGCTTTGAGGGCCGGCTGTTCTTTCTCACCAGTCCCAACGCACCGTTCGGCTGTGGTTTTGCTCTCGACGACATCGCCGAGCTGGCGGAGCGCTGCGCCGGGCTGCTGGTGGTCGACGAGGCCTATGCCGACTTCGCCGATGTCAACGCCCTCGAACTGGTGCGGCGGTACGAGAACCTGGTGGTCACCCGGACCCTGTCGAAGAGTTACGCCCTGGCCGGGATGCGCCTCGGGCTGGCCGTCGCCCGGCCGGAGATCATCGCCGCGCTGGACAAGATCCGCGACCACTATCACCTCGATCGGCTGGCGCTGGTGGCGGGCGAGGCGGCCCTGCGCGACCGGCAGTGGCTGCGAACCATCGTCGGCCGCATCCGTGCCACCCGCGAGCGGGTGGCCGCCGAACTGCGCCGGCTCGGCTACACGGTGATCGATTCGCAGACCAATTTTCTCTTCGCCTCGCCGCCCGACGGCGACGGCCGGCGGGTTTTCGATGCCCTGTTTGCCCGCAGGATTCTGGTGCGGCACTTTGCCGATCCGCAGCTCGCGCACGGCCTGCGCATCTCAATCGGCAGCGACGCCGAGATGGATGCGCTGCTGGCGGCGCTGGCGGAGATCGGGTAGGCGTTTTTCACCACGGAGGCACAAAGACAGGGAGAAAATCCTGAAGTTGATGGCAGCTTTTCAGAGGCTGAAACTGTGCCGGGATTGTGTGCTGACCGCCAAGCCGTTCTTGCTGCCTCCGTGTTTCCGGGGTGAGAATTGATGCCTGAATCTCTCCCCTTCAGTCCCGCCGAAATTGCCGACCGTCTGCTGGCCTGGTACGCTGAATCCGGCCGCGACCTGCCCTGGCGGCAGACCCGTGACCCGTACCGGATCTGGCTCTCCGAAATCATGCTGCAGCAGACGACGGTGACGGCGGTCATTCCCTACTACACCAGGTTTCTGGCTGCCTTCCCCGATGTTGCGGCCCTGGCGGCGGCGCCGGTCGAGGCGGTCATAGGGCTGTGGGCCGGGCTGGGCTATTACCGCCGGGCGCGTCATCTGCACGCTGCCGCGCGACAGGTGGTCCAGGAACATGGCGGGAGGTTTCCGGACAGCCTGGAAGAGCTGCTGGCCCTGCCGGGAATCGGCCGTTCCACCGCCGGCGCCATCCTCTCCATCGCCTTTGAAAAACCGGCGCCGATTCTTGATGGTAACGTGCGGCGGGTCCTCTGCCGGCTTTTCGCCCTGCGGCAGCCCGCCCGTTCCAGTGCCGCGGAAAAGAGACTCTGGCGATGGGCCGAGGTGCTGACTCCCGTCGATCGCCCCGGGGATTACGCCCAGGCGATCATGGACCTCGGAGCCGGAGTCTGTCTGCCGCGACAGCCGGCCTGCCGGGCTTGTCCTCTTGCCGGGCTCTGCCAGGCCTTGCGGCTGGGACTGGAACGGGAGCTGCCCGTGTCCTCCCGCCGCAAACCGGTTCCGCTGCGGCGGCAGGTGGCTCTGGTGCTGCGTCGGGACGGGGCGTTGCTGTTGCAGCGGCGTCCGCTTACGGGCATGTTGCCGGGACTTTGGGAGTTCCCGAACTGTGAGCCCCTGTCCGGTGAGAGCGCGGAGCAGGCGGCCCGCCGGCTGCTGGCCGAACTGGGCGGGAAAGGGGAGGTGGCGGCCGTCGGTGACGTCAGGCATGCCTATTCCCACTTTCGTCTGCGGCTCTCCCTTTTCGTGGCCGAGACGGGCCCCGATCGTCGCATCGCCGAAGGGGAGGCGTTTGTCTGGGTCCCCGCCGCATCTCCGGAGCATCCGCTGCATGGCGCCCACGCCAAGGCGCTGGCGCTCTTGAAAGACTGGACGCCCGCGGGTGATTCTGGCACCATGGCGAGCCTATGAACAAGACACCGATTATCGACACCCCGCAGGGACTGCGGGAGTTCGCCCGTTTTCTCGGTGAGCAGCCGGTCATCGCCGTCGACCTCGAGGCCGACAGCATGCACCACTACACCGAAAAGGTCTGCCTGCTGCAGTTCACCGCCGCCGGGCGGACGGCCCTGGCCGATCCCCTGGCCCTGCCCGATCTGGAACCGCTGCGGCCGGTGCTGGCCGACCCGGCGATCCGCAAGCTGTTTCATGCCGCCGACTACGATTTGCGCTGCCTGCGGCGCGACTTCGGTCTGCAGGTGCGCGGCCTGTTCGACAGCATGCTGGCGGCGCAGTTCGCGGGTGAGGCGAAGATCGGCTTGGCGGATCTGCTCGGCAAGTACTTCGGCCTGGAAATCGACAAGAAATACCAGCGGGCCGACTGGACCGTGCGGCCGCTGCCGGCGGAGATGGTGGCCTACGCCGCCGGCGACACCGTTCATCTCGAGCGGCTCGCCGGTCTGCTGGAGGAGCGCCTGCGCCGGCTCGGCCGGCTGGACTGGCTTGCGGAGGAGTGCCGTCTGCTGGAAGAGGTGGCGTTCGAGGAGAACGGCGGCCCCCTCTTCCTGCGTTTCAAGGGCGCCGGCCGGCTGGGGGGGCGCCAGCTCGCCATCCTCGAGGCCCTGCTGCGCTGGCGGGACGAAAGTGCCCGGCGGCGCGACGTGCCGCCATTCCGTGTCATCGGCAACAAGAGCCTGCTGGCGGTGGCGACGGCCGCACCGCGCACCCGGCGGGCCCTGGCCGGGCTGGAGGAGCTGCCCCCGAAGCTGGCCGAGCGTTACGGGCGGGATCTGCTGCGCTGCGTCGAAGAGGGGCTGAGTCTGCCGGCGGAGCGGTTGCCGGTCTTTCCCCGGCGGGCCCGGCAGGAGCGGGACCCGCAGGCCGAGAAGCGGCTGACCCGGCTCAAGGCCTGGCGGGCGGCGAAGGCGGCCGAGCTGGAGCTCGATCCGGGGGTGCTGATCAACAACGGCCTGCTCGAAGGCATCGCCCGCCGGAACCCCGTGAACGAAGAGGAGCTGCGGGAGATCCCCGGGCTGCGGAACTGGCAGCGGCGGGAACTGGGCGCCGGACTGCTCTCCTGTCTCTGATGCTGCCACCGGTCAGGGGCCGGTCTGGGGCCGGGGATCGAGCAGCCGGTCCAGCTGGTCGGGCGGCAGGATGCCCTGCTCCAGACAGACCTGGCGGATGGTCTTTCCTTCTGCGTGCGCCTGCTTGGCCAGCTCCGCCGCCCGGTCGTAGCCGATGGCCGGAGCCAGGGCGGTGACCATCGCCAGGCTCTTCTCAACCATCTCTTCACAGCGTTTGCGGTCGGCCTGCAGGCCGGCGACACAGCGTTCGGCGAACAGCCGGGCGGCGTTGGCCAGCAGGCGCATGCCCTCGAGCAGATTGTGCGCCAGCAGCGGTTGCATCACGTTCAGCTCGAAGTTGCCCGACAGGCCGGCCAGGCCGATGGCACTGTCGAAGCCGATTACCTGGACGCAGACCTGCAGCAGGCTTTCGGCCATCACCGGGTTGATCTTGCCGGGCATGATCGAGCTGCCCGGCTGGACGGCCGGCAGTTTCAGCTCACCGTAGCCGCCGCGCGGGCCGCTGGCCAGAAAGCGGATGTCGTTGGCGATCTTGAACAGGCTGACGGCGCAGGTTCGCAGGGCGCCGCTGAGCTGCACGGCGGCGTCACGCGCCGCCTGCGCCTCGAAGTGATTGGCGGCCTCGACGAAGGGCCGGCCGGTGACCGCGGCCAGGCGGGCGCAGGTTCTGCGGGCGAATTCCGGATGGGTGTTGAGACCGGTGCCGACGGCGGTGCCGCCCAGCGGCAGTTCGAGCAGCCCTTCGGCGCCTTGCCGGAGGCGGCCGGTGGCCAGTTCGAGCTGCCGGACGTAGCCGGAGAAGACCTGGCCGAGCCGGATGGGGACGGCATCCTGCAGATGGGTGCGTCCCAGCTTGACGATGTCGTCGAAGGCTTCCGCCTTGGCGGCCAGCTGCTCGCGCAGCCCCGCCAGGGCGGGCAGCAGCCGGTCGTGAAGCTCGGCCGTCGCCGCCAGATGCAGGGCGGTGGGAAAGACGTCGTTGCTCGACTGTCCCAGGTTGACGTGGTCGTTGGGGTGGACCTTGCGCCCCAGCCGGCGGCCGGCCAGGGTGGCGATCACCTCGTTGGCGTTCATGTTGCTGCTAGTGCCCGAGCCGGTCTGGAAGATGTCGACGGGAAAATGGTCGTCGTGCCGGCCGTCCGCCACCTCGCCGGCGGCGGCGGCGATGGCCGATGCCAGATCGTCCGGCAGCAGGCCCAGCTCACCGTTGGTCAGTGCCGCCTGCTGCTTGATCCGTCCCAGGGCCTGGATCATCGGTCGCGTCAGGCGCCGGCCGGAGACGGGAAAGTTCTCGACGGCTCGGGCGGTCTGGGCGCCGTACAGGGCGTCGGCGGGTACCTGCATGGTGCCCATGGAATCGGATTCGGTGCGAAAACGGGTCATGCCTTGTTCCTCCTTCCGGTTCGTCCGGTTCCAGCTTAGCAGCCGGGCGGGGGGAGTCAAAGGTTTTACTCTGGCTAAAAAACCGCTTCGCACCGTTCCGGCCTTCGGCTAGAATGCCCCGGTGACGTCCTT
>CAYTVY010000123.1:0-7272 GCA_964441925.1 uncultured Geothermobacter sp.
CTCCGGCAGGCGGCAGGGCCGCAGGCTGTCCTTCTTCACCCAGACATGGCGGGTGATGCCGCTGGCCAGCAGCTCGTCTCCCCGCTCGATGCGGTAGCTGAACTGCAGGCTGCGCCGATTCGACCAGTCGAGCCGGCAGCTGGCGCGTATCCGGTCGCCGTAGCGGGCCGCCCGCCGGTAGTCCTGCTCGGCATGGGTGATGATCATCAGGAAGCCGCGGGCCTCGATCTCCGGGTAGGGCAGCCCCGCTCCGGCGCAGAAGCGGGTGCGGGCCAGCTCGAACCAGACCAGGTAGTTGGCGTGATGCACCACGCCCATCTGGTCGGTTTCGACGTAGCGGACCTCGAATTCGGCGACGCCCTGCAGCATCGTTCCGTCAGAGCCTTTCGATCAGGGTGGCCATGCCCTGGCCGTGGCCGATGCAGAGCGAGGCAATGCCGTACCGGCCGCCGCTGGCTTTCAGGCCGTTGAGCAGGGTGGTGATCAGCCGGGTGCCGGTGGCGCCCAGCGGATGGCCGAGAGCAATGGCCCCGCCCCAGGGGTTGACCTTTTCCGGGTCGAGTCCCAGCTCGCGCACACAGGCCACCGCCTGGCTGGCGAAGGCCTCGTTCAACTCGAAGCGGTCGATGGCCTCAAGATCCAGGCCCGTCTTCTCCAGCAGTTTGCGGATCGCCGGCACCGGTCCCATCCCCATGCTGCAGGGATCGAGTCCGACCACCGCGAAACCGGCCACCCGCGCCCGCGGTTTCAGCCCGAGACGTTCGACGGCCCGTTCCGACGCCAGCAGGGTGAGGCTGGCGCCGTCGTTGAGGGGCGAGCTGTTGCCGGCCGTGACCGTGCCGTTGGCGTCGAAGACCGGTTTCAGCTGCGCCAGGGTCTCCGGGCTGGTGCCGGGCCGCGGCGACTGATCGACGAGGGCCGGTCCGTCCGGGGTGTCGATCGGCAGGATTTCGCGGGCGAAGTGGCCGGCCTCGCGGGCAGCCAGGGCCCGCCGGTGGCTCTCCGTGGCAAAGAGGTCCTGCGCGGCGCGATCGATCCCGTAGTCGCGGGCGACCTTTTCGGCGGTCAGGCCCATGTTGTTGAAGGGGAAGGGATAGCGGCCCAGCAGTCCCTTGTGATAGTCGGTGGCGGCCTGCATCGGCACGTGTCCCATGTGCTCGACGCCGCCGGCCAGCAGCAGGTCGGCGTCACCGGCGACGATGGTCGAGGCGGCGAAGTTGAAGGCCTGCAGGCTCGAAGCGCAGAGCCGGTTGATGGTGACCCCCGGCAGGGTCTCCGGCAGTTCCGCCAGCAGCAGGGCCAGCCGGGCGATGTTCTTGCCCTGTTCCAGGTGCTGGCCGACGCAGCCGACGTAGACGTCGTCGAGGGCGGAAATCACCGCCTCGGAGTCCGCCATGCCGGCGAGCATCCCGCGCATCAGTCCGGCAAGCAGCTCGTCGGCGCGCACCGCGCGAAACATGCCCTTGTCCGGGTGGGCCCGGCCGATGGCGGTGCGTCTGGCTTCGATCAGGTAGACGTTCATGTCCGTATCCTTTGCGGGCGGCGACAACCGGTCTCGCGCCCGTGCGCTGCGCTCACTCAAAGACGCGGAGCCGCAGAGAAGGCCAGCATATTTTTGCCTTTGTTTCAGACTTGTTTTCTCTGCGTTTCTGCGTCTCCGCGCGAGATCAGTTTGAAGGTTGCCTTTCAGAGCGACAGCAGGCCGCAGCTCTTGCCGCCGTCAACGTGCAGCACCTGGCCGGTGATGAACTCGGCGTCGTCCGAGGCGAGGAAGGCGACGGCGGCGGCGACGTTCTCCACCTTGCCCATTTTGCCGGTCGGCTGCATGCGAATCAGCCGGGCCCGGGCCTCTTCCGGCATCCCCCGGGTCATCGGGGTGTCGATCAGGCCGGGGGCGACGGCGTTGACATTGATCTGGAAACGGGCGAATTCGAGGGCCAGGGTGCGGGTCAGGCTGACCAGCCCGCCCTTGCTCGCCGAGTAGTTGGCCTGGCCGATGTTGCCCAGCCAGGCGCGCGAAACGATATTGACGATCTTGCCGTACTGCCGCTCCTTCATGGTCGGAAAGACCGCCTGGCAGCAGAGGAAGGCGCCCTTGAGGTTGACGTTGAGCACCTGGTCCCAGTCTTCCTCCGACAGCTTGCTGATGAAGCCGTCACGGATGATGCCGGCGTTGTTGACCAGCACGTCGAGCCGGCCGAAGCGTTCGAGCACCTCGGCCACCAGCCCGCCGACCCGTGCCTTGTCGGTGATGTCGGCAACGATCGGCAGCACCTCGCAGCCGGTCTGTTCCAGCTCGGCGGCGAAGGCACCCAGCTGCTCGGCATTGACGTCGACAAGGGCCAGCCGTTCGCCATCGGCGGCGAAGCGCCGGGCGATGGCGGCGCCGATGCCCTGGCCGGCGCCGGTGATCAGCACCACGCGGGCGGTCCTGCCTGCTGCCGCCGTCATCAGCAGGCCTCCACGGCCAGGGCAATGCCCTGGCCGCCGCCGATGCAGGCCGAGGCGATGCCGAACTGTTTGCCGTCGCGGTGCAGGGTCTTCAGGCAGGTCAGGGTCAGGCGGACACCGGTCGCACCCAGCGGATGGCCGATGGCGATGGCGCCGCCGTTGATGTTCAGTTTCTCTTCGTCGAGCCGCAGCTCCCGCGCCACCGCCAGGCACTGGGCGGCGAAGGCCTCGTTGATCTCGAAGCGGTCGATGTCCTGCAGCTCCATGCCCAGCTGGCCGAGCAGCAGGCGGATGGCCGGGGCCGGGCCGATGCCCATGATGTCAGGCCGCACGCCGGTGGCGGCGAAGCCGCGGATGCGTCCCAGCGGCTTCAGGCCGTGGGCCCGGACGTAGTCGCCCGAGGCCACCAGCAGGGCGGCGGCACCGTCGACGATGCCGGAGGCGCTGCCGGCGGTGGTCGGCCCCTCCTTAGTGAAGACGAAGGGCAGTTTCGCCAGCTGCTCCATGCTGGTCCGGCGCGGATGCTCGTCGGCGCGGACCTCTTCCCGGCTGTTCAGCCGGTATTTGCGCGGTTTGTAGTTGCCCATCTCCAGCACGCCCTTCGGGGCGACGGGGACGATTTCGCCGGCGAAGAACCCGGCCTCGCTGGCCTGGGCGTAGCGCTCCTGGCTGCGCATGGCGAAGGCGTCCACCTCCTCCCGGCTCAGCTTGTATTCGCGTGCCAGGTTGTCGGCGGTGCAGCCCATCGGCACGGCGGCGGTGTCGTTGAGGGCCTCCCACAGCAGGTCGATGAATTCGGGGCGCCCCAGGGGGAAGCCCTGGCGGGCCGAGTAGGAGACCAGGGGGAAGCGGCTCATGGTGTCGGTGCCGCAGCCGAGCACCAGCTCGGCCTTGCCGAGGGCGATCTGCTCCGCCGCCTGGCCGAGCAGCTCCATGCCCGAACCGCAGATCCGCTGGGTGAGCAGGGCGGTGCTTTCCAGGGGTGCCCCGCTGTAGAGGGCGATGTGCCGGGGGAGGAAGAAGCAGTCGGCACTGGCCTGGCCGATGTTGGCGACGATGGTCTGGTCGATGTCGGAGGCCGGCACTCCGGCCGCCTCGATGGCGGCGCGGCTGGCGAGAATGCCCAGATCGGTCGGCGAGACACTGGAGAGACTGCCGGTGTACTTGCCGAACGGGGTCCGCCGTCCTTCGAGCAGGTAGATGTCCTCGAACAGGGCGCCGCTGCCGATGCTGCTGTCCCGAAAACCTTTGACGCTCGCACTCATGGAAGCTCCTTTTGTATTCAGGTTGACCATCTGTTCCGGATCACGCCACGGCAGTGAAAACGGGCCGAAAACTGTCCTGGTTGCCGGCTGTCCGGATTCTCTCCCTGTCTTTCGCCGGTGGTCCGGTGTTTTCCTGATGGCGTTTACTTGCCGACAAAGACCGGCTTCTGGCCGGTGATGATGCTGCTCAGGCCGGTTTTGGCGTCGGCGGTGGCGAAGATGGTCTTCAGGCCGTCCAGCTCCAGCTGCAGGGCCGCCGGCAGTTCGAGCTCGCGGCCCTTGTCGATCAGCTCCATCGCCATCTTCAGGGCGATCGGCGCCTTGCGGCGGATGCTCTTGGCCTGTTTCGCAAATTCCTCCCGGTCGAGCAGCGGATCGTTCAGATCACCGTCGAACGCGGCGAAGGCCGTCTCCTCCGGTGTTTCTTCGGTCCGGCCGGCCTGGGGTGTTTCGATGCGGAAACCGGCCAGCTCGCGCCAGTCGTACAGCGGGTCGATGACGGTGTCGACCAGGCCGAAGGCGTAGGCCTGCTTGGCGTTGATGAACTGGCCGGTGGCGATCAGCAGCTTGGCGCGGCCGGTCCCGATCAGGCGCGGGGCACGCTGGGTGCCGCCCAGGCCCGGATAGATGCCGATGCCGGTTTCGGGGAAAGCGAGCACCGACTTGCGGGTGCCGATACGGTAGTCGCAGGCCAGCGCCAGCTCCAGGCCGCCGCCCAGCGCCAGGCCGTCGAGGTAGGCGATGGTGGTCTTGCTTGATGCGCTGATCTTGTTCAGCACCTGCTGGCCGAACTCGGTGAAGCGCTGGATGCGATCCAGGTCGCCGGCCTCCATGGCGTCGAGGAAGAACTTGATGTCGGCGCCGGCGATGAAGGCCTTGCCCTTGCCGTGGATGACGATCCGGTCGATGTCGTCGCGGGCGTCGAGCTCGTCGACGCAGCGGTCGAGCTGTTCCATCACCTGCTCGCCGAGGGGATTCATCCGGTCGGGCAGGTTGAAGATGATGAAGCCGGTGCTGTCGATCACCTCGCTGGTGACCCAGTCGAGGCTGAGGGACCGGCCGCCGGCCGCCTGCTCGAGACAGGCCGGCAGGGGCAGGTTCCAGGCGGAAAAGACGCTGGCGACCATCTCCCGCACCCGGTCGGGGCCGAGCTTGCCGAGCAGTTCGAAGGGGCCGACCGGCCAGCGCAGGCCGGCCCGGGCGCCCAGGTCGGCCGAGGTGGCGTCGACCACCCCTTCCTCGACCATCTGGGCGGCAACCCCGAGGGTCGCTCCGACCAGCCGCCGGATGACGACCTCTTCCTGGTCGGAGCCGCCGTTCAGGACGGTGGTGTCTTCAACGTTCCAGTCCTGTCCCGATTCGACCTGCCGGCAGAGGATCTCCGCCGGGGCATAAAAGGGGCCGAGCTTGCCGGCCAGGCCGTCGGCGGCGTGCATGGCGATCGGCACGCCGGTGGCGTTCATCAGGGCAAAGGGCCCCATGCCGACGCCGAAGACCTCGCAGGCGACGCGGTCGATGAAGGCGATGCTGCCGCATCCCTCCTCATAGAGGCGGGCCGCCTCGTTGAGCCAGGGGACGAAGAAGCGGTTGACAGCGAAGCCGGGGGCGTCCCTGACCAGGATCGGCGTCTTGTCGTGGTAGTTGTAGAAGTTCTCCAGGGCGGCGACAATGGCGGGATCGCTCTTTTCGCCGGGAATGATCTCGACCAGCTTGTTCTTGGCCGCGTGGTAGAAGTAGTGCACGCCGACCACCCGCTCCGGGGTCTGCAGACCGGCGGCGATGTCGCTGATCAGAAAGGACGAGGTGTTGCTGGCCAGAACGCAGTCGGCGCCGACCACCTTCTCCAGCTCGGCGAACAGCTGCCGTTTCACCTCCAGGTTTTCGAAGATCGCCTCCACCACCAGATCGGCGCCGGCCAGCTCCTTCTGATCCGTGGTGCAGCGCAGCCGGCCGAGAATCTGCTCGAAGGCCGCCTCGTCAATCAGCCGGCGCTGCAGCGCCTCTTGCAGTGATGCGCGGATGTGTCCCACGCCCTTTTCCAGAAAGGCGTCCTGCTGGTCGAGCAGGATGACCGGCAGCCCCTTCATGATGAAGTGCTGGGCGATGGCCGAACCCATGGTTCCCGCGCCGACAACCCCGACGGTCGTGATCGGTTTCATCGTGATGTCCTCTCTGTAAATGTCTGGTGTTTTCGTTCTGCCGACCGGTGGTCGAACAGTGTGAGAATGGCTTTCCCTGTCGCTGTTTGTAGTTTCGCAGTGCGGAATATAATTCCAATTTTTGTCAATCCTACCCGACAACACGATGTTTGTAAACAGCTAATTTTTCATCCGTCGGGTGTCGGGATTTTTCTCGTGTAATCCAAGACGGTTATCAGTTGGCAATCAGGATGCCAAGTGCAATTTCGACGATTTTTTCACTCTTTTCGCGCAAGGGGTGTTTCTGTTCCTAATTTTGCAGTGCGGAATCAATTTTCAAAAAACAACGTTTTATTGTCTTGACACGCACAACGCTTTCCGGTAGAGATGGAGCACGCGGCGCCACCGATGGCACCGCCGGATTCCGGCACGCAGTGGTGTCGGGGGAAGGACGCGATGAGCGAGCAGGCAACGGAAAAACCGGTCCTGAAAGACGAACGGCAGGACGCGGACGACCGGGACGGCCGCCGGGATCTGGTCGACGCCTTCGGGCTCGAGTCGGAGAAGGTCGTCCAGGACCGCCGGTTCGTCACCGCCCTGGCGCGGGGGCTGGAGGTGCTGCGCTGTTTCCGGCCGCACGACCGGCACCTGGGCAACCAGGACATCGCCCGGCGCACCGGCCTGCCGAAGCCGACCGTTTCCCGTCTGACCTACACCCTCACCAAGATGGGGTACCTGTATCACGACGAAAAGCTGGGCAAGTACCAGCTCGGCACCTCGGTGCTCTCCCTCGGCTATTCCCTGCTCACCAACATGGAGGTGTTGAAGATCGCCCGGCCGCTGATGCAAGAGCTGGCCGACTACTCGCACACGGTGGTCTCGGTCGGAACCCGTGACCGGCTGGGGATGATCTATCTCGACGGCCGGCACAGCACCGCCGCCACCGTGTCCCTGCGGCGGGTGCCCGGTACCCGGGTGCCGATCGCCACCACCGCCATGGGGCGGGCGCTGCTGTGTGGCCTGCCGGAACAGGAACGGGACCGCCTGCTCGACTACATCCGCCGGCGGGACGAGGCGGCCTGGCCGAAGCACAAGGCGGGCATCGAGCAGGCCCTGCGCGACTACGAGGAGCGCGGTTTCTGCTTCTCCATCGGCGACTGGCGCAGCGACGTCAACGCCGTCGGGGTGCCGATGCTGCCGATTGCCGGCTGCCGGCTGCTCAGCTTCAACTGCGCGGCGCCCTCCTTCGTGCTGCGGCCGCACATGCTGGAGGACGACATCGGGCCGCGACTGGTCAACATGGTGCGCACCATCGAGTCGGAGGTGGCGCGCTACTGAACCTGACAGACTGAAACCTGGATCCGTGGGTTTGTGCCGGATGAAGAGTGTAAGCGCTTGGCCTGAATGCGGTTTGCAAA
>CAYTVY010000124.1:0-7182 GCA_964441925.1 uncultured Geothermobacter sp.
GCCGGTTTCGGGGATAGCGACCGGCTGCCCTTCACCCTCAAGATCCTGCTGGAGAACCTGCTGCGCTTCGAGGACGGCGAGACCGTGACCCGCGACGACATCGCGGCGCTGGTCGACTGGCAGCGGCAGCGGCGCAGCGAGCACGAGATCGCCTTCCGTCCGACCCGGGTCCTGATGCAGGATTTCACCGGCGTGCCGGCGGTGGTCGACCTGGCCGCCATGCGCGACGCGGTCAAGCGGGCCGGTGGCGATCCGCAGCGGATCAATCCGCGCATTCCGGTCGATCTGGTGATCGACCATTCGGTGATGGTCGACAAATACGCCATGCCCGAGGCCTTTGCCTACAACGTCGAACGGGAGATGGAGCGCAATCACGAGCGCTACGCCTTTCTGCGCTGGGGCCAGCTCGCCTTCGACAACTTCCGGGTGGTGCCGCCGGGCACCGGCATCTGCCACCAGGTCAATCTCGAATACCTCGGCCGCACCGTCTGGAGCGAGGAGCGGGACGGAACCTGGCTCGCCTATCCCGACACCCTGGTCGGCACCGATTCCCACACCACCATGATCAACGGCCTGGCGGTGCTCGGCTGGGGGGTCGGTGGCATCGAGGCCGAGGCCGCCATGCTCGGTCAGCCGATCTCGATGCTGATTCCCGAGGTGGTCGGTTTCCGTTTCACCGGCGCTCTCGGCGAGGGGGTGACCGCCACTGACCTGGTGCTGACCGTCACCGAGATGCTGCGCGACTTCGGGGTGGTCGGCAAGTTCGTCGAGTTCTTCGGCGAGGGACTGTCGCACCTGTCGCTGGCCGACCGGGCCACCATCGCCAACATGGCGCCCGAATACGGTGCCACCTGCGGCTTCTTTCCGATCGACCGGGTGACGCTCGACTATCTGCGGCTGACCGGCCGGCCGGAGGCGACAGTCGCCCTGGTCGAGGCCTACGCCCGGACTCAGGGGATGTGGCGCGACGACGACGTGCCGGACCCGCTGTACACCGACGTGCTCGAACTCGATCTGGCCACCGTCCGGCCAAGTCTCGCCGGGCCGAAGCGGCCCCAGGACCGGGTCTGGCTCGGTGACCTGAAAACGGCGACGGAAGCGGCCATTCCCGCCGATGTTCGGGACAAGGAGGTGCCGGTGACCGGCGGCGACTACGCGCTGAAACAGGGGGACGTGGTGATCGCTGCCATCACCTCCTGCACCAATACCTCCAATCCGGCGGTGATGATGGCGGCGGGCCTGCTGGCGAAAAAGGCGGTGGAGAAGGGGTTGCGGCAGAAGCCCTGGGTGAAGACCTCGCTGGCACCCGGTTCCAAGGTGGTGACCGACTACCTGGAGAAGGCCGGGCTGCAGCAGCACCTCGACGCCCTCGGCTTCAACGTGGTCGGTTACGGCTGCACCACCTGTATCGGCAACTCGGGGCCCTTGAACGGGCCGATCGCCGAGGCGGTCGAGGCCGGCGACCTGACGGTCTGCTCGGTACTCTCTGGCAACCGCAACTTCGAGGGGAGGGTCCACGCCCAGACCCGTGCCAGCTGGCTGGCCTCGCCGCCGCTGGTGGTCGCCTTCGCCCTGGCCGGCACCACCCGCATCGATCTGACGTGCGAACCGCTGGGCGAGGACGCCGCGGGCCGGCCGGTCTACCTGAAGGATGTCTGGCCGACGGACGCCGAGGTGGCCGAACAGGTCCGCCTGGTCTCCGCCGACATGTTCCGGGAGAAATACGCCGATGTCTTCACCGGCGAGCCGGGCTGGCGGCGGCTGCCGGTGCCGGAGGGCGAGACCTACGCCTGGGATCCGGACTCGACCTACGTACGCGAGCCCGCTTTCTTTGAAATCCGCCGGGACCCGCCGGCCGGCCTTCCCGGTTTCACCGGTGCCCGCATGCTGGTCATGCTGGGCGATTCGATCACCACCGACCACATTTCGCCGGCCGGAGCGATTCTCGCCTCCTCGCCGGCCGGCGCCTATCTGCGCGAGCACGGGGTGGAACCGCGCGAGTTCAACTCTTACGGATCACGACGGGGCAACCACGAGGTGATGGTACGTGGCACCTTCGCCAACATCCGGTTGCGCAACGAACTGGCGCCGGGAATCGAGGGAGGCTACACGCGCGGAACCGACGGCAAGGTGACCACCATCTTCGAGGCGGCGATGGCCTACCGGCAGGCCGGTATCCCCCTCGTCATCGTCGCCGGCCGCGAGTACGGTGCCGGCTCGAGCCGTGACTGGGCGGCAAAGGGGACCCTGCTGCTGGGAGTGAGGGCGGTCATCGCCGAGAGTTTCGAGCGGATCCACCGCTCCAACCTGATCGGCATGGGAATCCTGCCCCTGCAGTTCCCGCCGGGGGTCGACCGCAAGACCCTGAGGCTCGACGGCAGCGAGACCTTCGACCTGGCCGCCTGCCCGGGGCCGGTCGAGCCGGGTCAGACGATCCCCCTGCGCATCAACCGCACCGACGGCGGCAGCGACGAGGTCGAGGTCATCTGCCGGCTCGATACCCGCAATGAGATTCGCTATTATCAGGCCGGCGGAATTCTCAACTATGTGCTGCGGCGGATCGTGAAGAGTTGATGAATTGCTGAATCATATCTCGCGCAAAGTCGCAGAGAGACTGTGATGCCTTGGGGGTGATACCAGGATTTTCTCTGCGACTTGAGTGCGCGTGGGCGAACGGGCGCGAGTCAGATTTGCAAGACATGTTTGGGGGGAATTCCAACAGGGAGGTTTTCAGATATGCGAACCATCTTCATTACCGGCGCCTCGGCCGGTTTCGGCGCCGCCTGCGCCCGGCGTTTTGCGGCGGCCGGCGACCGTCTGGTCCTGGCGGCCAGGCGCCGGGAAAAACTCGAGCGGCTGCGCGACGAGCTGGGTGAAGTGCCGGTGCACCTGGTTCCGCTGGACGTGCGTGACCGGTCGGCGGTACAGACGGCGGTCGAAGGGTTGCCAGCCGAATTTGCCGCCGTCGATGTCCTGGTCAACAATGCCGGCCTAGCTCTCGGGCTGGAGCCGTCCTGGCAGGTCGACCTGGATGACTGGGAACGGATGATCGACACCAACGTCAAAGGGCTGCTCTATTGTACCCACGCCCTGCTGGGCGGCATGGTGGCCCGCCGGCGCGGGCATGTCATCAATATCGGCTCCATTGCCGGTTCCTGGCCCTACGCCGGCGGCAATGTCTACGGGGCGACCAAGGCTTTCGTCCTGCAGTTCACCCGCAATCTGCGGACCGACCTGCACGGTACCGGTGTGCGCGCCACCTGTATTGCTCCGGGGATGGCGGAGACCGAGTTCTCCCAGGTGCGATTCAAGGGAGACGAGACACGGGCGGCCGCCGTCTATCGGGGCACGCGGGCCCTGACGGCGGAAGATATCGCCGAATGTGTCTTCTGGTGCGCCTCGCTGCCGGAGCATGTCAACATCAACCAGCTCGAGGTGATGCCGACCGACCAGAGTTGGGGGGCGACGATGGTGCATCGGGAGGCGTAAGGTGGTGCAGTGGCGGCATTGGCTGGTGCTGCCGATACTGCTGGTACCGGTGGGCTGTTCCGCCGTAGGCTGGAAGCGGCTGGGCTACGAGACGCTCGAGAGCTGGCGGCAGCGGCAATGCGCCGAGTACACCCAGACCGGGCCTCAGTGGGCTGAATGTTTCCGTCGGCACAGCTACGAGGACTATCTGCGGCAGCGCCAACGTCAGCCGGTGCCCTGAGTCCTGAATGGGCGGTTTTTCAGGGGCGGGCCCAGAGGCCGACTCCTCGTTTTCTTGCCTGCTGCTCCAGCCGCAGAAATTCCTGCTTGCGGGCGAAGGTGAAACGGCGAAAGACGCTGGCGTAGCCTTTGCGCAGCAGAACCCGGTTCAGCATGCGGCCGTCGGGCAGAAAGACGTAGGCCAGGGTGCGGCCGTACCGGTCGTGCCGTTCGCGATCGAAGCGCAGGGTGACGACCTTGCCTTTTACGGCCCGAATCTGGAAACGCAGACTTTCGACCGCGATCCGGCGCAGCCGGGAGGGGGGAATGTTCCAGCGACGGTAGAAACGGTCCCGCTCCGAATCTTCGTGTTCGGGGGCGTCGATACCGAGCAGGCGGATCTTGCCGACGCCGGCCACTTTCAGGGTGTCACCGTCGTAGATCCAGGTCACCTTACCGCGGACCGCCGCCGTTGCCGGTGCGGCCAGCAGCAGAAATGCCAGCCACAGCGGAAGCAGGCATCTCATCCCCGCCCCCAGAAGGCGCGGGTGAAGATGCCGGTGAACAGCCCCCAGATGGCGTTGAGGACGATGACCACCAGCGGGGTGAGCATTCCCAGCCCGAGGCCGAACATGCCGTGCGGGGTGGTGTTGGGAAAGATGACGAAGAGCTGGACGGCGCTTGGCAGCAGGCTGACCCAGAGCCCCTTGCGCACCCAGTGACGGCGGGTGCGGGGGCGGCCGATGGTGAAGAAGTAGGCCAGGCCCCAGATGCCGCCCCAGACCAGTCTGGGATAGAGCCACTGGGCGGTCAGCGGGGGATGCAGGTTGACGCCGAGCATGGCGGTCAGCCCCCAGACCCCGGCGAAATGGGCGGCCAGGCTGTTGCACAGAGCTCCGAGCAGCCCGGCGGTGAAGGTGGTCGCGAAAAGGGCGGCGCTCCGGTTCATTTTTCCTCCTGTCGCCTTGCAGATCCGTTCCCCCGCCCACCATGCAGTGACCTGTGCGGACCCGCTGTGGCTGTCGATGCGAACACAGATATCAGTCTTGCTGTCCGGACCGTACGGAGCTGGGACCGCGATGGTTCCGGACAGGTTTCAAACCGTTTGTCGTCGCCCTTCTTTGGCGGGGGAGCCGATCGCCTGACTCCCCCTGGTGTTGTTCTGTCCGGTCGCGGCGTCAGACCTCGTTCATGCTGCCGGTACGGTAGCCTTGCAGGTCGAGGGCGACGTAAGTGAACCCGGCGGCCCGGAACTCGGCGGTCACCGCCCGGCGCAGTTCGGAGTCGAAAAAACGGTCGATTTCGTCGGGGGCCACCTCGATCCGGGCGACACTGTCGTGGTAGCGCACCCGGTAGTTGTGAAACCCCTGCTCGCGCAGAAAGGTTTCGCAGCGGTCGACCTGCTGCAGCCGTTCGGCGGTGATCTCGGTGCCGTAGGGGAAGCGGGAGGACAGGCAGGCGAAGGCCTGCTTGTCGGCGGTCGGCAATCCCAGCCGGCGGCTCAGGGCACGGATGTCCTGCTTGCCGAGGCCGGTTTCAAGCAGCGGTGAGCGCACCCCGAGCTCGGCGGCGGCGTCCCGCCCGGGACGATGGTCCTTCAGGTCGTCCCGGTTGGAACCGTCGAGCACCGCCCGGTAGCCGAGTTGCTGCGCCTTGGCGCGGCAGATGGAGAAGAGTTCGTGTTTGCAGTGGTAGCAGCGCCGGCGGTGGTTCTGCGCGAAACCGGGAATCTCCAGCTCGTTGCTTTCCACCACCAGATGGCGGATACCGAAATCGGCGGCCAGCCGGCGGGCCTGTTCGAATTCGAACTGCGGATAGGTGGGCGAGGTGGCGGTCAGGGCCAGGACCCTGTCTGGGCCGAGGGTGTCGGCGGCGACCTTGAGCAGAAAGGTCGAGTCGACGCCGCCGGAAAAGGCGATGACCGCCGAGCCGAGCTCTTCGATGATCGTCTTCAGCCGGCCGAATTTGGCGTCGAGGGCTGTTGTCTTCGCGTCGTCGTTCACCTTGGAGATCCTTTGCGGTGTCAGTCGTAGATGCCGGTGGAGAGATAGCGTTCACCGGTGTCGCAGAGAAAGGTGACCACGTTGTTGCCGGGGCCGAGGCGGCGGGCGACAGCCGCGGCGGCGACCAGGTTGGCACCGGAGGAGATGCCCACGAACAGGCCGCACCGACGGGCCAGCCGTCGGGTCATGGCGATCGCTTCGTCACTGTCGACGGTGATCACTTCGCTGTAGATGTCCGTGTCGAGAACATCGGGCACGAAACCGGCGCCGATGCCCTGAATCCTGTGCGGCCCCGGCAGGCCGCCGGACAGAACCGGTGAATCGGCCGGTTCGACGGCGACGATCAGGGGCCCGAGACCGTGCTCTTTCAGTGCCCGCCCGACGCCGGTGATGGTGCCGCCGGTGCCGACGCCGGTCACCAGGGCGTCGATGCGGCCCTCCAGTGCCCGGATGATTTCCGGCCCGGTGGTCTGGCGGTGGATTTCCGGGTTGGCCGGGTTGCTGAACTGCTGCGGCATGAAGGCCTGGCGTTCGCGGGCGATCTCCTCGGCCCGGTCGATGGCGCCGCGCATGCCCAGTTCACCCGGGGTCAGCACCAGCTCGGCGCCAAAGGCCCCCAGCAGACGGCGCCGCTCCAGACTCATCGAATCGGGCATGGTCAGGACCATGCGGTAGCCTCTGGCGGCGGCCACCAGCGACAGACCGATGCCGGTGTTGCCGCTGGTCGGCTCGACAATGGTGGCGCCGGGCCGCAGACAGCCGTCGTCCTCGGCTTTGCGGATCATGGCCAGGGCGATGCGGTCCTTGACGCTGCCGCCGGGGTTGGCGGCCTCGAGCTTGCCCCAGATGGCGGCGTGGTCGTCGTCCACCAGGCCATCGATGCGAATCAGGGGGGTATTGCCGATCTGTTCGAGCAGGGTGCGGCTTGCCATCGGTCTGTCGTGATTTCTAGATGAAGTACATGTAGCGGTGATCGAGTTCCTTTTCGATTCCCATCTCGCGCGCCATGTCGCACATGTCCTTCAGGGAAACCGAGGAAAAGTAGGCGTTCAGCCGGTTGTTGGCCTCTTCCCAGATTTTCTGGGTGACACAGTTCCGGTCGAAGGCGCAGCTGTTGGCGCAGCTTTTCTCCCGGGCGGTGCAGGCGACGAGAAAGACCTCGCCCTCGGCGGCATTGATGACGTCCCTGACAGTGATGTCGGCCGGGTCGCGGGCCAGGGTGTAGCCGCCCTGGGGGCCGCGCCGGCTCTTGAGCAGTCCGGCGCGTTTCAGATCCTGGAAGATCTGCTCCAGGTAGCGGGGGGATATGTTCTGCCGCCGGGAGATGTCCTTGATCTGGGCGGGGAAGTTGCCCGAGTGATAGGCCATGTCAAAGATGGCCCGCAGGCCGTAGCGGCTTTTGGTGGAAAGTTTCATCGGTGAATGTCTCCTGAATTCGGATAAAACGATTCTGCTAAAACACAGAAAAATTGTCAAGAATCTTCCACCAGGA
>CAYTVY010000125.1:0-7172 GCA_964441925.1 uncultured Geothermobacter sp.
TTCACCTTGCCGCTGGCGACGATGAAAAACCCCTCGGCTTCGTCACCGTCGGCGAAAAGGATTTCGCCGCGGCGGGCGGTGCGCAACCGGGAAATCTCCGCCAGCCGGTCGAGATCCTCGTCGTCGACACCGGCGAAGAGATAGCTCTGGTGCAGCAGGTTCCGGATATCCATGCCATATGCTCCCGCAGCGCTTACTGGTATCCCTGGTCCGGTCCCTCACCCGGTTTGCGCAGTGCCATGATCAACAGGGCGAAGGGGCCGAGCAGCAACCCGAGGGCCACCCAGAGCCTGACATTGAAATTCTTCCCCTTCGCCAGCGACGCCGCCGCACAGCCGAAGGCAATCCACATCAGAACGAATTCCATGATTCCATCATCCTTTCAGGACTGTTGTTGCCATCGCAGGTCGGTAAAGATGAGCTGCAAACGGCCGTCGCGACGAATCAGGCGGATATTCAGGCCCTTGCGGCGCCAGAGAACCTCATTCTGCCAGGAGCTGACCCGGACCTCGCCGCGCCCCATATCGGCCGTCAGCCGCCGCACGATGCGTTCGGCCAGGGGACTGTTCGCCGCCGGCCGGAAACGGACCTCGATCTCATACAGGCGCGGCTCGCCGTCCGCACCGGCTGTCAACCGCAGATAGAAGGTTGCCGGATGGTCGAAATAGCGGCCGCGACAATAAAAGGTGCGGGCATCCTCGACCAGATAACGCGCCTGGAAATGGGTCGAGGCGTGCAGCCAGCCCTCCGGCGCCAGGGCGATGTCGCGCTCGCGAGCCAGGTCCCAGACCTGCTGCCGGGTCATGCCTGTCTGCCAGATGTCGACGGTCACCGCCGCAACGGAAGTGACCGCCGACAAGAGCAGCGGCCCAACCGATACCAGAACAAACAACAGTTTCCATCGCATGCGGCAAGTATCGCCTCCTTCCCACCGGTTGGTCAACCTTCATCCTTCTCCGTTCATACAAAAGGCGAAAGAATGCAGAACCCGCCTGACGGCCGCCACCGACAGGCTGTTGCCAAGCAGCTTCCAGCACCGGCGCAGCGACATGCCGGCGGGAAAGGTGAAATCGGCGGGGAAGTGCAGCAGCGCGGCGATCTCCGCCGGAGCGAAACGGCGCACCCCCGCCCGACAGCGCAAATAGGCGCCGGCGTGCATCAGCGACCTGCCGTAACCGGCGGTGAAGCAGGTGGTGTAGGCACCGGCGTCATCCGGATCGAGAATACGGAATCCGTTGCCGAACCGGGCGACAATATCGGCCGGTACCAGCAGCCGGGCATCCTCGTCCGCCGCCGGTTGCAGATAGTCCGCCAGGGGCCGCATGGCCTGCCGGCAGACCGGAAGCGGGCCGGGATCCCTGTCGCGGCCGGCGACCAGGTAATAACGCGGCCGGCGCATGGGAATGCCGAGCTCGGTCGGACAGAGCAGGCATTCGTCGTACCGGTAGCCGAGGTCCCGCAGGCAGGCGAGCAGCAAACGCCGGGCCCGCGAACGGGCAAAACCGGTCACGTTCTCCAGTGCCAGGGCGGACGGCCGCAGTTCGTCCGGCAGTTTGCGCAGCAGGTCGAGCAGATGCAGCAGGCTTCGCGCCCGCGGGTCGTCGACATCGGCGCCCCGTCCCCGCACCGAATAAGGCTGACAGGGGGGAGAGAGCCACCAGAGATCGGCCGGCAAAACCGCCAGGTCATCCGGGGAGAGCCGTTCGATCGTCCCGGAACGAACCGCGTGCCGCGGAAAGTTGTGCCGATAGACCTCCAGGGCGACCAGATTCTGGTCGAAGGCGCAGACCACGTCGACATCGCAATCCTGCACCGCGGCGGCAAACCCGCCGATGCCGCAGAAAAATTCCAGAGCCCGCATCCGTGTCGACATCCTTCCGTCCAGGTTCGGGGGTCGCGGCAATGTCGCAGCGACATCCGCGCAACGGGTCGCGACATCATGCGCCGACAAACGGAACTCAAGTTAGCATAATTGCTTATGTTTTGACAGTACGAACCGGCACGGTTCTTGGAGAAAGCGGGCACGTAACAATCTTCAACCGAGGAGGTGACGAACGATGGCAAACTGGCATGAACTGAAGGAAGGTGCCGAAAACGTTCTGCACAGCGTTTCCGACGGCTGGCGGCAGCTCATCGACCGGGCCTCCGGTGCCCTGACCCGTTATCTCCCGGGGCTGACACGGGAAGATAAAAACGGGGCGGAAGCACAGGAAGTCGCCCGGCGCAGCTCGGGCTGGGGCATGCTGGCGGCCGAGGTCTCGGAGACCGCCGGCAAGGTCATCGTCCGGCTGGAGGCGCCGGGACTCGAAGCGGACGAAATCGACATCCAGGTCATCGACAACACTCTGGTCGTCCGCGGCGAGAAGCGGCTGCAGCGCGAACATAGCGACGGCCGTTACCACATCATGGAATGCGCCTACGGCCACTTCGAGCGGGCCATCCCCCTGCCCGCCCGCATCGCCGCCGACCGGGCCGAGGCCAGTTACCGCAAGGGCGTTCTGCGGATCGAGCTGCCGAAGAGCGACCGGCCGACCGGCAAGGTGATCCGGGTGCGCTGAGAAGAACGGGCGGCCCGAATGGGGTCGCCCGTACCTTTCCGTTCCTCCGGAACTCAGGCCGTCAGGGCGTCGAGTCCCGGATAGGTTCCGGCAGCGAAGCAGAGCTTGCGCGTCGCCTCACCCCACTTCCTGCCGCCGGCAATCAGCTCCAGCAGCCGGCCGGCATCGTCGACGAAACGCCCCCCGAGCACATGCACTCCCCGTTCGAACAGCGGATCGGGAAAATAGCCCGCCGTCGGACCGACGACCGACAGATGCTCCGCCTGCCGGCAGTGGGCCAGCACCTCGTCGAGGGTGTCGTTGAGCACCGTCGTGCCGGTGCACAGGACCTTGTTGCACCGTTGCAGCGCAGTCACATCCAGGGTCACCGGCAGATCGGGAAAACGCTCGACCAGTTCCGCCTTCTTCTCGACGATGACCAGCTCGGCGCCGCGGGCCTGCACCCGCCTGATCAGGGGGGGAAAGAATCCGACCATGCCCACCCGGTCGCCCGCTTCGAGTCGCATCCGTCCGAGAGAATCGGGCGCCGTCTCCGGCACCTGGCCGGTTGCCCGCATCACCTGCTGGCAGATGGCATTGATCGCCGCCAGGCCCAGCATGTTGCGTACCGGGTCGTCTCCACCGAAGGCGTCGGCCAGCTCCTCGGGCCGACTGCCGACAAGGTCGGAAGAGCGCAGGGCACGGTAATCGGCCAGGCTGCCATCCGGCAGCAGCAGATAGCTGATGCCGCCGGCGCCCCCATCGAGCGCCAGAACCATGAACCGGCAGGCATCGGCGGCACAGTCCGCGACCGCCTCGCCGACCGTCACCTTCGGCAGTACGGCCCCGGCGATTCTCGGTATCGGGAAACGGCCGGCCAGGTTCAGGGCCATCGTCCGCAGATCATCCATCACACTCATTGTCGCCTCCACGCTCGCCGCTTCGAAACCCTTTTCCGACTCAGCCCCCCGCCCACCAGCGGTAGACAAATCCACCGGCGAGCGCGAGCACCAGCAACTCGGCAAGGAACAATCCGAGTGCGAGCTTCTTCCTGTCCGTGCGCCGCAGTCTCTCCGGCAACAGCCGGTCGAAGTCGGCGTTCATGTTCTCCCAGGCTTCCCGGAAAACACTCTGCCGTCCTGGCTGCTTCACCACCTTACGTCTGCTTTTGCCTGATGTCATCGTTTCGCACCTGCCCTCTTGCATGCTGGTCGCCGTTCATGCCGACCAAAATGTCCGTGCAGCCATGGTCGCACTTGTGACACCGTGCAACACCGAAAAACATGCGGCCCGGACATCGGTGCCTCCCGACGATCACAATCCGAGGATTCCGCCATCCGGCCCGACATCGATCCGTTCGGCCAGCGGCCGGGCCGGCAGGCCGGGCATGCGCAGGATATCCCCGGTCAGCACCACCAGAAAACCGGCACCGGCATTGACCTGGACGGCCCGCACCGTCACCTCGAAATCACGGGGGCGCCCCTTGAGCGCCGGATCATCGGACAGGGAGGTCGGCGCCTTGGCCACGCAGACCGGCAGTCCGGCATGGCCGAGTTTCTCTATCTGTCGCAGGTCACGTTCGGCCTGGCGGGTGAAGGCGACATCGTCGGCCCCGTAGATCTGCCGGCAGATGAGGCGGATCTTCTCGGCAACCGGCAGGCCGAGGTCATAGAGCGGGACAAAAGGACGGCTCCGCGTAGCCGCCGCCATCACCGCCCGGGCCAGGTCGAGAGCCCCCTCGCCGCCCAGCTCATAATGGCGACAGACCGTGCACACCACCTTCCGTTCCTCGCAACGGCGCCGCACCAGGGCCACTTCTCCGTCAATGTCCGAAGCAAACCGGTTCAGGGCAACCACCGGTTCCTTGTTGAATTTGCGGACATTCTCGATGTGCTTGTCGAGATTGGCCAGGCCCCGCTCGACGGCCGCCGGATCCGGGTCCCCGAGGCGGTCGGCGCGAACGCCCCCGTGCATTTTCAGGGCCCGCACGGTGGTCACCAGCACCACCGCCACCGGATCGATCCCGGCGAGCCGGCACTTGATGTCGAAAAACTTCTCCGCCCCCAGATCGAAACCGAACCCGGCTTCGGTGACGGCCCAGTCGGCATGGTGCATGGCCATCCGGGTGGCGATCAGGCTGCTGCAG
The DNA here is from genome assembly GCA_964441925.1 of uncultured Geothermobacter sp. Classification (GTDB taxonomy): domain Bacteria; phylum Desulfobacterota; class Desulfuromonadia; order Desulfuromonadales; family Geothermobacteraceae; genus Geothermobacter. Next base: position 4,684 of record CAYTVY010000125.1, read on the forward strand.
CCGTGGGCGATGTTGGCAAAGGGACCGCCGTGCACCAGGGCCGGCACCCCTTCGCCGGTCCGGACCAGGTTGGGATGGATGGCGTCCCGCAGCAGGGCCAGCATGGCCCCCGTCACCCCGAGCTGACGGGCATGCACCGGTGCCCCGTCCCAGGTGTAGGCCACCAGAATACTGTCGAGCCGGCGGCGAAGATCGTCGATATCCTCGGCCAGGCAGAGAATCGCCATGATTTCGGAAGCGGCGGTGATGTCGAACCCTCCCTCGCGCGGGAGGCCCTGACCAGCCCCTCCCAGCCCGACGACGATATGCCGCAGACTGCGGTCGTTCATGTCCATCACCCGCCGCCAGAGAACGCGGCGCGGGTCGATGCCGAGGCTGTTGCCATGATAGAAATGGTTGTCGATCACCGCCGACAGCAGATTGTTGGCGCAGGTGACGGCGTGAAAGTCTCCCGTGAAGTGCAGGTTGATCCGGTCGGCCGGCACCAGCACGCTGCGTCCGCCGCCGGTGGCACCGCCCTTGCGGCCGAGGCAGGGGCCGAGGGAGGCCTCCCGCAGGGCCAGGCAGACCGACTCCCCCAGCCTCGCCAGGGCCTGGGCCAGGCCGATGGAGGTGGTCGTCTTGCCCTCGCCGCCCGGGGTCGGCGTGGTGGCCGAGACCAGCACCAGCTTCCCGGCCCCCCGGGCCGGTCGCCGCAGCGCCGCAAGGCGCACCTTGGCCACGTCATGGCCGTAGGGAATCAGGTCATCCGGATGAAGCGCCAGTTTTTCGGCAATCCGGTCTATGCTGACTGGAACTGACATGGTCGGAACGTCCTCGCCAGGGCTGCGCTCACGTCAAGTGTAACAGACCCGGCCGCCGGAAGCGCCCGACCTCGACGAGATGCGACGCCGGAAAATCAGAAGCCTCAGGCCCGGTCCGCAAGACCGTCGGCAACCCGGGCAAAATACCCGTCCAGGTCCGCGTCGGCAAAAAACCTGTGCGCGGCCGGCGGCAGATCCACCTCGCCCCGGTTCACCACCACCGTCGGGGCGTCACAGCCGTACGGCAGCAGCGACGCGGGCACAACCTGCAGGGACGAGCCGAGAACCAGGAGCAGATCGCACTCCCGGACCATCCGCTCGGCGCGCTCGTATCCGTTGACCATTTCACCGAAAAAAACGATGTCGGGCTTGAGGACACCGTTGCAGGCCCGGCAACGCACCACCGGAGAATCGGGGTTCTCCCGCATGGCTCGCTGCCACCAGACGTAGTCGAGATCCCGCAGCCTGTCACCACAGTCGAGACAGGTCGCCGACCCGTAGGATCCGTGCAGCTCGACCACCCTGCGGCTGCCGGCCTGCCGGTGGAGCATGTCGATGTTCTGGGTGACGATCCCGGTCAGCTTCCCCGAGAACTCCAGGGCGGCCAGAAAGCGGTGACTGAAGGTCGGCCGGACATCCCTGACCGTGGCGACAAAGTCACGGGAGAATTCGTAGAAGTATCGTGGTTCGTGCAGAAAGCCGCCGATCTTGAAAACCTTTTCCGGGTCATAGCGCCGGGTGACATAGAGCCCCCGCGGGCCACGAAAGTCAGGGATGCCGGCGGCGGTGGAAATCCCGGCCCCGGTCAGGGCGACGATGGAACGGGCCTTGCGGATCATCCCGGCGCATTCTGAAGGCGCGATCTTCTGCATGGTAGGAACTATCGCGACATGTTCGCCAATTTCTCTCGGCTCCGGGTCACCGGCTGCATCGCAAGTGCAGGATCAGCGTCAAGAGGCAGGTTCGGGCAGCGGATAGAAGAGTTTCCCCTCTGCAACTATCTTCTCCTTCAGAGGAGATGACGGCAGACGATCCCAGTGCAACAGATCGATCTTGAACACAACCGGCAAGGCATCGACTTCGTTCCAGAGCCTGGAAAAATCCCCGTCACTCAGATCCGGGGCAAAAACCGCCAGGTCGAAATCCGAACCGGAACGGGCAATACCCTTGGCGCGCGAGCCGAAAATGAGAACCTTCTGGATTTGCGGATAGCGGCTGAAGATGGCTTGGAAATCGGCATAGTGCCGGGCGGCCAGACCGAAGATCAGTCGTCGATCGTCCATGTCCGACTCTTTTCGGCAAGGGCGGTGAACAGGTCCAGCCCGGTTTCCCGGATGAAGGAGTAGACCTCCTCGGCTAGCTGCTCATTATAGGTATGGCTGGTGAGGTTGCGCATTTTCTGCATGTCCGACCAAAGATTGCCGTCGGCAATCAGGCCGGCGTTGTACGCCTCGCGAAAGGTATCGCGCGGATTCTGCACATCGACACCGAGATAGTTCAGCCAGATGTTGAGAGTCTTCCAGGCCAGCTCCCAGCAGAACGTGAACCGCTGGATCACGGAATCGCGCACAATGGGATCAGCCGGCAGCCGGCAGGCTTCATCCAGCCGGGCCACCGCGGCCTGAAAATCCTTCTTGCGCTCCTTGAGCCGGTTACGATCCATCTCATTCTCCCCGGCGTAGACTA
>CAYTVY010000126.1:0-7103 GCA_964441925.1 uncultured Geothermobacter sp.
ATTCAGGCCAAGCACTTACACTCTTCATCCGGCACAAACCCACTGATTCAGGTTTACCCGAGATTCGCGCCGCTTACCCTCCGAGCAGCGACTGAATGTCGGAGAAGAAGGATTTCGCCCGCCGATCCTTCTCCTCCTCCCGTTCCGATGGCACTTCCGAAAGCGCACCGCCGGTGAACAGCCGTTCCGGGATTTCCTGCAGAAAACGACTGGCCTCCCTCGGCTCCGGCCGGCCCCGTCTGCGCCGGCTGGCGGCCCGGGCCAGAATCAGCTTTTCGCGGGCCCGGGTGATGCCGACATAACAGAGCCGCCGCTCCTCTTCGAGATGGGGATCGTAACCATCTCCGACCTCGAGGGCATCGACCGACTTGCGGTGGGGCAGACAGCCCTCCTCCATGCCGACGAGAAAGACCAGGGGAAATTCCAGACCCTTGCTGCTGTGCAGACTCATCAGGGTGACGGCATCCCCCTCGTCCTCCTCGTCCCGCTGGCGGTCATCGTCGAGCAAAGAGACCTTTTCGAGAAACCCGGCCAGGCTCGGTACCGTTTCGCGCTGCTGGTAGGCACCGACGGCGTTGAGCACGTCCTGCAGGAACTCGCAGCGCCGCTCCCCCTGCTCCGGACTGCCGGCGGTGCGCCGGATTTCGGCTTCCAGCCCGAGTTCGTCGAACAGCTGCCGCACCGCCTGCTGCAGGTCGTCCGTCTGCTCGAACCGGTAGCGCCAGGTGTCGATCAGCCGGACGAACAGGGCGATCTCGGCCCGCACCTGATCGGCGAGTCCGGCCTGGGCCGGATCGCGCAGCGTCTCCCAGAACGACAGGTCGCGCCGGTTGCTCAGCGCGATCAGCCGCTCGACGCTGGTCGGGCCGATCCCCCGCCGGGGATAGTTGAGAATCCGCAGCAGACTGACTTCGTCGTACGGATTGCAGATCACCCGCAGGTAGGCAACGGCGTCCTTGACCTCCTTGCGGTCGAAGAACTGCTGGCCGCCGACCAGCCGGTAGGGAATGTCGAGATAACGCAGCTGCTCCTCGAAGGGGCGCGACTGGACGTTGGTACGGTAGAGAATGGCCATCTCCCGCCAGCGACGTCCCCGGTAGCGCTCGGCCTGGATGCGTTCGGCGACCAGCCGGGCCTCTTCCCCCTCGTCCGGGGCCTCGATCAGCTCCAGCGGTTCGCCGGCGCCGCCGGCGGTCCAGAGGGCCTTCTCCTTGCGGCGGCTGTTGCGGCGGATCACGGCGTTGGCCGCCTCGAGAATGGTGCCTGTCGAACGGTAGTTCTGTTCCAGCCGGATGGTGCGGGTGCCGGGAAAATCCTTCTCGAAATCGAGGATGTTTCCCAGGTTGGCCCCCCGCCAGCCGTAGATCGACTGGTCGTCGTCACCGACGACGCAGAGATTGCCGTGGCTGGCCAGCTGCCGCAGCAGCTGGTACTGGGCAGCGTTGGTGTCCTGGTATTCGTCGACCAGGATATGCCGGAACCGCTGCCGGTACGTCGCCAGCACGTCCGGGTGTTCGCGGAAGAGCCGGTGGGTCAGCAGCAGCAGATCGTCGAAATCGACGGCGTTGCAGGCTCGCAGCGCCTGCCGGTAGTGGGGATAGACGGCAGCCACCACCTGCTGCAGGGGGTCGTTGCCGGCGGGCCGGAAATCCTCCGGTCCCAGCAACCGGTTCTTGCAGTCGGAGATGCCCCAGAGAACCTGCTCGGCGGCCAGGCCGCGGCCGGCGAGATCGTGACGGGTCAGCAGGTCCCGCACCAGCCGGAGCTGGTCGGCGGCATCGTAGATGGTGAAATTGCGCCGGTAGCCGAGAAGCTGGATATGCTGGCGCAAAATCGACGAACAGAGGGCATGGAAGGTGGCGATGGTCATCTGCCGGGCCCGGGAGGGACCGACCAGCTCCGCCACCCGCTCGCGCATCTCCCGTGCCGCCTTGTTGGTGAAGGTGACCGCCAGAATCTGTTCGGCGGCCACCCCGTGTTCCTGAACCAGCCAGGCGATGCGAAAGGTGATCACCCGGGTCTTGCCGGAACCGGCGCCGGCCAGCAGCAGCAACGGGCCATCGCCATGTTCGACCGCCGCCCGTTGCTGGGGATTGAGAGTCGCCAGATCGATCATCGAAGACCCCTCCGGAAGGCTTTGCCGCGGCCGGCGACCGGCCGCGTGGAAGGAGGCGAAAAATACCACAGCGTCCGGCCCCGGACAAGCGCTTGATTTCGCATCGCGGATGGGCTAGATTGCGCAACCATGAAAGCGCGTCTCTTCGTTCTGCTGATCGGTATCGTCTGGGCTTCCCTGCTCTTCATCTCCTGGGGCACGGGCCCGGCCGGCCAGGCTACCGCCGTCTCGCGGCCGCAGGCCGCCGACCGCTGATCCTCCCGCCTCCTCCCGCCTCCTTCCGCAACGTCGTTCGTCGACCTGCCCCCCCGGCAACCGGATTTTCCATTTGACAACCGACCCGACCCTGCCGTATAGAGTCAAACTCTGTTTGATTTTGTCGAATATCCATTTTTGCCCGGCAAAAAAGTGCTTCGTTCCACCTCCTCGAGGTGTTCAATGTCGGCCGCCGACCCTGTTCAACGGGTGGAAAGTGGCCAAGCTTGCGGCATGTGTCCGGCAGAAGGCCGGATACCCATCAACAGACATAGGGAGGAGACAAAGAGATGAGACTGACGAGACTGATTGCCCTGGTTGTCGGAATGTCCCTGCTGATGAGCGGCCTGGCCTTCGCCGGCAAGGACCTCGACGCGGTCCGGAAGAAAGGCTACATCCAGGTCGGTGTCAACGGCGACCTGTTCGGCTTCGGCATGCCGGACGAAAAAGGGGTCTGGCGCGGCCTGGACGTCGACACCGCCCGGGCGGTGGCCGCCGCCATCTTCGGTGACGCCAGCAAGGTCAAGTTCACCCCGCTGACCGCCCAGCAGCGCTTCACCGCCCTGCAGTCGGGCGAGATCGACCTGCTGACCCGCAACGCCACCCGCACCCTGAGCCGCGAGACCCAGCTCGGCCTCAACTTCGTCCACGTCAACTATTACGACGGCCAGGGCTTCATGGTGCCGAAGAAACTCGGCGTCAAGAGCGCCAAGGAGCTGGACGGCGCCACCATCTGCGTGCTGCCCGGCACCACCACCGAGCAGAACGTGGCCGACTATTTCCGCAAGAACAGCATGTCCTGGAAACCGGTGGTCATCGAATCGACCGCCGAACTGTCCAAGACCTTCTTCGCCGGCCGTTGCGACGTGATGACCTCGGACGCCTCGCAACTGGCGGGCATCCGCGCCGTCGCCCCGAATCCGAAAGACTACGTCATCCTGCCGGAAATCATCTCCAAGGAGCCCCTGGCGCCGGCCGTCCGGCACGGTGACGACCAGTTCCGCGATATCGTCGACTTCGCCGTCATGGCGATGATCCAGGCCGAGGAGTTCGGCATCACCTCGAAGAACGTCGACCAGATGCTCAAGAGCAAGGATCCGGCCATCCAGCGTTTCCTCGGTGTCACTCCGGGCAACGGCAAGGCCCTGGGCCTGGACGAGAAGTGGGCCTACAACATCATCAAGCAGGTCGGCAACTACGGCGAGGTCTTCGAGCGCAACGTCGGCGTCAACACCAAGCTCGGCCTCGAGCGCGGCCTGAACGCCCTGTGGACCAACGGCGGCCTGATGTACACCCCGCCCTTCAAGTAGACGCAGACGCGAACCCGTTCCCGGGAGGGGCCGTGCGGCCCCTCCCGGTTTTCACCCGTCCGCGGACGGATGACGCTATTTTTCCGTTGTGAGCAGTCCTGACATGGCGACAAGCGAATACCGGAGCAAGGTCCCCTTCTGGCGCGACCCGGTGAAACGGGGACACATCTTTCAGGCGGCGGTGCTGCTGACGGCCCTGGCCGTCGGCTACATCCTGTTCGTCAACACCCAGGCCAATCTGCAGCGGCAGTCGATCGCCACCGGCTTCGGCTTTCTCGAGCGCGAGGCCGGCTTCGAAATCGCCGAACCGCCGATCCCCTATTCGGCCGCCGACACCTACGGCCGGGCCCTGCTGGTCGGCGCCCTGAACACCGTCAAGGTGTCGTTCGTCGGCATCATCTTCTCGCTGATTCTCGGCACCATCGTCGGCATTTCACGCCTGTCGCACAACTGGCTGGTCTCCCGGCTGTCGGCCATCTTTATCGAGGTGATGCAGAACATCCCGGTGCTGCTGCAGCTCTTCTTCTGGTACGCCATCTTCTACGAGGCCTTCCCCTCGCCGCGCCAGGCGCTGAACCCCCTGCCGGGGCTCTTTCTCTGCAACCGCGGCCTGATCTTCGCCGTCCCCGCGTCCCATCCGGCCCACGTCTGGATGCTGGCCGCCGTCGGCATCGGCATCGTCGGCTGGTTTCTGCTGGTCCGCTGGGGACACCGGGTGCAGGATCGCACCGGCCGGCTGCTGCCGGTGCACCGGATGGGCATGGCCCTCACCGTGCTGCTGCCGCTGGTGGTCTGGGCCCTGGCCGGCGCTCCGACGGCGATGGACGTGCCGGTACTGCGCGGCTTCAACTTCCGGGGCGGCCTGACCGTCAGCCCCGAGTTCAGCGCCCTGCTCATCGGCCTGATCCTCTACACCTCGGCCTTCGTCGCCGAGATCGTGCGCGCCGGCATCCAGGCGGTGAGCAAGGGCCAGATCGAGGCGGCGATGTCGATCGGACTGAAGCCGGGGCAGGTGCTGCGGCTGGTGGTGCTGCCGCAGGCGCTGCGGGTGATCATCCCGCCGGTCACCAGCCAGATGCTCAACCTGACCAAGAACAGTTCGCTGGCCATCGCCATCGGCTACGCCGATTTCGTTTCGGTGGCCAATACCACCATCAACCAGACCGGACAGGCGATTGAGGGCGTGGCGCTGATCATGCTGGTCTACCTCTTCTTCAGCCTGTCCACCTCGCTGTTCATGAACTGGTACAACAAGAAAATGGCCCTGGTGGAGCGCTGACCATGAGTGAACCGATCTCCACTGGCGAAGAAATCCGTCCCCCGGTGACCAAGGTCGGCGTCCTCGGCTGGCTGCGGGAGAACCTGTTCAACGGCTGGTTCAACTCGCTGCTCACTCTGGCGACCCTCTACCTGCTCTGGCTGACGGTCCCCCCCCTGCTCAAGTGGGCCGTCGTCGACAGTCACTGGTACACCGACCCCGGCGTCTGCCGCGACGGCGGCGGCGCCTGCTGGTCGATCGTCTCGAAGAACATCCGCTTCATCCTCTTCGGCTTCTTTCCGGAGGGGCAGCAGTGGCGGCCGGCCCTGACCATGATCCTGCTGGTGGGACTGGCCTTCTACTCCAAGGACCGCCGCCGCTGGAAGAAGTCGCTGGCCGGCATCTGGCTGGCCGGCATCCTGCTGATGGGCTGGCTGATGCACGGCGGCCTCGGGCTGCCGGTGGTCGAGACCGGCAAATGGAGCGGCCTGCCGCTGACCCTGCTGCTCTCCTTCTTCGGCATGGTCTTCGCCTATCCCCTCGGAGTGCTGCTCGCCCTGGGCCGGCGTTCGAAACTGGCGGCCATCAAGTCGATGTGCGTGGTCTACATCGAGCTGATCCGCGGCGTGCCCCTGATCAGCCTGCTGTTCATGTCCTCGGTGATGTTCCCGCTCTTTCTGCCGGAGGGCGTGACCTTCGACAAGGTGCTGCGCGCCCAGGTGGCGATCATCCTGTTCACCGCCGCCTACATCGCCGAGGTGGTGCGCGGCGGCCTGCAGGCCATCCCCAAGGGGCAGTACGAGGCGGCCGACTCTCTGGGACTGAACTACGGCAAGACCATGCGTCTGGTCATCCTGCCGCAGGCCCTGAAGATCGTCATCCCGCCAACGGTCGGCATCCTGATCTCGGCTTTCAAGGACACCTCGCTGGTGGTCATCATCGCCCTGTACGACGTGCTGAAGACCACCAAGGTCACCCTCTCGAACCCGGAATGGATGGGCTTCTCCACCGAGGCCTACCTCTTTCTCGCCGCGCTCTACTTCGTCTGCTGCTACGCCATGTCGAGCTACAGCCGCCGGCTGGAAAGGGAACTGAACACCGGACGCTGAACGGATGGAACCATGAACGAACAGACTTCCGCCACCTTGACGGGCACCGACCCGATCATCGTCATCGAGGGCATGCACAAGTGGTTCGGGGACTTTCACGTCCTCAAGGACATCAACCTGCAGGTGCGGCAGCGCGAGCGCATCGTCATCTGCGGGCCCTCGGGGTCGGGCAAGTCGACCATGATCCGCTGCATCAACCGGCTCGAGGAGCACCAGCGCGGCCGCATCGTCGTCGACGGCATCGAGCTGACCAACGACATCAAGAACATCGAAAAGGTGCGGGCCGAGGTCGGCATGGTCTTCCAGCACTTCAACCTCTTTCCCCACCTGACCATCCTCGAGAACCTGACCCTCGGCCCGATCTGGGTGCGCAAGACGCCGAAGAAGGAGGCCGAACAGATGGCGATGATGTACCTGGAGAAGGTCAAGATCGCCGAACAGGCGAAGAAATATCCCGGCCAGCTCTCCGGCGGCCAGCAGCAGCGGGTGGCCATCGCCCGCAGCCTGTGCATGAAACCGAAGATCATGCTCTTCGACGAGCCGACCAGCGCCCTCGATCCGGAGATGGTCAAGGAGGTGCTCGACGTCATGGTCGAACTGGCCGAGGAGGGGATGACCATGCTGGTGGTCACCCACGAGATGGGCTTCGCCAAGAGTGTCGCCGACCGGGTGATGTTCATGGACGACGGCCAGATCGTCGAGCAGAACACACCTGACGAATTCTTCGCCAACCCGCAGAACGAGCGGACCAGGCTGTTCCTCAGCCAGATCCTCTAGCGGGAAGAGCCTCGCATCGACCGAAAGACCCCGTCACGACCGCCACTCGTACCGGGGTCTTCATTTTTTGGTCCACTTGTCTGGCCAGTGATGTTATAAACAGCCCCGGCACCGCCCGGCGCCTTCCTCAGCCCCCGTGCCGGCGCGGTTCAGACCACCTGCAGACGACACGAACCGGAAGGACGAACCAGACACGACAGGGCCCATCTAGACGGCCGACAAGACAGACGGACAAGGAATCAATCGATGAGCATCGAACTCTTCTCCGTGGGTGTAGG
>CAYTVY010000127.1:0-7012 GCA_964441925.1 uncultured Geothermobacter sp.
ACCAGGCCGGCGAGATGCACCCACCAGGGAGCCGGCCAGAGCAGGCTGGCCGCCAGGCCGAGGGAGACCAGGCGCAGCGGCAGACTGAGCCGGGCCTCCATGTATCCCTGCAGGCCGGCGGTAAAGGCGTACAGCCCGAACAGGGCGAAGAAGAAGATGATGAAATCCTCGGACCAGGAACCGCCGATGAAGGGCGTGTAGGCAAACAGCAGCGGCACCACGTAGAGTCCCTTGGCAATCTTCCACGACTGCAGGCCGGTCGCCATCGGCTTGGTGCCGGCGATGGCGGCGCCGGTGAAAGCGGCCAGGGCGACCGGCGGAGTGACGTTGGAGTCCTGGCTGAGCCAGAAGATGATCAGGTGCGCCGACAGCAGGGCGAAGGACAGGACATCCTTGCTCAGCACCGCCTCGCGCACCATGCCCGCCATGTCGATCGGCACCGCATCGACGATCGCCCGCGCCGCGGCATGGCTCATCGGATTGCCGATCTCCGCCAGGTGCTGGGGCGCGGCGACCATGAACAGGGCCCGGGCCGTCTCGGGAATCTGGCCGCTGGCCAGGGCGTCGACCAGCATGCCGTCGGCGATCAGGCCGTGCAGCGCCGGCGCCGACAGGGTGCCGAGCACGATGTAGGCGGCGGTCACCGGCAGCCCCATGCCCAGCACCAGCGAGGCCAGGGCGATCAGGGCAATGGCAATCACCAGGCTGTGCCCGGCCCATTCGGTGATCATCAGCGAGAAGGTGTTGCCGATGCCGGCCGTGGCGATGACGTTGACGATCAGGCCGACACTGCACAGCAGAATCGCCGTCATCACCATGTTCTTCGCTCCCATCGCCAGCGCCTCGACGATGGCCCGCGGTCCCATCCGGTTGGGGCTGAACCAGGAGGCGACCACCACGGCGATGATGCTGATGCCGGCGGCGTAGGTCGGGGTGAAACCGTAGATCAGCAGGCCGATCAGCACGCCGATCGGCAGCAGGAAGACGATGCCGCCCTTCTTGATCACCTCGATGGCCGACACCCGCTCGTCGTCGATGGCGTGCACCAGGCTGCGCTTGGCCTCGATGCGGACAAAGAAGGCAACGGTGGCAAAGTAGAGAATCGCCGGCAGGATGCTGACCAGCACGATGGTGTTGTAGGAGATCTGAGTGTAGGTGGCCATGACGAAGGCGCCGGCCCCCATGATCGGCGGCATCAGCTGCCCTCCCGTCGAGGCGGCGGCCTCGACCCCGGCGGCGAACTTGGCCGGAAAACCGGCGCGTTTCATCAGGGGAATGGTGATCACCCCGGTCGAGGCGGTGTTGGCCACCGCCGAACCGGAGATGGTGCCCATCAACCCCGAGGCCATCACCGCCACCAGTCCGGGACCGCCGACAAAGCGGCCGGCCACCGCCCGTGCCAGGTCGATGACGAACTCGCCGGCGCCGGAACGCAGCAGAAAGGCCCCGAAGAGAATGAACATGAAGACATAGGTCGACGAAATGCGGGCGATGGTGCCGAACAGGGCATCGTCACCAAAAATGCTGCGGAAAAGGATGGTCTCCGGACTGAGGCCGGCAAACTTGAAGACACCGCCGATCAGGCCGCCCCACCAGCCGACGTAGGTCAGGGCGATGATGATCATCAGGGGGATGAACCAGCCGGCGACCCGGCGCGTCAGCTCCAGGGCGCAGAGGATCAGGACGATGCCGGCCACCCATTCCGAAGGCAGCAGGCTCACTCCCCGGTCGTAGATGGCGTCCTCCCGGGCGATCAGGAAGATCGCCGAACCGGCCGCCAGCAGGCCGAGCAGGGCGTCAAGTATCCGCCAGCCAACCGCTCCTTTCCGGTGCAACGGATAGATCACCGCCGCCATCAGGGCGAACCCGGCGAAATGCAGGGCGTTCTGCCAGAGGGTCGGCAGTACCGCAAAGACGTTGAACCAGATGTGCAGCAGGGATACGGCCACCCCCAGGACCAGCAGCAGACCGGCGTGCAGGGGATGGACTTCGCTCTCGGGCGTGTTCATGGACTCGACTCCACAAAGGCGGCGGCCGCCCGGAGGCGGCCGCCGCGGTCACGGCTACTTGGCAATCAGGCGTTCGGGAATGCTGATGCCGACTTCCCGGTAGTAGCGGGCGGCGCCGGGATGCAGCGGCAGCGGCAGACCGGCAATCGCCTTTTCGATGGCCATCGCCTTGGTGGCACCATGAATGGCGTTGAGGAACGGCAGGTTCTCGTAGATGGTCTTGGTGATCTGGTAGACGGCGTCCTCGTCGACATCGGCCCGCACCGCCAGGAAGTTGGGCTGGGCGATGGTGCGGATCTCCTTCGTCTGGCCGGGATAGGTGCCGGCGGGTATCACGTAGCGGGTCCACAGGCCGAAACCACCGTCGGCCTGCTTCATCTGCTCGTCGGTGAAGTCGAGCACGACAATCTTGTCACCCATGTTGGCGAAGGCCTTGGTGACGGCGCTGACCGGCACGCCGGCCGGCGTGCTCATGCCGGCCACCTGGCCGTTCTGCAGAGCGTCGGCCGAGGGGCCGTAGCCGACGTGCACCAGCTTGAAATCCTTCTCGGCGTCGAGACCGAGGTTCTTCAGCAGCACCTTGTTCGAGCCGAGGGTGCCCGAGTTCTTCTTGCCCAGGGCCATCGCCTGCCCCTTCATGCCGGCCAGGTCGGCCACAGTGCCGGTCTTGGCGAACTTCTTCAGGATGGTGAAGTGCTCGACGTTCTGCCAGAGCATGGTGACCGCCCGCAGCTCCTTCTGCGGACCGATCTTGGCGATGGGACCGGTGCCGTTCCAGGCGTAGGCGCCGTACAGGCCCTGCAGGATGGCGAACTGCACCTCGTTGTCGCGCAGCAGCTTGACGTTCTCGCCGGAACCGGCCGAGTTGATCGCCGACATGCCGATCTTCTGCTTCGGCTGCAGCTTGACCTTGACCAGGGTCGACAGGGCGACGCCGACCGGATAGTAGGTGCCGCCGGTGGAGGCCGTCGCCAGCAGGTAGTTCCGTTCCTTCGGCTTGGCCATCGCCGGCGGAACCGAACCGAACAGCAGCGCCAGCGCCGCAAGGGCCAGGGCCACCTGTCTGATACGCATCATGCTTCTCATCGTTTCTCTCCTCCTTGCATGTGGGTGAAGGGACGCAGGTCCCGTCTGTCTCGGCCCCGAACGGCGCAAGGGCCGTGCCAAGGGAAGAAACGGGGCAAAAATGGCAATCGAAGACCGACGGGAGAACGCCATTGCGCAAAAAGTCGCTGACAAGAAAAAAACATCGGCAGAATCTTGCCGACGAGATCGGAGATTGCGAACCGGACCTCTCCGGCCCACCAGGGACAATCAACCCTTCCAGACTCAGGTGAAATCCCGGCGGTCGAGGCCGTGGCGGGCCATCTTCTCGTTCAGGGTGCGGCGGGGCAGGTCGAGTTCCTCCATCACCGCCTGAACGTCCCCTTTGTGCCGGGCCAGCGCCTGTTCCAGCAGGTGGCGTTCGTACTGGCGCAGCTGCTGCCGCAACCCGCTGCGGGACGGCGGCGGTGCCTCCGGGCGGACGGTCCCGAGCACCGCCGCCAGGCGCTGCTCGCCGGGCAGGGAGGAGAGAACGTAACGCTCGGCGATGTTCTTCAGCTCGCGCACGTTTCCCGGCCAGTCGTGGGTCATCAGCAGCCCGGCGGCGGACGGGTCGAGCGGCGGTGCCGGCCGCTGGTAGGTTTCGGCCGCGCGGGCGCAGAAATAGTCGAACAGCAGCAGGATGTCGCCCCCCCGCTCGCGCAGCGGCGGCACCCGCAGCTCGACCACGTTGATCCGGTAGTAGAGGTCCCGGCGGAAACGGCCGGCGGCACATTCGGCCAGCAGATCGGCGTTGGTGGCGCTGATCAGCCGCACGTCGATGGGGCGCGGCTCGTTGCCGCCGATGCGCACCACCTCCCGTTCCTGCAGGGCCCGCAACACCTTGACCTGCAGCGGCAGCGGCATGGTGCCGATCTCGTCGAGAAGCAGGGTGCCGCCATTGGCATATTCGAAACGGCCGATCCGCTGCCGGTCGGCACCGGTGAAGGCCCCCTTCTCGTAACCGAACAGCTCGCTCTCGTACATGTTCTCGGGCAACGCCCCGCAGTTCACGGCGACGTAACGCCCCTGCTGGCGGGTGCTGAAATCGTGCAGGCAACGGGCCACCACCTCCTTGCCGGTGCCGGTCTCGCCATGGATCAGCACCGGCGCATCGGTGGCGGCGATGTCGAGAATCTCCTCGCGCAGCCGGCGGATGGCGGGACAGTTGCCGATCAGGCGCTGGGCGATGTCGTCCGGACCGTTCAGCCGGCGGCGCAGCTCCCGGTTCTCCAGCACCAGCCGGCGCTTCTCCCCGGCCCGCTGGATGATGTCGAGCAGCCGCTCCGGCTCGAAGGGCTTCTCGATGAAATCGTAGGCCCCCCGGCGCATCGCCTCGACCGCCATCTGCACGTCACCGTGAGCGGTCACCAGGATGACCGGCAGGTCCCGGTCGAGGGCGACCAGCCGGGCGAGAAAAGCCATGCCGTCCATCTTCGGCATCCGCACGTCGGTCACCACCACCCCGTCGAGGTCGGCGTCGATGGCCGCCAGGGCACTCGGCGCGTCGACGAAGACCCGCACCCGGTATCCCGCCAGCTCCAGCCACTGGGCCGTCGCCGCCCGCATGTCGGCATCGTCGTCGATGAGAAAGACCTGTCCCTTGCTCTGTGTCATCTCTCCTCCTCCGCGCCCGCCTCCAGCAAGAGCGGCAGACGCACGATGAAACGGGCTCCCCCGTCGGGATTGTTCATTGCACGAATGGTTCCACCCAGGTCGGTCACGATCCGGTAGGAGATCGACAGCCCGAGCCCCAGCCCCTGCCCCACCTCCTTGGTGGTGAAGAAGGGGTTGAACAGTTCATCCAGGTCGTCCTCGGCGATGCCCGTGCCGCTGTCCCGGACCTCGATCATCACCCCCTGTCCTTCCGCCGTCACCCGGATGGCCAGCTCGCGCCGCTCGCTGTCGCGCATGGCGTCGATGCCATTGCGGATCAGGTTGACCAGCACCTGCCGCAACCGGCCGCTGCCGCCGGTCACGGCCACGGCGGCATCCGGAACTTCCTTGACCAGGGTGACACCCTGCTCGTCAAAGAGGGGGGCGGTCAGGGTCAGGGCCTCGTCGAGACAGGACTGGATCACCACCCGCTCGTGCTGTTGCGGCGCCTTGTGGGCGAAAATCTTCAGCTGGGCGGTGACCGAGGCCATGTGATCGGCAACCCGGGTGATGGCGGCAAAGGTCTCCTGCACCTTCTCCGGCTCCCCCCGGGCGAGCAGCAGCCGGCCGCTGGCGGCATAGGTGCGCATGGCGGCGATCGGCTGATTCAGCTCGTGGACGATGCCCGCCGACATCTGGCCGAGAGCCGCCAGCTTGCTGCTCTGCACCAGCTCGGCCTGGGCATCGCGCAGGGCCTGCTCGGTCCGGCGATGCTCTTCGATCTCCGCCTGCAGCCGCAGGTTGACCGCCTTGATCGCCTCGGCCTCCTTCGCCTTGCGCCGCGACAGCTGCTTCTGGCGCCGCTCGCGCATGTACATGGCGAGCGAGAAGAAGAGCAGCACCAGCACGGTGCCGATGGCCATCACAGCCTGGCGCCGTTCCCGCACCGGTGCCAGCGAAGCCAGGTGGAACAGGGTCCAGCCGAGATCGGGCAGGGAGCGGGAGAGCAGCAGATAGCGCGTGCCGGCGGCCCGGACGACCCGCCGGTCCGCACCCAGCACCTCGGTCGTCTGCAGTGGACTCAGTCGCAGGGGCTCGTCACCGTACTGGCGGCCGGCCCGGATCAGGCGGCGCTGCTCCTCGGAGAGAGGGGCGAGAGTGGTGTACTTCCAGTCGCTGCGGCTGGCAAGAAAGACGACGCCGTTGGCGTCGCTGACCAGCACCGTCTCCCCGCCCTGGCGCCAGTCGTCCTGCAGGGGGTCGAGGTCGACCTTGACCACCGCCACCCCGGCGAACCGCCCGTCGATCCGGACCGGATGCGACATGAAGAAACCGGGGCGGCCGGTGGTCACCCCGATGGCGAAGAAGCGTCCCTGCCGTCCTTCCCTCGCAGCAGCGAAATAGGGACGAAAAGCATAGTTGCGGCCGACGAAGCTGGTCGGCTCGCGCCAGTTGCTCGAGGCCAGGGTGTCTCCTTCGGCGTTCATCACGTACAGGGCCTCGCTTCCGGCCACCCGGTTCAGCTCTTCCAGATAGCGGCTCACCGCCTCCGAGGATTCGTCCCGGCGCAGCATCTGGCGCACCGGGGCGTTGCGGGACAGCACGTAGGGCAGGTAGGCGTAGCGGTTCAGCGCCCCGCGCAGGGTGCTGGCGTAGAGGGCCAGGCGCTCCCGGCCGGTGGCGGTCATCGCCTCGAGCTCGACAGCACCGGCCCAGCGACTGGCCTGCCAGACGCCGCCGGCCAGCAACAGGGCGAGAAGAACCACCCACAGGGGAAAGAGTCTGCCGATCGCTTTCATCTTTTCCGGCTGTTTCGTCACGGGACGGTACCCTCACAACGGCGTCCGGGCCGATCCCGGTCCGTCAACGACTGTTCGACAGCAAATAGATTGCCATCATTCCTGAGGCAGGGCAAAAAATCAAAACCGGCGTACTTTTTTCAGTCCCCCTTCTCCCGGGCTCGCTGACGCTCACACGGGCCAGACGGTTCGGAGCAGCCTCGACGGAAACGGTTGTTCAACGCAGAAACGTTTCCGTTATGGCAGCGGCGGTGCGGCCTGGCCCATCGAGCGGCCTGCCGCTCGTTGGGATGCTTTTCCTGCTGGCCCGAAGCACCTCAGTTCTTCGATGAAACGAACGGAACCTCGACCCACCGAACCTTGGCGACAGCAATGCCCGCCGCGGGCGACGCTCTTTCTGCTTACTCTTTGGAGCGCCAAAGAGTAAGGCGCCGTCCGGGGGCGCACCCCCCGGATCCGTCTCGTCCGATCGCAAGGTCGCAAACACAAAAAACGGGGGAGGCAACCCGCCCTCCCCCGCCAGGT
>CAYTVY010000128.1:0-6926 GCA_964441925.1 uncultured Geothermobacter sp.
ATCAGCCCTTACCCGGCCCCGTTGACCCGCGACCAGCTGCGGCAGATGCTGCGCTGCCTGCGGATTCTCTATCGCCTGCAGGCCTGCGAAGACTATCGCCGCCTGGTCGAACCGCGGCTGCCGGCCACCGCCCGGTTCGATCCCGGTCACGACGCGGTGATGATGGGCTACGATTTTCACCTCACGGCCGACGGCCCGGCCCTGATCGAGGTCAACACCAATGCCGGCGGCGCCATGTATGCCTACTTTGCCGCCTACCGCGACCAGATCGGCAAATGCCCGCCGCCCGGTCCCTTTCCCCGCCGCCTGCTCGACACCTTCTGGCGGGACTGGCGGGCCTTCGGCGGGGCTTCCGCCCGGCCCCGGCGGCTGGTGATACTCGACGAGAACCCGCCGGCGCAGCACCTCTATCCGGAGATGGAATGCTGCCGCGCCCTCTTTCTGCGCGCAGGCGTCGACTGCGCCATTGCCGATCCCGCCGAGCTGCAGGCCGGCGCCGACGGTGTCTTTTGGGCCGGCGAGCCGGTCGATTTCATCTACAACCGGCACTGCGATTTCTACCTGGAGACCCCGCCCCTGGCCGGTATCCGCGAGGCCTGGCTGGCGGGGCGGGTCTGCCTGTCGCCCCATCCCCGGGCCTACGGCCTGCTGGCCGACAAGCGGCGGATGGTCTTCTGGTCGGATGCCGCCGCCCTGGCGCAAACCTCGCTGACGCCTCAGCAGCAGCGGCTGCTGCTGCGCCTGGTGCCGGAAAGCCGCCTGCTGGCCGACTGCGATCCGGAGGATGTCTGGCGGCGGCGCAAGGAGCTGGTTTTCAAGCCGGTCGACCGCTTTGGCGGCAAGGGGGTGCTGATCGGCCGGTCGACCAGTCGCAGGCGTTTCGCCGAGTTCGATCCTGCCACCACCCTGGTGCAGCGTCTGGTGCCGCCCTCGATGACCGGGGGGAAGGACGAAAGTTTCCGCACCGATTACCGGATCTATGCCTACCGCGACCGGGCCATCGGTGTGGCGGCCCGTCTCTATCGGGGCCAGGTGACCAATCTGCGGACGGAAGGCGGCGGTTTCGCCCGGGTGCGGCTGATGGAGCGCTGAGGGATGCTGCTGGCGGTCGATCTCGGCGTGCGCAGCGGGCTGGCCTGCTATGGCCGGGACGGACGGCTGCGCTGGTACCGTTCGAGCAATTTCGGCGACGCGGCCCGCCTGCGGCGGGCGATTCCCGGTCTGCTCGACGGTATCGACGGGCTGGAATGGCTGGCCTGCGAAGGCAGCGGGCCGCTGGCCGCGCTCTGGTTGCGGCAGGCGGAACTGCGGCAGTTGCAGGTCCTGCAGTGCCAGGCCGCCGACTGGCGGCGGCTGTTGCTGCTGCCCCGGCAGCGGCGCCGCGGCGGGCAGGCCAAGGAGCAGGCCGTTCATCTGGCGCGCCGGGTGATCGACTGGTCGGGAATCCGCCGCCCCACGTCCCTGCGCCACGATGCCGCCGAGGCGATTCTCATCGGGCTGTTCGCCGTGGTGCGCATCGGCTGGCTCGATGCCTTTCCCTGCCTGGGGCGCTGTTCATGAAACAAATATTTTTTGTCGGGCCGTTCTTCTGTTAAAATCGAACCGACACCAACCCGTGCCTCTGTGATGCCATGAGCGTTCGCACTCAACTGATCCTGCAACTTGTCCTGCTCGTTCTTCTTCTCGGAGGGGTTCTCGGCCGACTGGCCGGCCTGGTGTCGCCGTCGCTGCTGCTGGTGCTGGCCGGCACGCTGTTGCCGCTTCTGCTGCTGCTCTCCCTCTCCCTGTTGCGAGGGTTGTCGTCGCCGGCCTTTTCCGTCGACGCCTCCTCTGAAAGGAAAGGGGCGGAGCCCGCCGGGGAGGCATCTTCGGATGACGAATTGCGTCTTCTTCTGCACATGGTGTCCCACGATCTGCGCAATCCTCTGTCGGCGGTTCTCGGACTGGGGCAGGCGCTGCAGGAGAAGGCGAAAATGGCCGGCGACAACAGTCAGGCGGCTCTCGGCCACATCGTTGCCGGCGCCGAAAAGATGGAGCGCATCATCAATTCCCTGCTGGCCCTGATGGAGGTTTCCAGCCAGCCGCTGCACTACGATGCGGTCGACCTGGCCGCCTGTGCCCGGCAGGCTTTTGCCGACCGGCAGCAGCGGCAGCCGAAGCCGGATGCCGAACTGGTGGTGCCGCCGGAGCTGAAGGTGCCGGGCGATCCCGACCTGTTGCTGCTGGCGATGGAAAATCTGCTGCGTCATGCCTGGAAGGCGGCCGATCCGGAGCGGTCATTGCGTGTCGAGCTGACTTGTCGCCGGGAGAACGGTCGGGATACCTACCTGTTTTTGCACAATGGTTCCGTGCGGTCTGTCGATGACACGGCATCGGGCGGGATGCCGGACATTGCCCTGGCGATCGCCGCCCGTATCATCCGTCGCCACGGGGGAGAATCCTGGCTCGAAGCGGCCGAAGATGGTGGCTGCCGTTTTTCCTTCCGGCTCGGGCTGCCGGGCGTGGGAGGGAACGCGTGAGTCCGGCGGCCGACGGTGTCATCAAGTTCGATCTCGTCCACCTCGACGGATATCCGCCGTCACGGGACGAGGTTGCCGGATTGTGTGCCTGGCGGCAGATTTTCCACCGGCTTGGCCTGGTCGGGATCGATCCGGGGCGCTACGGTGGTGTCGGCTACGGCAATCTCAGTTGCCGGACCGCTCCCTTCGGCGGGAAAGGGGCTGAGAGCAATTTTCTGATCACCGGTACCCAGACCGGTGGGCTGGCGTATCTGCAGCCCGAACATTTCGCCCTGGTGCGGCAGTGCCATCCGGAACGGAACCGGGTGGTGTCCGAAGGACCTGTCCGTCCCTCCTCCGAGGCCCTGACCCACGGCGCTCTCTACGCCGTCGATCATCAGGTCCGCGCCGTCTTCCACGTTCATTCCCCGGAGATCTGGCAGGCGGCTCTGTCTCTCGGTCTGCCGGTGACCGACCACCGCGTTGCCTACGGTACGCCGGCGATGGCGACAGAGATGCAGCGGCTCTACGCTGATCCGGTGGTGCGGAACGGTGGGGTGATCGTCATGGGCGGTCACGAAGACGGGGTGGTCGGTTTCGGAGCCGGGCTGGAGGCGGCCGGTCGGGCGCTGGTCCGCACCCTGGCGCGGGCGCTGGAACTGATCCGCTAGGGAAGGAGGCGGGCGCCCGGATTTATCCGAACATCCGCCGGAAGAGCCCTTTCTTCTCCTGCTCCCGTTTCTCCTGGATGGCCCGCAGGCCCTTGCGGGCGAGACGCTGACGCGGGTTGCGCTTGAGGGCCTTGGTGAATTCGGCCTCGGCCAGGGCTTCCTGACCGGCGTCGAGATGCATCCAGCCCTTGTAGGCGAAGGCCTCGCCGCTCTTTTCCAGCATCAGGGCGCGCGCCAGCAACTGCCGGGCCTTGTCACGCAGGGCGTGGCTCTGCCGGTTCCGCGGATTGCGGTAGATCGCCCAGGCGAGATTGGCCAGGTAGACGCCGTTGTCCGGATCGATGTTGCAGGCATCCTGCAGGGCCTTTTCCGCCTCTTCCCATTCTTCCATCTCGAGGAAGGTCTTTCCCGACTGGAACTGCACCTGGGCCTGGAAGCGGTCGTCGCCCTCTTCGCCGAGGCCGATGCGGTCGGATCCGAGCATCTGGTCGTAGTTCTCCTTTTTCACCACATCGGACAGGGTGTTGTAGGCGGTGGAAACCCGGGAGAGGATTTCCTCGGCCAGCACGGCTTCCTCGCCGGTGAGTTGCATCAGGGTTTCGGGACCGAATTTGCGGGTGAACGCGAAGTAACGTTCCCGAAGCCGGTCGAAAGAGAACTCGCTGCCGCGCATGCCGAAGATCTCGTAGTGGTTCTTGCCCTGCAGTTCGGCATGGGTGCGGCGTACCTCTTCGGCCAGGGAGCGGTCATCGGCAACCTGGGCGCATTCGGTCTTTGGTGCCGCGAAACCGGCGGCTTGGTCGTCGTCCAGGATGTCGCCGAAATTTTCCAGCCGTTCCTCGGCGGGCGGAGCCGTTTCTTCCTCCAGCCGGTTGAACAGCTCGCGCAGCGGCATGTTGCCGGCCGAGGCCGCCGGCAGCGGGCTGTCGGCAAAAGCGATCATGTCCAGGTCGTCCAGGGTCCGCAGCAGGGCCCGGCCGATGTCGAGACCGGCGAGGCAGTCGGCCAGCCGCCGATCGCCGGTCAGGCGCGTCAGCAACTTTTTCTCGTCTTCGTCGAGGCGCAGGAAGTTGATGTAACGGAAGTAGGTTTCGGTCAGGGCGGCATACTGGTCGAGCCGGGGGGCAAAGGGGTCGGTCGTCGGTGGGTGATGATGGTACCCCTCATAGAGCAGCCGGGGAAGATTGACCGCCACCACCTGCAGGTTGTCGGGGAGGGCAAAGGGTTCGCTTCGACAGACCAGCGGCGGCAGGGCGAAGCCGGCCACCAGTTCACTGCCCAGCCAGGCCAGTTTTTCCTGCAGCAACTCGGGATATTCGAGACAGCCGAGTTCGACCAGGCTGGTATGGCAGCCCTGTCCGGCATGGCGGTACCAGGCGTATTCTTCGGCCGAGATGCGCCCCCGGTGTTGCAGCCAGGCACCGAAGTCGGGGTGCACGATGCCGGGAGCAAGTCCGACCGGTCGGCCGCGGATCAGATCGAGAGCGAACCGTCTGCCGTCCCCGGCGAGATGCAGCCGGCCGCTGAAGCGCCGGCGGAAAGCGTCGGCCAGCAGTTTGGACATGGGCCGGGCGGTCGTCGGGGGTTGCAGGCAGCGGGCGACGGCCTGCAGCAGTTCTCCGGCCCGAAAGGGCTTTTCCAGATAATGGGCGACGCCGAGCCGTTTTGCCGCCTGCCGGTACTTTTCGCCCTTGTAGGCACCGCTGACGATCACCACCGGCAAGGTGCGCGTTTTGCCGTTTTGGCGCAGCTTTTTCAGCAGCTCGACGCCGTGCAGTTTCGGCAGGCGCAGGTCGAGCAGCAGCAGGTCCGGCGGCTCGGCGGCAATGCGCTTCAGGGCGCTGGCGCCGTCACCGGCGGTTTCGACCCGGTAACCCCGACGGGTGAGCAGCTGTACCATCGCCGTGGCCAGGGTGTTGTTGTCCTCGGCGATCAGAATGCGTTGCAGGTTTTTCTCTTCCATCACGGTTCCCCCCCCCGGTGGCGGTGGCTGGTCACGGACAGTGCGGGCGCCGCAGGTCGCGCACGATGCATCAGGCCGCCGTTACGGTTATCGCTTCCGCCGCAGCTGGTATTTCCGCACCAGGCGGTTGTGCTGCTTCAGGGTGCGGGAAAAGGCGTGGGTGCCGTCTCCTTTGGCGACGAAATAGAGATAGTCCACCCTGGCCGGCTCGGCGGCCGCCCGCAGGGCGGCCAGGCCCGGACTGGCGATGGGCCCCGGCGGCAGGCCGCTGTGGGTGTAGGTGTTCCACGGAGTCGGCGTCACGAGATCTCCGCGGGTCAGGTTGCCGTCGAAATCGGGGATGCCGTAGATCACCGTCGGATCGGCCTGCAGCGGCATCCTGCGTCGCAACCGGTTGTGATAGACGGCGGCGATCAGCGGCATCTCTTCCTGTTTTCCCGCTTCCTTCTGGACGATGGAGGCCAGGGTGACCAGCTGGTGGCGGTTCAGGCCGTGTTTTTTCGCCGCGGCCAGAATATCGGGTGTCAGCCGGCGGCGGAATTCCTCCAGCATGGCGACCAGCAGTCTCTTCGGTGTCACTGACCGGTCGATGGTATAGGTCTCGGGAAAGAGATAGCCTTCCAGACTCGGAGCTCCGGGCGCGTACCGCCGGCGCAGGGCCGGGTCGCCGGCGGCGCGCAGAAAGTCTTCGGCTTGGCCGAACCCCTGTGCCTGAAAGCGGGCGGCGATCTGCCTGAGAGTCAAGCCTTCCGGTACGGTGAAACGGTAGCGGCGGACATCGCCGGTCACCAGCCGTTCGAGAATCCGGCCGGGGGTGGCCGGCTGCCGGAACAGGTATTCGCCCGCCTTGATCCGGCCGCTGACGCCGCGCCAGCGGGCCAGCAGACGAAAGGCGTCGGCATCGGTGACGACACCGGCGGTGGCCAGCCGGTCGCTGATGGCGGGGAGGCTGCTGCCCGGGGCGATGACGATAACCGTTTCACCGGGTGGAGCGACGGCCGTCTCGAGAAAGACGAGCCAGCGCCAGGACAGGCCGAGAACGATGACCGCCGGCGCCAGCAGCGCCAGCAGCAAAAGCCTCCTGAAGCGTTGCCGTCCCGGGCGCTCTGTCTGGTCGGGGTTCGCGTTCAAAACGCCGTCATTCTAAACAATGGCCAATCTTGGGTCAATCGATCGGTGCCGGGCGGCGGGGCGCATGGTGGCGGCCGGCGTTTCGGAAGCCGGAATCGTTCCCAGCTTTTGCTCAGGCCCGGAACCTGTTTTCCGTTCCCTTGAGCAGACGGTCGATGTTGGCCCGGTGCCGCCAGATGATCAGGGCGGCGATGAAGAGGGTGACGGCGAAGGTGGCCGTGGCCCCGCCGGACAGCAGCACCGTCAGGGGAGCGCTGGCGGCGGCGGAGATGGAGCCGAGCGAGACGTAGCGGAACCGCCACAGCAGCAGGGCGAAGAGGACGAAGGCGACCAGCACCGTCAGGGGGGAGAGCACCAGCAGGATGCCGAGAGCGGTGGCCACCCCCTTGCCGCCCTTGAAGCCGAGGTAGACCGGATAGCAGTGGCCGAGAAAGGCCGCCGCCGCCACCAGGGCGATCACCTCGGGGGTGAAGCGGCCGGTCAGCTGCACGGCCAGCACCGGCAGCAGTCCCTTCAGGGCGTCGCCGAGCAGGGTAAGGACGCCGAGCTTGCGGCCGGCGGTACGGTAGACGTTGGTGGCGCCGATATTGCCGCTGCCCACCTTGCGGATATCCTCGATGCCCGCCAGCCGGGCGAGAATCACCCCGGTCGGAATGGCACCGA
>CAYTVY010000129.1:0-6873 GCA_964441925.1 uncultured Geothermobacter sp.
CCGCCTCTCGCCCCCCATCCTTCCCTGCTGCACCAGCAGTCCGGCGACGATCAGCCCCAGCCCGGCCAGGGTCGAGGGCAGTATCTGTTCTCCGACCAGAAAGTGAATCAGCACCAGCGACAGGAAGGGCGAAAGGAAGATCAGGTTGCTGATCTTCGCCGTGCTCTCGGCCTGTTTCATCGCCAGCAGCCAGAGGACGAAACAGGCCCCCATCTCGAAGAAACCGACGTAAGCGGCACCGAGCAGCCCCGGCAACGGCGGCCGGGACAGCTCGGTGAACAGCAGGCAGTAGCCGAGCACGAAGGGAAAACTGAACAGAAAATTGACCAGCAGCGCCACCACCGGGTCACGCCTGTCACGGGTGTTGAAGATCCAGTAGAGAGCCCAGATCACCGTGCTGGCGAGAGCCAGCGCCACCCCCGGCGGACTGGTGAAATGCAGCCCGAACGGATCCCCCTCGGTGGCAATGACGACCACGCCGCCGTAGCCGAGCAGCAGGGCGGCGAACTCCCGCCACTTGAACCGCTGGCCCAGCAGTGGCACGGCCAGCAGGCTGAGGGTGATCGCCCAGGTGTAGTTGAGCGGCTGGGCCTGCTGGGCCGGCAGCAGGTCGTAGGCCCGGAACAGCACCAGGTAGTAGAGAAAGGGATTGAGCAGGCCGAGCAGCAGCGACATGCCGTATTCGCGCGGCGTGCAGCGGAAAATCTGGCCGAGGCGGCCCTGGACCGCCAGGATCGCCGCCAGCAGCAGGGTGGAAAAGGCACCGGAATAGAGCAGCAGGTGCGCCGGTTCGAGGTGACGCAGGGAAAGCTTGAACGCCGAGGCCACCGTCGACCAGAGCAGCACCGTCACCAGCCCGTAGACCATCGCCTTGCGCTGGTTTTTCATCACCGTCCCCTCCCGAAACGCACCATCCCGACCGGCAGCGCCAGCAGCAGCAGGCCGGTGAAGATCAGGCCGATGCCGCCGAACGCCCGCAGGGAAAGCACTTCGCCGAGCACGAAGATGCCCAGCATGCTGGCGGTCATCGGCTCGGCCAGCGACAGGGTGACCGCCGTGGCCACCGGCACCAGCTGCAATCCCCGGGCAAACAGCCAGTAGGAGAGCGCCATGGTCGCCAGTCCGAGATGGAGGACCACGGCAATCGCCCGCGGCTGCAGCAGCCAGCCGAGATCCCGGCCAAACAGCAGCGGGGACATCAGCAGCGCCCCGACACAGACCACCAGCGCCATCACCGCGTTGGGTGAATGTTCGTCCAGCAGACCCTTGATCGCCAGGGTATAGGCGGCATAGGAGGCCCCGGCGCCCAGGGCCAGCGCGATTCCGAGCGGATCGACCCGCACCCGGCCGTCCCCCAGTCCGAGCAGGGTGCAGCCGGCAATCGCCAGCACGGTGGCCAGCAGCCAGCGCCGCGACGGCCTCTCTCCCCGGAACAGCAGCCCGAGCAGCCCGGCGGCGATGGGTGAGGAGCCGATGCCGACGATGGTTCCCACCGCCACCCCGGTACGGGCCACGGCAGCGAAGAAGCAGAGCTGGTAACCGGCGGTGAACAGCCCGGCCAGCAGCAGCGGCTTGAGCCGCCATTCCCTCAGCGGAGCGATCTCGCCGCGGCAACCCGCCAGCAGCAACAGCGCCGCTCCGCCGATCAGCAGCCGCAGGGCACCGATCACCGTGGAGTCGAACCCGGCGGGGGCGAAAGCCTGGGCGGTGCCGGTCGTTCCCCAGAGCAGGGCGGCACCGAGAACAAACAGGACACCGGTGCTACGGGTCGTCCCCTCCTTCATGACAGCAGCCTCCCTCGACGACAGTACGGCAGCAGATAGAGGATGGCCAGCAGCCGCCCCGTCACCAGGGCCAGGGCGGCAATCTGGATGCCCGGCCAGGCAAGCCGGGGAATCAGCAGGGCGAGCAGCAGCAGAATCGCCGCCGCCTCCACCGCGGTGGCAATGGACACCGGCGTCGTCCGCCCCGCCAGCACCAGCAGCGAGCGCTGCCAGGTGATCCAGACCGTCAGCCCCGGCAGCAGCACCATCATCGCCAGCGGCCAGCGGGCAAAACGCGCCAGTTCCGGCGCCAGCCCGGAGACGCCCCGCAGCCAGACATCGGCCAGCGGCGTCAGAGCGATCAGCCCCAGCATGGCGACGCAGGCCAGGCCCAGGCCGAGGGCGAAGTGGCCCGCCTCCCGGCGATGCTCCAGACCGCGGCCGACCAGGGCGATGGCCGCCTCCTGGTAGGACAACCCCAGGGCCCGGAAGATGAAGGTCAACCCGTAAAGCACCGGCAGCACCGCCAGCGACTCGATGGCATTCTGTCCCCGGCCGAGAAAGAAGGTCACGACCGGCTGCACGCTCAGGGCGATGAGCGGCGTCATGGCCAGCGGCAGATAGAAACGTCCGATGGCGCGGTAGCCGGGCACTTCGCCCTCGGCCGGCCGCTGCGCCAGCCGCCGGAGCGACGGACGGGCCAGCCGCCGCGCCACCAGCATCTCCGCCAGCACCCCGGCGGAAAGGGCCAGCCCGCCGGCGGCGGCGCCGGGCAGCGGGCCGCAAAACGCCAGCAGCGAGCCGGACAGTGCCATCAGCCCGACCCGCGCCAGGGTGCCAACCGTCACCCGCCGGGTCCGGCCGTCGGCAATCAGCACGCCCTGATAGAAACGGCGCAGGCCGATGGCGCCCGGCCAGGGGAGCAGCCAGCAGAGAGCCAGCCAGGTCGGCCGGGCAATCGCCGGTGGCAGGCCGACACCCCGCTCGACCACCAGATGAAAGACCGGCGGCAGCAGCAACAGCAGCATCAGCAGGGTGACGGCGCCGCTGAGCGCCAGGGTAAAGACCCACAGCCGCCGGCAGGAGAGACGGTCGCGGCACAGGGCCGTCACGGCGCTCATCAGCATGATCACCGGCGCCTCGGCCACCAGGGCAAAGGCGTAGGAGACACCGAAGGCCGCCAGGTTCGGCACCGGCGCATCCATCCGGGCGATCAGCGCCGCCAGCAGTGGCCCCTCGACCGCCATCAGCAGCCAGGTCAGGGCCAACGGCGACCAGAAACGGAAGATGCGGGAAAAGGTCAGGGGCGCGTCAACAGGGCTTGCCATGCGGTTTCATCGGAAAAGACGGAACGGAATGCGTTCATGACCCGCCCAAGGATACAGAAGTTCACTCTGCGAAACCAGAAGAAAAGGCGCCGCCCCGCCTCTCACCAGCTGGACACGCCGGCGGCTTCGAGATAGTCCCGGATCTTCCGGCGGTCGCCCGCCGACATCGCCTGCGCGGGAATGAAGAAAAAGGCGTCGTGATCATGATAGAGCAGCAGGCCGGGATCGAGCAGGCGATAACCGGCAAAGTTGTCCCAGGGCTGGCTGTACCCCTCGGTGCCGCTGCGCACGGCCAGCTCTTCCGGGCCGGCGACGACCGTCAGCTCGCGCCCGAAAAACGGGTGCCGCCGTGCCCGGCGCAGCGAGCGGCCGATCAGCAGTGGCTTCGACAGCACCCCCCAGAAACCGGTGGCCAGCAGCAGCACCGCCAGCAGGCGCGACGGATAGAAGCCCCCGAAGCCGAGACAGCCGATGACGATACAGCACACCCCCCACAGGTAGCGCCACTTCAGCGAGCGGTCACAGGCATAGTGCGCCTCGAGAAAACGCCGCCAGGTTTCGGCGGTCAGTTCGAAACTCAACAGGACGGGACGCGACATGGTCCCCATGGTGCCAGAAAGTGCCGGAGCGGAAAAGGGGAAAACCCGTCCCCCCCGGCCCGTTCAGGGGCGAGGCAGCCAACGAAGAGATGGCGCAAAAGAACCGCCCCCTGGGGAAAACGCCGTCTGAGGAACCGGCGCCCACTCACCCGGCCCGTTCCGGGGCGAGGAGTTTTGTGTCAGGTCGAGGCGGCCGCCGATGAGTGCGGAGGCGTACCCGTGCGGTACGCCGCACAAGCGAAGAGGGGGCCAACGAAGAGATGGCGCAAAAGAACCGCCCCCTGGGAAAAAAAGGCCGTCTCCCCGGGGCGGGAGACGGCCAACCCACGGTTACCGACTGGGTCGGGGACCCTGAGGGGAGGAGGAAACAGTCATGCGTACAATGGATGGTCGTCGGGTCGCGGCCTGGCCGCCCAGGCCGCCGGGTTTTTCGTCAGCCGTTCTGTCGTTTGCGCTCTTCTTCCCGCTGCCGCAGCTCGACCCGGCGAATCTTGCCGGAAATGGTCTTCGGCAGCTCGGTCACGAATTCGATTTCCCGCGGATACTTGTAGGGAGCGGTTTCCGTTTTGACATGCTCCTGCAGCTCCTTCACCAGCTCTTCGCCCGGCGTGAAGCCGGGGGCGAGAATGACAAAGGCCTTGACGATGGTGCCGCGCAGCGGGTCGGGCGAGCCGACCACGGCGCTCTCGGCCACCGCCGGATGGCTCTGCAGGGCGCTCTCGACCTCGAAGGGGCCGATGCGGTAACCGGAGGCGTTGATCACGTCATCGGCCCGGCCGACGAACCAGAAATAGCCGTCCTCGTCCTTGTAGGCCCTGTCCCCGGTGTAGTACCAGTCACCGATGAAGGACTCGCGGGTCGCCTCCTCGTTGCGCCAGTACTCCTGCAGCAGCCCGACCGGCGGTTCGGGCTTGACCTTGACGGCGATGTTGCCTTCCTCGCCCTGCGGCACCGGGTTGCCGTCGTCGTCGATCAGCTCGACCACGAAACCCGGCGTCGGCTTGCCCATCGAGCCGGGGCGGATCTCCATGCAGGGATAGTTGGCGATCAGGTTGACCGATTCGGTCTGGCCGAACCCGTCGTAGATGGTGGTGCCGGTGTGCTCCTTCCAGACCCGGATGATCTCGGGATTGAGCGGCTCGCCGGCGGCCAGCGAGTGGCGAATGCCGGAGAGATCGTACTGGCTCAGATCCTCCAGAACCAGCATCCGGTAGACGGTCGGCGGGGCGCAGAAGGTGGTCACGCCGCACGTCTCCAGCAGTTTCAGGTGAGTCTTGGCGTCGAACTTCGGATCGGCGTCATGCACCATCACGGCGCAGCCGATCTGCCACTGGCCGAACAGCTTGCCCCAGGCCGCCTTGGCCCAGCCGGTGTCGGAGAGGGTCCAGTGCAGGTCGGTCGGCTTGAGATCCTGCCAGAACTTGGCGGTGATGATGTGGCCGATGCCGTAGGAGGCCTGGGTGTGCGGCACCATCTTCGGGAACCTGGTGGTGCCGGAGGTGAAGTAGATCAGCATCACGTCGTCGGAGCGGGTCGGCTCCACCTCTTCCCGTGAAAGCCGCGGCGACGCCTGCGCCATCAGCCCGGAGAAGGACTGCCAACCCTCCCGCTCGGCGCCGAGGCTGATCAGATGCTGCAAACCCGGGCAATTCCCCTTGGCCGCCTCCAGCTTGTCGGCATTCTCGTGCCAGACCACGGCTCCGACCGCCTCGGCCTGGTTGATCCGGTATTCGATATCCTTGGGCACCAGGATGTTCGGCGCCGGCAGGGGAATCACCCCCAGCTTGATGCTGCCGAGCATCACCGCGTACCACTCCACCAGCCGCGGCACCATCACGAACAGGCGGTCGCCCTTCTTGAAGCCGAGCCCGCGCAGGGTGTTGGCGAACCGGTTCGAAAGGCACTGCAGATCGTAGAAGCTGTACTTGCGGATCTCCTCGCCGCTGCGATCCGCCCACACCAGCGCCAGCTTGGTGCGGTCCTGGGCCCAGCGGTCGATGACGTCGAAACCGTAGTTGAAGAACTCGGGAACGTGCAGCTGGTAACCGGCAACCGTTTCCTCGTAGTCGCGCATGTTCGGGCCATGCAGGTTGACCGGCATATTGTCGTAGGCATGTGCTGACATCTTCATGGCTATTCCCCTTTCCCTCACTGAAATACCGTCACGGCGAACCCGCCCGGTACGAGCGCGGATTCGGACCGGAACAAACGACGGAATCAACGCATCAAGGAAATGGCAAGGAAGATGCCAAACGTCGTTCTACAATGCTGCAAAAAGGTAAGATACTGATATGACAGGAGATTGGAGCGGATGCCGAAACAGGGTGACAGCCAGGTCGCTGTCACCCTCATTTACACTGCCGATAATGGCGGGAGACGGTGGACCGTGTTTTCGGCCCTCACATTTTCGGGATGCGGAATTCGCCAGTGGCTTCACCTCTCGGGTGGTACACTTGTTAAATCAACCTTGTGATGGCCGAAAATGGTATTATGTCCCCGGAATTCGTGCAAATAATCGGCAAAAGAACCTGCTGCATCCAGAGGACAAACCCTTACCGGGAGGATTTTGTCAAGTTGTCAAACCTTACCTCTTTCTTTTGTTGTTCGTTATTCTTCTTTG
This sequence comes from uncultured Geothermobacter sp., assembly GCA_964441925.1. GTDB lineage: Bacteria > Desulfobacterota > Desulfuromonadia > Desulfuromonadales > Geothermobacteraceae > Geothermobacter. The sequence continues at coordinate 6,311 of CAYTVY010000129.1, forward strand.
TTGCGCATTGTTGATTGTTGCGAATTGAATCTACTAATTTTGTATTTTTTCTTAATTACAATTGTGTCCCACAGACTAACCGCCTTAACAAAAGACGCAAGAGCTGGAACTAATGCTATAACTAAATATACTCTATTCCATGTGACAAAATAGAACCATATAGGAAAACTTAGTGCACCTAAAATCAGGCACCATTGAATAATATCGTTTCCCCAAAAAGCAACTAACAACTTCTGAACTGGAGCAAATATTCGACCTAGATAGTTCTCTATGGCGTCAAAAATGTTACCTACTACAGGCACAGCAGCACACAGAACATTAACCAAAACCAACAAAGCAACTATGCCAGCAAGCCCCCAAAGAATCGGCACTAGAAAGCCAAAACCAGCGAGCACAGCCACAAGAATCAGAAGCAAAAGAATGTTGGTCATTGTCAATCTCATTGTGGACGCGCCAGTTTTTTCCGCGACCATCAATCGATCAGATTGTTAGATTGCGTCAACTGTAAACCCACTGCTGTCTCACAGTTTAATCGAAAAATAGAAGGCTTGGAAACTCACTTG
>CAYTVY010000130.1:0-1675 GCA_964441925.1 uncultured Geothermobacter sp.
ATCTAAGGCGCACCCATAGGTTCGCCGGTGATTTTTGGGAAGCACAGGCAGGTCATCCGCCTTCATCGCAGATTACGGCGTGATGAAAATGGCTTGCGCTATTCGCCGGTGACAAGCTCATTGATTCAGGATAATTCCATTCTGCCCGAAAGGCGGTTGGTTGTCAGCCCTCCGTTTCATGGTGCCCGGCAAAAAGGGGCACCCGAAGGTGCCCCTTTTTGGCTGGCATGGCACTGGAACCTTCTCAGTAGGTCCAGGCAAAGGTCAGCATGTTGACGTAGGCGGTGTCGTCGGCGCCCACCTGGTCTTCGATGCCGTCGCCGGGAACGAAGGCCGAGAAGATGTTGTCGATGGCGAAATTCTTGCTGAAGGCGTATTTCAGCTGCAGGTCGAAGGTGGTGCCGGCGTAGTCGTCGACCTTCTGGCCGGGGTTCTTGACATTGGTCAGGTTGGAGGTGTCGTCGTACCAGATCAGGAAGGCCTGGGCCTTGTAGGAGAGCTTGGGCGCCAGGGTGCCCTTGCTGCCGAAGGCGATCAGGCTCTGGCCCGGGTTGTTGCCGGAGCCGCCGTTGCCGATGCCGCCGTAGACGTCGCCGCCGCCGGCCCGCTCGGGAGCGTAGGCATAGAGGGAGGCGCCGTAGGGGCTGGCGCCGGAGGCGAGGTGCTCGCCCAGGATGTTGCCGTCCATGCCCATCATCGGGGTGAAACGGCCGATGTCGGTGATGCCGACGAAGCCCTCGACATCGTTGTCATTCTTGTCGGCGTCACCCTGGGTGAAGCGGTAGGCGACATAGGGGTTGAACATCTCGTTGACCGGCAGCTCGATGCCGGCGAACAGCGCCCAGGAGCTGATGTCCTTGTTGTTGTTGAGGGTGCCGAACTCGCCGTCGGCGAGGATCACCTCGAAGGAGGTCTTCACCGGGCCGAGTTCGCCCAGGGACTCGACGCCGTAGTACAGCACCTTGGCGTCGGCTTTCTGGTTGTCGCTGTAGGCGACCAGCGGGTTGACGGTGATGGCACCGGCGGCGCCGAACTCCAGCTTCTGCTCGAGCTTCAGGCTGTAGACCCGCCAGTCGTTGGTGGTCGGCGCATCGGAAGTGCCGGGAATGTCGAGGTTCTGGATGGCCAGGTAGAGCAGCTCGTACTTGGTGGTGGCGCCCAGCTTGCCGCGCAGGCCGATGAAGGGATGGTCATCGCCGTAGAGCAGGCCGCCCGACTTCAGGTCGAGATAGCGGATGTCCCAGCCGGTGGACAGGTCGAGCGCCTCGTTGAAGGTGTAGCCCATCTCGGCCCGCTCGATGCCGAACTCGCCGCCGGCATTCGGCACGTTGCCGCTGGTGGCGCCGACATAGAAGGAGCGGTCGCCGTTGTTCTTGTCGTAGATGACGTCGGCTTCGGTGATCATCTTCACCCGCCACTTTTCGCCGCTGGCCTTCCAGCCGAGACGCAGCTCGCCGCGGATGTGCTCACCGGAGGCCCAGCCGCCCTCGTTGAGGGCCGGTGCATCGGGCTTGCTGTCGTCAAAGTCGAAGTTGCTGTAGTAGGTCGGCTTGATCTTGGCGGTGCCGAAAAACTTGATTTCCGCCAGCGCCGGCGAGGCCAGCAGGCAGACCAGCAAAGCGATCCCCAGAACCCTTAGTGCCTTCATTTCGTGCCTCCTTTCAACACATGTGTT
>CAYTVY010000130.1:1775-6785 GCA_964441925.1 uncultured Geothermobacter sp.
GGAAAAGTGCGTAAAACGTTTTTTGATATTGTCAAAAAAGACGTCTTTTGCTAGATTCAGGCGCAATTTGCGTTTTGTCCAACCCTATATCGAGGAGGTGTCTATGAAAAAGCTGTTGATTCTGGTTGTTGTCGGGCTGATGGCCCTCTCCCTGTCCGCCTGCGTCAAGAAGGCCGATGCCGGCAAGACCCGCGTCAAGTGTCCGGCCTGCGGCTACGAATTCGAGATGCCCGGCCAGGGACGGTAACCAGAGCCTGAATCCGTGAGCTTGTCACCGGCGAATGGCGCAGGTTTCATCCGGCGCAAACCCACTGGTTCAGGCAGAGGCAAGGCCGTACCGGTCTTGTGAAGACAATTTGATGGGCGCGGTGTGGTGCCGCGCCGAACGACGAAATCATTTTTTTTTCAAGGAGGCAACATTGAGCAAGACAGGCAAACTTCTGCTGGCCCTGGCCATGGCTGCCCTGCTGGCGACCCCGGCCCTGGCCCTGGAAACCAAGCTGAGCGGTTTCTACAACGTCCGCGGTATCGCCAACAACTTCTCCGCCACCAACAACTACATCGGTACCCTGGAGGACAACGCCAACACCCAGAACCTGGTCGACCAGCGGCTGCGGCTGAAGCTGAGCTCCAAGGTCAACGACTATCTCTCCTTCGTCTACTACACCGAGGTCGACATGCAGTGGGGTGACGAGCAGTACTCCAATTCCGGCCGCAACGACGGTGGCGGTATCGGCGCCGACACCACCAACCTGGAAACCAAGAACCTCTACATCGACGTCAAGGTGCCCGATTCCAACGCCGCCTTCCGCGTCGGCCTGCAGGGGTTCGAGGACAACTACGACTACACCTTCTTCGCCGCCGACATGGCCGGTGTCAAGTACACCAACAGGTTTGACGGCGTCAACCTGACCGCCGGCTGGTTCAAGCTGGCCGACGGCGTCTCGAGCGGGCTGGCCGACGACGTCACCCTCTGGGCCCTGCAGGCCGGCTTCAAGCCCTCGGCCAACCTCAAGTTCGGTGTCGACTACTACTACTACCAGAACGAGGGCAGCCAGGCCTACGGCACCTTCTTCGGCACCGCCGACATCCAGGCTGTGCTGAATTTCAATGCCGGTGGTGGCGACTGGACCGCCAACCGCGGCAACATGGACCTGCACTATCTCGGCGGCAACGCCGAGGTCCGCTTCGAGAACGTCGTGCTGAGCGGCTGGTTCAACGCCAATGTCGGCACCGTCGACAGCATCAACAACGACACCTCGACCACCCTGACCGAGGATCTCGACGTCACGGGCTTCGCCGGCCGGGTGCGGCTGTCGAGCAGCTTCGGCTGCTTCAAGCTGAACGTCGCCGGGACCTACTTCTCCGGTGACGACGATCTGACCGACGGCGACGCCAACTTCGTCGTCAATCCGGTGGCCACTGAGACCTTTGCCTTCGCCACCGACGGTTTCATGATCTTCACCCCGGACATCGCCTGGAACAGCGTCGGCCAGTACGGCTTCGCCATGACCGACGCCGCCTGGGCCGGTTACGGTCTGACCAGCTTCGTGGTCACCGCCTCCTACATGCCGACCCAGATGAAGAACCTCACCCTGAAGGGCGGCGTCGGCTACTTCGCCTCCCTCGAGGACAAGCTGGCGGCCAACGATCCCCGGACCGACCGCGCCGGCACCGAGCTCGGCACCGAGGTCTATCTGCGCGCGTCCTACAAGTTCGCCGACAACCTCGACCTGTCGCTCAACGGCGCCTACGCCTTTTTGGGTGACTTCTACGACAAGAATGGTGGCGGTACCGCGGCGAACGATGCGGCCACCGACATCGACGATCCCTACGAGGTCTACCTCAAGGCGACGCTGTCCTTCTGATTTTCGGTCCGGCGGCTCGCACCGCTTTGCCGAAATCGGATTCTGTGCCAGAATGGGGGCCGGCCGTCAGGTCGGCCCCCATCGTTCTTTGGGGGGGGGACGTCCTTCCCGGGCGGATGGTGCCCGGGACGCTGTGGAGATGGAAGATCGAACGTATTATGCCGCCGGCGTTGGGACCGGCGGTGCAGGAGTGAACGCATGAGATATCTGGTCGCAGTTGTTTGCAGTATGGTCTTTCTGTTGTCGCCCGGCCTGGCCGGCGCCGACCCGGTGGACGGGCTGGTGGCATTTTTGGCGCCGCTGACGGCGACGGTGATCATGCCGGTCGAGTCGGGGGTGCTGATCGACAAGGGTTCGGCGGACCGCATCGCCCCCGGCGACGTGCTGGCGGTGGTGAAAGAGGAAAAACAGCTGCGACATCCCCAGACCGGCCAGGTTCTCGACACCCTGACCGAGTATGGTGGCTACCTGGTGGTCACCCGGGTGAAGGCGAACCTCAGTTACTGCCGGCTCCTGGGCACGGCCGGTCCGCCGGCCGAGGGAACCCGGGTCCGGCGGTTCGCGAACCTGCCGGTCTATTTCGTGGACAGCACGGGGGACGGCTTCGCCGTTTACCGCCGGCTGCAGAAAAGGCTGCCGCATCTGCAGTGGCAGGACTATCGGGCGGGAAGCATGCCGAAGCTGGACCCCAACCGGCCCACGCTGCTGGTCCGCTATGCCGCCGACCGGCTGACGCTGCTCGACCAAAAGCAGCGCATCCTCTTTCTGCAGCGGGGGGCCATGCAGGAGGCGGAGCCGTCGGCGACGCCGGCCGTCGCGCCGGCGCCGGCAGCCCCTGCGCCGGCCGCCGGGACCGGGGATGCCTGGTCGATCCGGCGGATTCCCCTGTCGCTGCCCGACGAGATCGAGGCGCTGCAGGTCAGTGACCTCGACCGGGACGGCCGGGACGAGATTCTGCTCGCCGTCGACCGCGGGCTGCAGGTCGGCCACCTGGAAGACGGACAGTGGCGGATGCAGGCCCGTTACGATAGCCGCGGCTGGCGGCAGGTGCTCGACATCTCCACCCTCGACCTCGATGGCGACGGCCGGCAGGAGGTCATCGTCTCGGCCGTGGCGGACAACCGGGCCCAGGCCCGGGTGCTGCGCTATGCCGGGGGGCGGCTGCAGGTCATCACCGAAACCCCCATGCTGCTGCGGGTGTTCCGGCCGGTGCAGGGGGAGCCGGTGCTGATCGGCATCGACGACGGGGCCTTTCTCGAGTCCCGGCCGCAGTTCTATCGGCTGAAGCTGGCCGACGGACGGCTGGTCAGGACGCCCTGCCGGTTCGCCCGGGTCAGTCAGCCCTACGGGGTGACGACGATTGCCGATGCGGCCGGCGCGGTCTGGCAGGTTTCGCTGACCGACCAGGATCACCTGCGGGTGGCGAACGACCAGGGGCGGACCGTGTGGGAGAGTGCCGATACCTTTGGCGGTTCGAACAAGGGAATCCGCATTCCGCAGCCGGGAGCGCGCAACACGGACGATTTCGAAACCTACTTTTTCCGTTCCCGGGTCGAACGGACGGCATGGGGAACCCTGCTGGTCGCCCAGCATGACGGATCGGGACTGTTCCGGAACAATCCGGTCTACAGCAACGGCCGCCTGGTCGAACTGGCCTGGAACGGCGCCACCCTCGACGAGCTGAGCCGCAGCCGGCCACTGGGCGGCATGATCGTCGATTTCGCTCCGTTCTCCCTGCCCGGCGGCAAGCCGGCGGTGCTGGCGGCGGTCGTCTATCAGAAACGGAGCCTGTTCCGCAAGCCGTCGTCGGGGCTGGTGATCCTGGTTCGCAAGGGAGAGAGCGGCCGCTGACGTCGTCCTGCTCTGGAGGATGAATTTCCTGCCGCGAGACCGACACCTGAATCAGTGAGCTTCACGTCGGCGGATAGCACAAGTCGTTGATCTGCCTGAGGTCTCCAAAAATCACCAGCGAACCTATGGGTGCGCTTCAGATTTTTGGAAATCTCATGCACACCAAGCACTTGCACTCTCCATCCAACAGAAACCCACTGATTCAGGCGACAATCTGGAAAATCGCCAGAAATAGGTTAGACTTGTAACGTCCGGAGAACGGACGGTCTGGAAAATCGCCAGAAACAGGTTAGACTTGTCGGGTCCGCTGAATCGGGCGGCAAGGAATTTCAACCACCAACCAAAAAAGAGGAGAGACGAACGATGATGAAACGAGTTGCATGGTTGGCGTTGGCTGGCTGGCTGGTTGTGCTGCTTGCCGGATGCGCGACGACGGGAATGGAAGGGAAGTCTCGGGTCAAGTGTCCGTCCTGCGGTTACGAGTTTGAAATTCCCGCCGACGGTGGCGGCTGAGTTTCACGCGTAGCTTTTTCTGCCCGGTGCCGTTGTGGGCACCGGGTGCCTTCCGGGGGGCGCTGCCAGGTATCGGCAGCGCCCTTTTTCATCTGTGCCTTGGCCGGTTGAAGTAGCGGCGGCGCAGCTCCTGGCGGCGGTGCCGCCGCTGTTCGGGGGGCAGTTTGCGCAGCTGCCGCAGTTCCTTGCGCAACTGTTGCCGCTGCTCGGTGGGCAGTGACTGGAAACGCCGGTAGAGCCGGCGCAGTTTTTCCTGCTTTTCCGGCGGCAGCCGACGGAAACGTTCGAAGCGCTTCAGCAGTTGCCGGCGTTTTTCCGGCGGTTGCCGGCGCAGCCACTGCAGGCGCTGGCGAATCTGCTGCTGACGTTCCGGCGGCAGTTGCTTGAACTGGCGGTAGCGCTGGCGCAGCAGCTCCTTCTGCTCCGGGGAGAGCTGCTGCCAGCGCTTCAGTGCCTGGCGAAAGGCCGGGGACGTGGTGTCGGTGAGTTGGGGGGGCGCACCGGCCGTATCGCCGGCGGCCGCCGGCGATACGGTGACGAGCAGGGCCGCCAGCAGGATGCACAGAATCCGGATTCTCTTCATTGTTTGCCCTCCTCCAGAGCCTGGACGGTCTCGAGGTCTTGCAGCAGGTCGAGCAGTTCCAGCAGTTCGATCTGGGCGATCACCTTCTTGTCTTCCTCGGTCAGTTGTGTTTCGTCGGCCGGCGGCGGCCGGTCGTCCGGCGTCTTCTTCTCCCCGGCGCCGGCAGCGGTCGGCAGCAGCAGGAGCAGCAGGAGC
>CAYTVY010000131.1:0-6656 GCA_964441925.1 uncultured Geothermobacter sp.
AACCATCTCAAGCGTCTGCTATTCAGTTTTCAAAGACCAAGCTCTCAGCTTCGCGCGCCACCGTTCTGTCCGTTGGCAGCGAAGACTGAAGTTAGCGAAATCGACCCGAACTGTCAAGCACAAATTTTTCAGCTTCAGGCTTTTTTCGCTTGTCGCGGCGCCGGCCCAAGCGGCTCGCATCGCGGCGACGGGTTGTGATTTATAATCGATCGGACCTGAGCTGTCAACACCCTTTTGCAGACTTTTTTCGCCCCCTGGCAAACCCGGCCCGCAAAGCCGGCTTCAGGCGGGGATCACGCGGGCGAAACGCCGCTTGCCGACCTGCAGGACAAGGGGCGCATCCAGCCCGATCTCCAGGTTCGCATCGCTGATCTTCTCGCCGTCGATGCGCACGCCTCCCTGCTTCACCATGCGACGCGCCTCACCATTGGAGGAGACCAGTCCGGCATCGACCAGCAGCTTGCAGATCCAGACCTTGTCGCCGGCCGCAGCTGCGATTTCCGGAATGTCATCCGGAATCTCCTTCTGCCGGAACTGCTGGATAAATTCCTCGGCCGCCCGGTCGGCCGCCGCCCGACCGTGGAACCGGGCCACCAGCTCATGTGCCAGTGCCTTTTTCGCTTCCATGGGGTGCATGCCGCCCTCCTCGCCGGCCACCCCGCGACGGACCCGCTCCAGGGTGGCGAGGTCGACGTCGGAAAGCAGCTCGTAGTAACGGACCATCAGCTCGTCGGAGATACTCATGGCCTTGCCGTAGATTTCTTTTGGCGGCTCGGTGATGCCGATGTAGTTGCCGAGCGACTTGCTCATCTTGTTGACACCGTCCAGCCCTTCGAGCAGCGGCATGGTCAGCACCGTCTGCGGCCGCTGACCGACCTGTTTCTGCAGCTCGCGGCCGACCAGCAGGTTGAACTTCTGGTCGGTCCCGCCCAGCTCGACGTCCGCCTCCAGGGCGACCGAATCGTATCCCTGCACCAAGGGATAGAGAAATTCGTGGATGGCGATCGGCTGCCGGCTGGTGAACCGCTTGTGAAAATCGTCCCGCTCCAGCATGCGCGCCACCGTATAGCGCGAAGCCAGGGTGATCATCTCCGAGGAGGACATCTTGCCCATCCAGGTGCTGTTGAAGGCGATTTCCGTCTTGTCCGGGTCGAGAATCTTGAACACCTGCTCGCGATAGGTTTCGGCGTTTTCCAGCACCTGCTCGCGGGTCAGCGGCTTGCGGGTCTCGTTCTTGCCGGTCGGATCGCCGATCATGCCGGTGAAGTCGCCGATCAGGAAGATGACCTGGTGGCCCAGATCCTGAAACTGCTTCAGCTTCTGGATCAGCACCGTATGCCCCACGTGCAGATCAGGTGCCGTCGGGTCGAACCCGGCCTTGATCCGCAGCGGCTTGCCGCTTTCGATCGACCTGGCAAGCTTCTCCTCCAACTCGCTTTCCACCAGAATCTCCACCGCACCACGGCGGATGACCGCCATCTGTTCGCTGACTGACTTCATGGAAACCTCGACTCTCAATGCTTTCCCGTGATTTATTCACCCGGCTCCTGGATGATACGGATGTCGGTCGCCCGGCCCGTTTCAACGTCGATGGTACAGAGAGTAGCGTTGAGCCAGGGATCCTTCTTGGCAATGTCGAACTTGACCGGCATCTGGGTCAGAAACTTTTCGATCGCCAGCTCCTTGCGGATACCGATGACCGAATCACGACTGCCGGTCATGCCGGCGTCGGTCTGGTAGGCCGTCCCGCCCGGCAGAATGCGGGCGTCGGCGGTCGGCACATGGGTATGGGTGCCGACGACCAGCGACACCCGGCCGTCGAGATAGTGCCCCATGGCCGCCTTTTCGCTGGTCGCCTCGGCGTGAAAGTCGACCAGAATCACCGGCGTCTGCCGGCGCAGCTCCTCCACCAGCCGGTCGACGGTGCGGAAGGGGCAGTCGAGGGCACTCATGAAGACCCGCCCTTCCAGATTGATGATGCCGACCTTGTGGCCGGCACTGGTGGCGAAAACGCCACAGCCCCGCCCGGGCGCCTGCCCCGGATAGTTGGCCGGCCGCAGCACCCGGGGACGGTCATCGATAAAGCCGCAGACCTCCTTCTTGTCCCAGACATGATTGCCGGTGGTCAAGACATCGATCCCGGCATCGAACAGCTCACGCACCACCTCGGCCGTCAACCCGAAGCCGGCGGCCGCGTTCTCACCGTTGGCCACCACCAGGTCAACCTGGTGCCGGTCGACCAAACGCGGCAGCAGCCGCTGCACCAGCCGCCGGCCGACCCGACCGACGACATCACCGATAAAGAGTATGTTCATTACTGAATCATTCTGCCCTACGCGCCCGGGGCCGCCGGCCGGACAAGCCGGCCGGCGGCCCCGGGATCTCATGCAGGCATCTGCTTGTTTACTTGGCGTACTCCACCGCGCGGGTTTCCCGGATGACGTTCACCTTGATCTGTCCCGGATAGGTCATCTCGTCCTCGATCTTCTTCGCGATCTCCTTGGCCAACACCACCGACTGGGCATCGGAAACCTCCTCGCTGGCCACCATCACCCGGATCTCGCGCCCGGCCTGAATGGCGTAGCAGCTGCTGCAGCCGGGAAAGCTGGTACCGATGCGCTCGAGGTCCTCCAGCCGCTTGACGTAGGTCTCGAGCATTTCGCGCCGGGCACCGGGCCGGGCACCGGAAAGGGCATCCGCCGCCTGCACCAGCACGGCCAGCGGCGTGGCCGGCTTCTCATCCTCGTGGTGGGCGGCCAGGGCATGCACGATCTTCGGCGACTCGCCGTACTTGCGCGCCAGGTCGGCGCCGATGACGGCGTGCGAGCCCTCGATCTCGTGGTCGACCGCCTTGCCGATGTCGTGCAGCAGCCCGGCCCGCTTGGCCTGCTTGACGTTGAGACCGAGCTCGGCGGCCATGATGCCACAGAGGAAGGCGACCTCGACCGAATGCTGCAGCACGTTCTGGCCGTAGCTGGTGCGGTACTTGAGTCGCCCGAGCAGCTTGACGATCTCCGGATGGATACCGTGCACGCCGACATCGAAGGTCGCCTGTTCGCCCGCCTCGCGGATCGCCTGGTCGACCTCGTCTTCCGCCTTTTTCACCACTTCCTCGATCCGGGCCGGATGGATGCGCCCGTCCTGGATCAGTTTCTCGAGGGAGAGGCGGGCCACCTCGCGTCGCACCGGGTTGAAACCGGAGATGATCACCGCCTCCGGCGTATCATCGATGATCAGGTCGATGCCGGTCGCCGCCTCGATGGCGCGGATGTTGCGCCCCTCGCGGCCGATAATCCGCCCCTTCATCTCGTCGCTCGGCAGCGGCACCACGCTGACCGTCTTTTCGGCGACGAAATCCCCGGCATAGCGCTGAATCGCCAGGGCAAGGATCTCCTTCGCCTTCTTGTCGGCCGTCTCCCTGGCTTCATCCTCGATCTGCTTGATGCGCTTGGCGGCATCGTGCCGCGCCTCACTCTCCATGTTGCGCATCAGCTCCTGCTTGGCCTCCTCGGCGCTCATGCCGGCGACATGTTCCAGACGGCGCGTCTGCTCTTCGATCTTGTCCGCCAGATCCCGTTGCATGGCATCGAGTTGCTGCCGGGCCTTCTGCAGTTCCCGGTCCCGGGCATCGAGCTCCTCGCCCCGAACATCGAGTTGCGCCAGCTTGCGGTCGAGATTCTCTTCCCGTTGCTGCAGGCGCCGTTCCTGTCCCTGCAATTCCCGGCGCAGCTCACGAGCTTCCTTCTCCCACTCGGTCTTGGCCTGCAGCACCGTATCCTTGGCTTGCAGCACCGCCTCCTTGCGGATCGCCTCGGCCTCTTTGCGCCCTTCCTCGATGATCTGTTCGGCGTCCCGGCGAGCACTCGATACGCGCGACTTTTCGATCTGCCGCCGCAGCAGGTAGCCGGCGGCGAATCCGGCGACAAGTCCACCGCCTGCCAGAAGAAAAATGAGCAATTCTATCTTCAAGACCTCTTCCTCCGTTTCCGGTTTTCGGCCCGCGGGCCGTAATGTCCCCTCGCTCGACCGGGTTCGGTGAATTCTCTCACACCGGCCTCGGTCACCAAAACATGCAACCGCACATCGTGCTCCTCGCGCGGCACATGGTCGACAACCTGCAGTTCAAAAGCCAGCCCCACCCGCAACGGCCGTTCACCGCTGCCGGCCAGTGCCCGATCATAATACCCGCGACCGTACCCCAGCCGATGCCCGTCGCGATCGAAAACCACGCCCGGCACCACCAGCAGCTCGATCGACGCCAATCCGACCACCCCGTTGCCGACCGGCTCCCTGACGCCGAAATCCCCCACGACCCAATCGGTGTCGGGATCGACATCCAGAAACTCGAGATGTTCACCACGTACCCGCGGATAAACCACCCGCTTGCCATCGGCCCAGGCCCGACGGCAGAGCAGGTCGGTGCTCACCTCGTTGCGAAATGACCAATAGAGCCCGACACAGCCGGCCTGCCGAAAATACGGCGAGGCCAGAAGATGCTCCTGTACCAACCGGCTGTGACGTGCATGGCGGTCGGCATCCAGAGCGGCGCGGCGCTCAAGCAACAACGATCGAAGAGTGCGCTTGGGCACAACAGAGACTCTCCTTCGGGCTGTTCCCCGAGGAAGCCACAGATAGGAAGGGTCAGAACATGGCCCGGCAGGGCCGGAAGGTCGCTGGCTGGTCAGGCGGTGCGGATTTCTGTGGCAACTCTCCTGCGCGACACTTGAACGCCGCCGCGGCACAGTCGTTCCGGATGCGATTGTTCGTTTGCTCTCATATCCGCCAGAAAATCCGCTTCGCTCGGTGCTCGCTGCGATTTACCTGAATAAGCGTCCGGAGACGCGAACCTAGTCTGCTCCGATCTATCTGAAAACTCCCCGAGGAGTGTCGTCTCGCTGCGCCCCAGCCCTCACTCTGCCCCGCAGGCCGCTTCGACCCGATGCAGCAACCGCTCGAGCCGGTCGTCCTTATCCGCCTCTTCCCGGCTGCCGAGCAGATCGAGATAGGCCTCGACCACATTGAGCAGGGTCAGGATCGTAATCTGGTGTGTATCCGCAGTGGGGGCCTGGGCCGCCACTTCATTCAGCCGGTCATTGACGAAGTCGGCAATCTCGGCAATCCGCTCCGGGGCAGCATCACTGCGCACCGTGTACTGCTGGCCGAGAATGGTCACCTGAACCGAACGCTTCACCCCCGTACCCGTCGTCTCTCCCGCCGTCGGCGATCCCTGCAATAGCGTCAGTCGAGGAGGGGTTCCAGCCGGGCCAGAATACGCTCGACTTCGGCGGCGAGTTCACTGCGCTCTCGGTACAACAGCCGGTTTTCCTCCCGCAGGCATCGACATTCTTCCCGCAGCGCCCGGTGGCGTTCGATCAGCCGGTCGACCTCCGCTTCAAGACGCGCGACCACGTCCGCCATCACACCCTCCCGCCCCGCCTGCCTTGCAGCGGGCAGGTTTAAGCTCACGAAAAGTTTAGGTAACTGCTCAGGTCAAGTCAACAGCGAATTGACGACGGCTCTCATTTCTCAAACAGCGCCCGGACGAACATCTCCGGCTCGAAGGGCCGCAAATCCTCGATTCCCTCGCCGATACCGACAAAACGCACCGGCAGCTGCAGATCGTTGGCGATGGCAACCACGATCCCCCCGCGGGCCGTTCCATCCAGCTTGGTCAGCACCAGGCCGGTCACCTCGACCGCCTCCTTGAACAGCCGTGCCTGAACCAGGGCGTTCTGGCCGGTAGTGGCGTCGAGCACCAGCAGGGTTTCGTGCGGCGCCTGCGGGATCTCGCGGGCCAGCACCCGCCGCACCTTCTTCAGCTCCTCCATCAGGTTGACCTTGGTATGCAGCCGGCCAGCGGTATCGAGCAGCAGGATGTCGGCCTTGCGGGCGACCGCCGCCTTGGCCGCATCGAAGGCGACGGCGGCGGGATCGGCTCCCTCGGCGTGCCGCACGATGTCGACACCGGCCCGACCGGCCCAGACCTCGAGCTGGTCGGCGGCGGCGGCCCGGAAGGTGTCCCCGGCACCGAGCAGGACCTTCTTGCCCCGGGCGCTCCACAGATGGGCCAACTTGCCGATGGTGGTCGTCTTGCCGACGCCGTTGACCCCGACGACCATGACCACCAGCGGCCCCGGCCGCTCGAGATCGAAGGGGGTGTCGACCGCCTGCAGCCGGCGGGCCATCTCCTCCTGCAGGACCTGACGCACCAGTTGCGGGTCCCCGGCATCGTCACCGGCCAGCCGCTGCTCGATGGCGGCAATCAGGGCCTGGGTGGTCTGCATACCGAGATCGGCGGTAATCAGGATCTCTTCCAGCTCCTCGATCAGCTCGGCATCGACCTTGCCACCACCGCCCAGCAGGGCGTCGATGCGGCCGACCAGGCCGGCCTGGGTCTTGGCCAGCCCCCGACGCATGCGCTGAAAGAGACTGGCCGGCTCTTCCGGCGGAACCTCCTCGGCCACCGCGCCTTCCCCGGTATCCGCCGCCACCGGCTCGGCCCGGTCGGCCATCGCGCCCGAATCGGGCTGCCGGGCCGGCACCTCTTCGTCGGCCTCTTCGTCGGCCTCTTCGTCGGCCTCTTCGTCGGCCTCTTCGTCGGCCTCTTCGTCGGCCTCTTCGTCGGCCTCTTCGTCGGCCTCTTCGTCGGCCTCTTC
>CAYTVY010000132.1:0-6592 GCA_964441925.1 uncultured Geothermobacter sp.
CGGTAGATCTTCTTCTTCTTTTCCAGTTCGGCGGCGTAGCGGGCCAGCACCGCCCGGCGCGAGAGCATGAAGTGCACCTTGCGCGGGTTGGTGATGTCCATCACCGGAATCTCTTCCAGACCGCGGCTGCTCATCTTGCGCATGACGTCGGTCAGCGGCTCGTCGGGACGGGCGGTGATGACGTTGGCGTTGGCGATGTCGCGGGCCAGCACCAGCATCGGCGGCAGATCGTCGGCCAGGATGCGCCGGATGTCGTTGACCGAAAAGATTCCGGTCATGTTGCCGTCGCTGTCGACGGTCGGGTAGTAGGCGCCGTCGGCGTCGGCGATCCTTTTCAGGATCTCCGACAGGGGCATGTGTTCCGGAATGGTGTGGGGCTTGCGGCCGTGTTCCGCCAGGTCGGCGACGTGGATTCCCTCGAGCACGTCGACGATGAAGTCGCCGTAATGGGCAGGGGATTCGGTCCGGTTGGCGACCTGCTTGCAGTAGATGGTGTTCTTGCGGAAGACCACCATGGCGACGACGCAGACCAGCATCAGCGGCGCCAGCAGGGCGTAGTTGCCGGTCAGTTCGCAGACCATGATCAGGGTGGCGATCGGCGTGTTGGAAACCCCGGCGAAGAAGCCGGCCATGCCGATCAGCACATAGGCCCGCGGATCCTGCACCAGGGCGGGGAAGAGGCTGTCCATGATGGCGCCGAAGCTGCCGCCGAGCATGGCGCCGATGACCAGGGAGGGGGCGAAGACACCGCCCGAGCCGCCGGAGGAGATGGTGAAGCTGGTGGCGAAGATCTTGGCCAGGGCGACGACCAGCATCACGCCGATGGCGAGTTTGCCGTAGAGCGCCGCCTGCACCATGCCGTAGCCCGAGCCGAGCACCTGCGGCACCAGCAGGGCCAGCAGGCCGACCAGCAGGCCGCCGATGGCCGGCTTGACCATCGCCGGCAGCGGGATGGCCCGGAACCGGTCCTGGATGCCGTAGAAGACCCGGACGTAGAAACGGCCGAACAGGGCGCAGAAGATGCCGAGCAGCAGGTAGCTGAACATCTCGCTCGGATGCTCGAAGACGAAGACCGGGGTCGCCAGCAGGGGTTTCCAGCCGGTGACGGCGCCGAAGATCGAATAGGCGACGATCGAGGAGATGATGGCCGGAATCAGGCCCTCGTGCTCGAAGTCGGGATCCTGGTAGAGCACCTCGACGGCGAACAGGGCACCGCCGAGGGGGGCCCGGAAGGTGGCGCCGATGCCGCCCGCCATGCCGGCCAGCAGCAGCACCCGCCGTTCGGCGGTGTCCAGTCCCAGCCGGCCGGCCAGCCAGGAGCCGAAGCCGGCACCGATCTGGGCGACCGGACCCTCCTTGCCGGCGCTGCCGCCGGTGCCGATGGTGATGACCGAGGCCAGGCCCTTGACGATCGGCACCCGGCCGCGGATCATGCCGCCCTTGTTGTGGTAGGCGTCGATGGCGGCGTCGGTGCCGTGCCCTTCGGCTTCGGGAGCGAAACGAAAGACCAGAAAACCCGAGACCAGCCCGCCGATGACCGGGATCAGAAAGAGGTACCAGCGGTAATCCGTCCGCAGGCTGGTCATCTGTGCCATCTGGTCCATGGCCAGCCCTTTGGGCAAAGGATGGTACTGGCCGAGACGGGTGATAAAGAAGGAGTCACACCAGTGAACACCGGCGGAAAAGGCGACGGCGCCGAGACCGGCGATGACGCCGACCAGGGAGGCGAGGAGCAGGGGCCGCCCCATCGCCCGGATGTCCATTTCCCGCAGCAGTTCCTTCAGATGCTGGTAAAAGCTCATCGAGATGTGTGATCCTTCGCGGCGCGTGAAGAACGAAAACCAAATAAATCAAACATTTCGCCGGGCAAAAAGCAAGGGGAAAAGCCGGGTTGACTCAAACGTTCGTTTGAATGTAGTCTGGCCGAAAAGCCTTTCCGGAAGAGGGATGGATCCATGAGTCAGCCCGACACCAAAACGAAGATTCTCGACGCCGCCGAGGATCTGTTCGCCCGCAACGGTTTTCATGCCACCTCGCTGCGCATGATCACCGGCCAGGCCGGGGTCAACCTGGCGGCGGTCAACTATCATTTCGGCTCCAAGGAAGAACTGCTCGAGGCGGTCATCGAACGGCGTCTGGCACCGCTCAACCGGCAGCGACTGGCCCTGCTTGAGCACGAACTGGACCGGGCCCGGCGGGAGGGGCGGCGTCCCGACCCGCGTGAACTGATGCGGGCCCTGATCGAGCCGACCATCCGGCTGTGCGACCTGGGGGCGGGTCCGGAGCGGTTCATCACCCTGGTGGGACGGATTCTGGCCGAACCCGAGGGGGTCGGACGGGACATCTTCCTGCGCCAGATGGGACCGTTCGTCTTCCGGCTGTTCGAGGCCCTGCACCAGTCCTTGCCCGGGATCTCCCGGACGCTGCTCTTCTGGCGACTGCATTTCGCCATCGGCTCCCTGAGTCATGTCATGCGCTGTCACGACCGGCACGGGCAATTGCCGGAGGGAGTCGAGGCACGACTCGACACCGGGCGGCTGTCCGAGATCCTGCTTGCCTATACCCTTGCCGGGATGGAGGCTGCCGAATGAGATGGCCGCTTTTTCCGCTGCTGGTCAGTCTGCTGTTGGCCGGCTGCAATTTCTACCGGCCGACCCGGGCGGCACTGCCGGTCGATCCGCCGGTGCGGTTTGTCGAGGAGACCGGCGCGGCGGCGGCCGGACCGGCGCTCGACCGCTGGTGGCAGGTCTTCGACGATCCCCGGCTCGATGACCTGATGGAGCGACTGTTTGCCGGCAACCTGCAGCTGGAACAGGCGTTCGCCCGTCTGGAGCAGGCGATGGCGGTGACGCGCAGCGCCGCCGGGGCCCGCTGGCCGGACCTTGGTTTGGGCGGACAGGGCAGTCGCGAGAAAGTTCCTGGTTTTTTCCAGGATGCCGTGGTCTACAACTACCGTTTCTCCGCCCAGAGCAGTTTTGAACTCGATTTCTGGGGCAAGCTGAAGAACCGTCAGTTGTCGGCCATGCAACTGGCGGCGGCCAGCAGGGGCGAACTGCAGACGCTGTACCTCAGTCTCAGCGCCCAGCTGGCGGATCTCTACTATCTGGCCGCCGAACAGCGGGCCCAGCTGCAGCTGGCCGAGGAGACGGTTGCCGCCAGCCGCGAAACCCTGCAGCTGATCGAACGCCGCTACCGGCAGGGACTTGTCGAGGCGGCCGAGCTCTACCAGGCCCGGCAGGATCTGGCGGCGGCGGAGTCCCGCCGGTCGACATACGCCGGCAGCCTGGCGACCGCTGAACACGGCATCGCCGTCCTGCTGGGTGACTATCCCGGCCGCGGACTGACCGGCGAACTGGCCGAGTTGCCATCCTTCCGGGAGCAGTTTCCGGCCGGCCTGCCGGCCGATCTGCTGCAGCGCCGGCCCGACATTGCGGCACGTTTTCATCAGCTGCGTTCGGCCGACGCCGAAGTGGCCGCCGCCATCGCCGACCGGCTGCCGGCCCTGAACCTGGCCGCCGACTTTGGATACCTGCAGACCGATTTCGGTATCGGTGCGATAACCGGAAATTTCTGGCAGCTGGTGGTCCAGCCGGCACTGCCGCTGCTCGACGGCGGGCGGCGGCGGGCGGAGGTGGCGCGCAACCGGGCTGTGGTGCGGGAACGTCTGGCCGGCTACCGGCAGGCGGTTCTCGATGCCTACCGCGAAGTCGAGGATGCCCTGGCCGCCAATCGCAGTGATGAACAGAAGATCAGCCGCCTGCGGGCGATCGTGGATGCCGCCGAGGCCAATCTGCGTCTGGCCAGGAAAAACTATCTCTACGGCGTCGCCGACTATCTTCCGGTGCTGGCGGCGCGGCGCACCTGCCTGCAGGCCCGCAGCGAGCTGCTGGCGGCGCGGCGGCAGCTTGTCAGTGACCGCATCAGCCTGGCCCGCGCCCTCGGCGGGACCTGGATGGAGACAGAGATCGGCCGGCGGTTTGCCACCGGTGGGGAGAATGGCCATCATGAGTGACAAGAGGTTGTTGAAGATCGTTTTGCCGCTGCTGATCCTGCTGCTCGGGGTCGGCGGGATGGTTCTGATGATCAAGGCCCGCCGGGCGCCCGAGAAGAAACCTCCCGTTTTCGCCGGTGTTCTGGTGGAGACGGTCCGGGTGCAGCCGGTCGACTATCGGGTGACGGTGGATGCGACGGGGACGGTTCAGGCCTGGCAACAGGTCGATATCGTGCCCCAGGTCAGTGGTCGTGTGGTCCGGATGTCGCCACGGCTGGTCGCCGGCGGTTTCTTTCGTGCCGGTGACGAGCTTTTCGCCCTGGAAGATGTCGACTACCGTCTGGCCGTCGACCGGGCCCGGGCGGAGGTGAAACGGCAGGAGGTCGAGCTGGCGACCCTGCGGGCGCGGGCCGCCATCGCCCGCCAGGAGTGGGAACAGCTGAATCCGGACAAGCCGCCACGGCCGCTGGCGGTTTTCGGGCCGCAGCTCAAAAGTGCCGAGGCGGCCGTTGCCGCCGCCCGGGCGGCCCTCGAGCAGGCCAGGATCGATTTGCGCCGGACGGTGATCCGGGCCCCTTTCAACAGTTACGTCCAGAGTGAGAAGGTCGATCTGGGGCAGTACCTGCGTGCCGGCGACAGTGTCGTGACCCTGGTCGGCACCGACCGGGTCGAAATCGTGGTGCCGCTCGACACCGGCGATCTGCGCTGGCTCGATATCCCCCGCCAGCCGGGTCGCCGGGGATCACCGGCCGAGGTCATCCTCCCCCTGGCGGAAGGGGAGCGGCGCTGGCAGGGATATGTCGACCGGGCCCTGGCCGAGGTCGACAGCCGCGGCCGCATGGCCCGGATCGCGGTGCTGGTCGACGATCCCTATGGTCTGCGGGGGAAGGAGACGCCCAAGCCGCCCCTGGCGGTCGGCAGTTTCGTCCATCTGCGACTTGCCGGCCGCACTCTCTCCGGGGTGTTTCCCGTCCCCCGGCAGGCGTTGCGTGAAGACAGTCGGGTCTGGGTGAAGGAGGACGGGCGTCTGCGCATCCACAAGGTGACGGTCGTCCGGCGGGAGAAGGACGTGGTTCTGGTTCGCGATGGCCTTGCGGCCGGCGCCGAGCTGGTCATGACCCAGGTGCCGGGGGCGGCGGACGGCCTGCGGCTCCGTACGGCGGAGGAGAGCCGATGAACGGCGCGATTCGCTGGATGGCGCGCAACCACGTGGCGGCCAACCTGCTGATGCTGGTGTTCATCGTCGGCGGGGTGCTGCTCGGGTTCGGTATCAAACAGGAGGTCTTTCCGGAAATCTCCCTCGACATGGTCCAGGTTTCGGTGGCCTATCCCGGCGCCGGCCCGGAGGAGGTCGAGGAGGGGGTGCTGCTGAAGATCGAGGAGAATCTGACCGGGGTCGACGGCATCAAGCAGCTGCGTTCGGTGGCGTCCGAGGGGTTCGGTACCGTCACCGCCGAGCTGGAGACGGACGCCGATCCGGACCGGGTGCTGGCCGACATCAAGAGCGAGGTCGACCGGATCACCACCTTTCCCGAGGACGCCGAAGAACCGGTCATCAGCAAGCTGCTCAACCGGCACGAGGTCATCTCGGTGGTCGTCTATGGTGATGTGTCCGAGCGGGCACTGCGCGAACAGGCCGAACGGGTGCGGGACGATCTGCTCGAATATCCCCAGATCACCCAGGTCGATCTCTCCGGTGTCCGTCCCTATCAGATCACGATCGAGATCCCGGAACATCGCCTGCGCCAGTACGGGCTGACCCTCGATGCGGTGGCCGAACGCATTCGCCAGGCTTCGCTCGATCTGCCCGGCGGTACGGTCAAGACCGCCGGCGGTGACATCCTGATCCGCACCAAGGAGCGGCGTTACTTCGGACCCGGCTACCGTGACATGGTCATCCTGACCCAACCGGACGGCACCCAGGTCAGGCTGGGTGAGCTGGGACGGGTGATCGACGGCTTTGCCGAAACCGATCTGGCCGCCCGTTTTGACGGCAAGCCGGCGGCGATGGTCAAGATCAGCCGGGTGGGACGGCAGAAACCGATCGAGATCTCCCGCATCGTCCGCGACTATGTCGCCAAGCGCCGGGCCGAACTGCCGCCTTCGATCCGGATCGCCGCCTGGAACGATACTTCCGAACTGTTCAAGAGCCGGCGCGACCTGCTGGCGAAGAATGCCCGCATCGGTCTGGTGCTGGTCTTTCTGGTTCTCGGTCTCTTTCTCGAGATCCGGCTGGCCTTCTGGGTCATGCTCGGCATTCCCATATCGTTCTGCGGGGCCCTGCTCTTCATGCCCGGGATGGACGTCTCCATCAACATGATCTCCATGTTCGCCTTCATCATGGCCCTGGGGATCGTCGTCGACGATGCCATCGTCGTCGGCGAGAACGTCTACGACCACCGGCAGATGGACAAGCCTTACCCGCGGGCGGCGGAGGACGGCGCCATCGAGGTTGGCCGGGCCGTGGTCTTCGCCGTGCTCACCACCATTGCCGCCTTTGCGCCGCTGCTGTTTACCGGCGGCATGCTCGGCAAGTTCATCGGCGTCATCCCCAAAGTGGTGATCGTCATACTGCTGGTTTCCCTAGTCGAATCGCTTTTC
>CAYTVY010000133.1:0-6425 GCA_964441925.1 uncultured Geothermobacter sp.
GCTGAGCGACCTCCTTGGCCGACTTCTCGTCTTTCACCGCATGGAAGGTGTCGCCGGCATCGGGTACGCCGGACAGGCCGGTGATCTCGACCGGGGTCGAGGGACCGGCTTCCTTGAGCTGCTCGCCCCGATCATTGGTCATGGTCCGCACCCGGCCCCAGTGGGTGCCGGAGACGATCGGATCACCGATCCGGAGGGTGCCGGCCTGGACCAGCACCGTGGCTACCGGGCCGCGTCCCCGGTCGAGGCGGCCTTCGACCACCGCCCCCGAGGCCCGCTTGTTCGGGTTGGCCTTCAGCTCGAGCACCTCGGCCTGCAGCAGGATCATTTCGAGCAGGCCGTCGATGTTGATCTTCTCCTTGGCCGAAACCTCGACGAAAATGGTGTCGCCTCCCCATTCCTCGGGGACCAGCTCGAACTCGGTCAGTTCCTGTTTGACCTTGTCCGGGTTGGCGCCCGGCTTGTCGATCTTGTTGACGGCAACGACGATGGGCACCCCGGCCGCCTTGGCATGATTGATCGCCTCTTTGGTCTGCGGCATGACCCCGTCATCGGCGGCGACGACCAGTACGACGATGTCGGTCACCTTGGCGCCGCGGGCCCGCATGGCGGTGAAGGCCTCGTGGCCCGGCGTGTCGAGGAAGGCGATCTTCCGCCCGTCCAGTTCGACGTCGTAAGCGCCGATGTGCTGGGTGATGCCACCGGCCTCGCCGGCGATGACGTTGGTCTCGCGGATGGCATCGAGCAGACTGGTCTTGCCGTGGTCGACGTGGCCCATGATGGTGACCACGGGCGGCCGCTCGACCAGATCCTCCGGCTTGTCCTCGGCCGCCCCCCCCTCGGACTCGACGTTGAGAATCGCCTCTTCGTCGAAACCGATGTTCTCGACTTCATAGTTGAATTCGGCGGCGAGAATCTCCGCCGTCTCGAAATCGAGGGGGTGGTTGATGGTCACCATGTTCCCCATACTCATCAACTCGCGGATCAGGTCGTTGGCCTTGACCCCCATGCGTTTGGCCAGCTCACCGACGGTGATGGCGTCGGCGATGCGGATCTTGCGCTTGATCGCCTTCGAGACGGTGATTTCGGTCTTCTTCTGCTGTTTGGAGGCCTTTTTGAGCTTGCGGTAACGTTCACCGCGTTCCGGCTCGAAGACCTCCATTCTCGCTCTCTTGCTGCGGCGATCACCCCGGCGGTCGGCGAACTGGTCGCCGCCCTTGCCCTTTTTCTTCTTCTTGCCGCGCCCCTCCTTGCCCGGAGCCTGGAGATCGGCCGGCGCCGGCACCGGCGTCACGGCCTGGCGGGCGGGACGACCACCGGCCGGCCGCGCCGGTCTGCCGGTGCGCTCACGCCGGCCGGCCGATGTGGTGCCGACCACGCTCTGCGGCAATTCGACCCGGCCCAGGATCTTGGCCCGGTTGGCGGTCACCTTGGTCGGCTCCTCGACAACGGTGCGGGCGGGTTTGGCATCTTTTTTCGCCTTCTCCGCCGTTTCTTCCGCAACGGCCGGCGCAGGGGATTCAACGGTCGTTGCAGGAGATTCGGCGGCCGGCGTACGGCCGGCGGTTTCGGCCGCAGGCTTTTCCTCCCCGGCGACCGGTTCGGCCGGCTTGGGCTTCTCCCCGCCCGCCACGGGCTTTTCGGCCACGGGGGATGCCTCGGTCTTCGCCGGCTTGTCCACCTCGGGTTCGGACTGCCCGGCGACCGGAGCTTCGACCGTTTTTTCGTCGGCGGCCCCGGCCTTCGGCGCGGCGGCTTCGGTCTTCTCTTCCTTCTTGACCGCGGGTGCCTTCTCCTTGCGGCGACGGCGGATGATTCCGGAGGAAATCCGCCGCTCCTCGATCTCGGGCGCCTCGGTCTCCTTCGGCGCCTGATCCGCCTCCAGCTGCCGGACATCACTTTCGTCGAGCATACTCATGTGCGTCTTGGCTTCGACACCGGCCTTTTTGAGCCGGGCCAGCAGCTCCTTGTTTTCGAGCCCCAGTTTCGCCGCCAGTTCGTAAACCCTGATTTTTGACATCAACTATCCCCTGCTATGGTATTGAACCTGCTCAGTTCTCTTGAAAGCGCATCTGCAACCGGACCCGGCCGGATCCCCAATACGCTGCATTCGGCCCGGCCGAGAATCCGTCCCATATCGGCCTTGGCAAGCCAGTCCGGGTAAAAGAATGCCACCTCGCCCTTCTTCCGCTCGACCTTTTCCCTGATGCCGTCAGAGATGTCCCGGGCGATGACCACCAGCGCCAGGCCATCCCTCCGGCCCAGGCTGTCGCCAACCAGGTTGCCGCCGATCACCACCTGGCCCGCCTTGCGGGCCATACCCAGCAGGCTGGCGATCTTGTCCCGAATCTGCCCGGCCAGCTGCTGCTGCAATTCCTGCGCGTCGCCCCGGACCCCTTCCCGGCGAAAGGCCCGCGACAACCGGGCGGGAACCACCGCCCGGGCGATACAGTCACCGACCGGACAGACATAGGCCCCGCGCCCCGGAAGCCGGCCGCGATAATCGACCAGCAGCCGGCCGTCGGGAGCGGCGACCAGACGGATCAGCCGGTCCCGGTCGAAGGACTGCCGGCAGCCGAGGCAGGTTCGCTGCGGCCGCCTTCGTTCACTCACCGTTCCCCGTCCTCTTCCTCCACCGCCCGACCGGCGGCGTCAAAGGCACCGACCGCCTGCAGACTCGCGACCAGCTCCCCCTTGCTCATGCCGCTGCGGCCCGGGATCTGATACTGTTTGGCCAGCTCGTAAAGCTGATCGCGGGTCATCTCCTCGGGATCGAGGCCGCCGAGCTGTTCGCCGACAGATTCAGGCAGCTCGCCTTCGCCGCCTTCCGCCGCCTCGGCATCGGCATCGGCGTAGTCCTCCTCCAGCTCCTCTTCCAGCTCGGCCTCGGCAGCGGCGGTTTCGCTCTTGATATCGATCTTCCACTCGGTCAGGCGGGCCGCCAGCCGGACATTCTGCCCTTTCTTGCCGATGGCCAAAGAGAGCTGATCGTCGGGAACGATCACCTCCAGGGCCTTTTCTTCGTTGTCGACATAGACGCGTGTCACTTCCGCCGGCGACAGCGCGGCACAGGCAAACCGGGCGACATCGGGCGTCCAGGGAATGATGTCGATCTTCTCGCCGCGCAGCTCCGAAACCACATTCTGCACCCGGGAACCCCGCATGCCGACACAGGCACCCACCGGATCGACGTCGGGGTCGTGCGACACGACGGCGATCTTGGAACGGCTGCCCGCCTCGCGGGCCACGCCGACGATCTCGACGATCCCCTCGCTGATCTCCGGCACTTCGGTGCGGAACAGGGCCTCGACCAGTCCCGGCGCGGTCCGCGACAGGATGATCTGCGGCCCCTTGGTGGCCATGCGGACATCGATGACATAGGCCCGGACCCGATCGCCCTGGCGGTAGTTTTCCCGCGGCACCTGTTCCCGGTGCGGCAGCAGCGCCTCGGCCTTGCCGAGATCGACGATCAGATCGCCGCGCTCGTAGCGGCGGACGATGCCGTTGACCAGCTCGCCGACCCGATCCTTGAATTCGTTGTAGATTCCTTCCCGCTCGGCCTCGCGGACCTTCTGGATGATGACCTGCTTGGCGGTCTGGGCGGCGATGCGACTGAATCCGGAAGCGTCCATCTTCATGCCCAGCGAGTCGCCGATCTCGACTTCGGGGTCGATCTCGCGCGCTTCCTCGAGGTCGATCTCCTTGTAGGAATCCTCGACTTCCTCGACGACGGTCACGAACTCGAAAAGCTCGACCTCACCAAGCTCCTCGTTGTAGTGTGCCTCAAGGTCCCGGGTATTGCGATACTTCTTGTTGGCCGCGGAAAGGATGGCCGCCTCGAGCGCCTCGATCAGGACGGCCCGATCAATACCCTTGTCCTTGACGACCTGGTCGATGATCTGATTCAGGTTCTGCTCCATCAATTCCCCCTGCACCCTGACGGGCTGCAACGTGATGATTATGCGCTAAAACTGCGGGTCGAGATTGACGCCGGCGACCTGGTCGTAGGTAAAGACCGCCTCGCCACCCCGCTTGTCCTGGAATTCGATGCAAAAGCTCGTCTCACCGGCGTCCTTCAGGATGCCGGCAAAGGTCTTCCGTTCATGGCCCCGGCCGTCGGGATCGAGCCGCTCGTAGGTCTTGACCTTGACGTGCTCTCCTCTGAACCGGATAAAATCCGCCGGCTTTTTCAGCGGCCGGTCGAGCCCCGGCGAGGACACTTCGAGACGATAGGCATGGCTGATGACGTCCTCGGCCTCGATGACCGGATCGATCTCCCGGCTCAGGTCGGCGCAATCGTCCAAAGTGACGCCACCTTCCTTGTCGATAAAGATCCGCAGCACCCAGCTTGCCCCTTCACGCCGGTATTCGACCTCGACCAACTCGAGTCCGAAATCCTCGACGATCGGCGCAATCAGTTCGACAATGCGCTCCTCGACCAGCGTCCCCTGTCCCATGTTCTTTCCCGGAAATAAAAAAAGCGAGCCGGAAGCTCACTTTTCGAGTGAACGTTTAAACAGGAATCATTTAGCACGACGAACATGGAATTGCAAGAAAAAACAGCTCCCGGCGGGACAGCGAAACCGCAGGTGATCATGAGCCCGACCGGTCCGTCAGCAGACAGATGCTCTCGAAATGATAGGTCTGCGGAAAGAGGTCGAGACAGACCGCCCGGCGCAGCCGGTAGCCCTGTCCGACCAGCGGTACCAGGTCGCGCGCCAGGGTGGTCGGGTCGCAGGAGACGTAGACGATGCGCCGCGGCCTAAGGCGCAGCAGCTCGCGGATGCAGTCGATGGCTCCGGTGCGGGGCGGATCGAGCACCACCACGTCAGGCGCCCGATCGAGGGCGGCGAGATGCCGGCTGGCGTCGCGGGCGACAAAACATGCGTTCGCTATCCGGTTGCGGCGGGCGTTCTCCATCGCCCGTTCGACCGCAGGCATGAAATCCTCGACACCGGTCACCCGCCGGCAGCGGCGCGCCAAAGGCAGCGTCAGGTTGCCGACGCCGCAGAACAGATCGAGGACCGTTTCGTCCCCCTGCAGCTCGCAGTAGTCGAGCACCCGGTGCACCAGGTGACGGTTCTGTTCCAGGTTGACCTGAAAGAAACCGCCGACGACCGTTCCCAGCGTCAGCGGCGGCTCGTCGACGACGATGACCGGCGCCTCGGCGGCAACCACCGGCTGCAGGCTGGATTTCCGGCCCCGCTGCTGCCAGAGGCCATAGCCCCGTTCGCGGGCGGCGGCGACGACGCCCGGCGGCACCTGCTGACCGGCCAGCAGGTGCAGGATGACGGTCACCGCGCCGAGATCGCCGACGGCGACATCGACCTGCGGAATCCTGTCCGGACGGGCAAACCGGCCAAGGACCGCGCGCAGCCAGGCATGGACCTCGTCGGCAGCCGGAACGGCGAGCCGGCAGCTCGTCACATCATGGACGAAATGACTTCCGCGGCCATAGAAACCAATCTGGCAACCCTGCGGGGTGAATCGGCACTTGTACTGCAGCCGATGGCGGTAATGCCAGGCCGAAGGGGCCGCCACCGCCGGTTCGAGAGGCAGCTCGTCACACCGCAGGGCGCGCTGCAGAATCTGGCGGAACAGCCGTTCCTTCCCGGCGAGCTGTGCCGCATAGGCGATATGCTGCCACTGGCAGCCACCACAGCGGCCGAACACCGGGCAGGACGGTTCGCTGTAGGCGGGCCCGCGTTGCAGCCAGGCAGTCGCCTCGGCCCGCAGATAGCGCTTCTTGCGCTGCACGATCCGGCAACGGACGACATCGCCCGGCTGGGTGAAGGGAACGAACACCGCCTGCCCCTCGTGACGGCCGATCCCGTCGCCGCCATAGGCAAGGCTGTCGATGACGAGTTCCATCAGGCGACCGGCCGTGGCCTCCGCCGGCGCTCCTGCACCTTCTTGCGAACGAACCTGGCGGGGAAATCGGACTTGCCCAGGTACCCGCCGGCGGTGGCCAGAAAGGAAGCCACCAGCTCGTCGCGAACCACCGTGACCTGCGAACCCGGGACTCCCATCCGCTCGAGGCTCTTTTCGAAACGGACGACATCACCCAGCCAGCGCCGGGCCCGGGACAGGGCGCGGTCGGGATCGGACTCGCCGGCAAAAAATTCCCGCCGCAACGGTATCTCCATGTGCACCACCACCCGGATCCGGTGGTAGTCGCCATAGTAGCGGTTCGAACGGTCGTAGAAATACAGGCTGAATCCGTCTCCGACCGGTTCCACCCGGAAAGGTCTTTCGGGATGTTCTTCCATGCTCACGCTTCAGGCTCCCTCCCTTTTCTTCGCTCGGACTCGACCCAGTCGATGCGGCTCATCAGCCCCCGCAGAATCCGCACCTCCCGCGACGAGAGTCCAGCACGACCGAAGATCTGCCGCAGGGCACGCAGGATGTGGTCGGGATTCTGCCGG
>CAYTVY010000134.1:0-6398 GCA_964441925.1 uncultured Geothermobacter sp.
CCGAGGTTGACATGCCAGTCGAGACCGACCACGTCGGAACCGGCCAGCTTCACCCTGTCGAGCATGGTGCCGGCGCCCTTGACGAAGTGGATGACCGGCACGCTGCGGTCGAGCCCGTCGATCAGCTTCTTCGTGTAGGGCAGGATGAACGTCTCGTAGTCGCGCGGGGAGACGATGCCGCCCCAGGTGTCGAAGATCTGGATCGCCTGGGCACCGGCGGCGACCTGGGCGTTCAGGTAGAGCCGGTCCATCTCGGTCACCTTCTCCATCAGCGCCGCGTAGAGCTCGGGAGCGCCGTACATCATCCGCTTGATCTGGGCGAAATCCTTGCTGCCCTTGCCCTCGACCATGTAGCAGGCCAGGGTGAAGGGCGCCCCGCCGAAACCGATCAGCGGCACCCGGCCCTCCAGTTCGCGGCGCAGGATGCGGATGGTCTCGTAGACGTAGGGCACATCGTTTTCGACATCGGGAATCCGCAGCGCCTCGATGTCGGCCGCGGTGCGCACCGGATTTTCGAACACCGGCCCGGGGACGAAATCGAGCTTTAGTCCCATCGGCTCGACCGGGGTCAGGATGTCGGAAAAGAGAATCGCCGCATCGGCGTTCAGATAGTCGATCGGCTGGATGGTCACTTCGGCCGCCAGCTCCGGCGTCTTGCACAGTTCGAGAAAGCTGACCTTGCGGCGGACCTCCATGTACTGCGGCAGGTAGCGGCCGGCCTGACGCATCAGCCAGACCGGGGTGTAGTCGGTCGCCTCGCCACGGCAGGCCTTGAGAAAGGTGTAATCCTGGGACATGGGCTTGTTGCCTCCTGGTTTGGGATATCGGGAAATCGTTTTCACCACGGAGATACAGAGAGTACGGAGTCAGGAGCTGGCCAGACCGGCCTTCTCCGTGACCTCCGTGGCTCTGTGGCAAACATTCAGGTCTATTCCGCCGTTTCCTGCTGCAACCGTTTGCGGGTGCGGACCGGGATGTAGTTGCAGAAGGGCTCTTCGGCCATGTAGTCGCCGTAGACCGCGTCGGCCCGGGCGCGGCAGCCGCCGCAGATGTTGATGAACTCACACTCGCCGCACTTGCCCTTGTAGGCCTTGAAATCGCGCAGGTCCTTGAAGGTCTTGGCGTTGAACCAGAGCTCCTTGAAGGGAATCTGCTTGACGTTGCCGACCGACGAGTGGAAGTAGGAGCAGGGCTTCAGGTTGCCGAAGCAGTCGATCAGACAGATGGTCTGGGCGGCGATGCAGCCCTTGCCGCCGCCGGTGGAGAAGGTCAGGCTGCGGCGCTTGAAGTCGACGCCTTCCGCCTTGGCCATCTGCGGCACGATCCGGTAGTAGTGGGGGGCGCAGGTCGGCCGCATGAGAATGTCGTCCTCCTGCTTCTCCTGCTCGTAGTGCCACTTGAGGATCTCCTCGTAGTCCTCCTTGGAGATCAGCTCGTTCATGATCTCCTCGCCACGGCCGGTCGGCACGATCATGAACATGTACCAGGCGGTGGCCCCCAGGCTCTTGGCCAGCCGGAAGGTGTTGCCGATGTCATGCTGGTTGCGCTTGGTGAAGGAGGAGTTGATCAGAAACTTGATGCCGTTGCGCTTCAGGATCTCGGCGCCGCGCACCGTCCCCTCGAAGGCCCCCTCGCAGTTGCGGAAATTGTCGTGCACCTCGGCGGTCGAACCGTCGAGCGACAGAGAGACCATCTTGATGTCGGCCTCCTTCATCTGCCGGCAGACCTCGTCGGTGATCAGGGTGCCGTTGGTCGCCATGCACATGCGCAGGCCCTTTTCGGTGCCATAGCGGGCGATATCGAAGATGTCCTCCCGCAGCAGGGGCTCGCCGCCGGAAAGAACCAGCACCGGTTTCGACACCTCGCAGATGTCGTCGATCAGCCGGTAAGCCTCTTCGGTGTTGAAATCACCGACCGCCGCGCTCATGTCGGATGAGCAACGGCAGTGGACACAGTTCAGATTGCAGCGCTGGGTCGTCTCCCAGGCGATCCACTTGGGAATGAATTTCTCGTCCTGGCCTGCCATGAAATCTCCTTTTTCCGGTCACAAAACATGAAAAAATAGTGTACACCAGCCGGGCTGGCCAGACAAGAAACATGGCCGGCGGCAAGCGTTGTCAAACCCTCCCGCCCGGTGTATATTGGCAAACGCCGTTTTGCCTGCCCCGGCCGCCCCGCGCGACAGTGCCCCGCCGCCGGCCATGCCGGCCGGGCCGCAGACCGGCGTATCCGCGGTTCCGAGGACGGGAATGGACACCTCCAACATCAGGCCGACAACCAAGTACTGGCTCTTTCTGCTGGCCGTCATCTTTCTGCTCTTTCTGGTCATCTTCGCCAGTTTCGCCGCCTCCTGGTTCGCCCTCAACCCGGCCGAACAGGCCCAGGTCGAGACCTTCGTCCGCAAGCTCTTTCCCTATCCGCTGATGGGGGCGATCATCCTCTGCCTGATCATCGGTTCGCTGATCAGTCTGCTGTTCAAACACTACATCATCCCGATTCTGCAGCTGAGCGAGGAGACCAAGCTGATCTCGGTCGCCAACCCGAGCTACCGCATCGAGCCCAAAGGGGCCAAAGAAGTGGTGAAGCTGATCGAGGTGATCAACGAAACCGCCGACGCCTACCAGCAACTACAGCAGGAAGTGCGCCGCGAGGTCGACAAGGCCCGGGTCGAGCTGCAGGCCGAACGCAACCGCCTGGCGGCCCTGATGTCGGAACTTCCCAACGGTGTGCTGGTCTGCAACACCGACGGCCAGATTCTGCTCTACAACGCCCGGGCCCAGGATCTGCTGCAGCAGCCGGGCAAGCTGGTCGGCCTGGGGCGCTCGGTCTTTTCGGTGCTGGACCGGGAACCGATCCTGCACGCCCTTGCGGTGCTGCACCATGCCGCCCGCAACGGTCAGAAAAGCCCGAAGACCAACTTCATCATGACGGTTCGGGAAAACCTGAGCCTGCGGGTCAACATGGCTCCGGTCTTTGCCAACGGCAACGGCGAGCTCCACATGACCGGCTTCGTCCTTGCCCTGGAGGACATGACCAGCCAGCTCGAGGCCGAACTCGAGCGGGACATGGTCTTTCGCACCCTGACCGAGGCGATGCGCTTTTCCACCGACGAGATCCGGCAGGCCATCTCCACCATCCTTGCTCGGCCCAACCTCGAAACGGGGCAGCTGAACGAACTGCGACAGGTGATCGATCGCGCCTCGCAGGCCCTGGAAGAACAACTGGAGCACGCCCGCAGCGCCTACGCCCGCCACCTGAGCAGCCGCAGTCGCACCGACGACATCCTCGCCGCCGACCTGCTGGAGCTGCTGCAACGCCATCTGCGCGACCAACTGCGACGGCCGGTCACCCTGCACCGGCCAGCCGAGGAAATCTGGCTCAAAACCGACAGCTACAGCCTGCTGCAGGGCATCGGCCAGCTGGCCAACCGGCTGGCCGGACAGCAGGGGCTGGAAGGCATCAGCCTCGACCTGAAGGCCGCAGCAGAGGGTGTGGCCGTTCTCGCCGTGCGCTGGCACGGCTGCACCCTCGACCAGAGGGAGATCCGGCGCTGGCAGCGGCGTCCCCGGATCCGCGACGCCCGGGACCAGCTGATCTCGGTGCTCGATCTGGTACAGAAGTGGGACGGCACCATCACCCCTCAACCGATGACCGATGAACGTTGCGAGGGCATTGACATCAGCCTGCGCCGCATCGAGCCGGAGGCCCGCTTCGTGGCCCAGGAAGGACCGGAGCCCCGGCCGGTCTACTACGAATTCAACCTCTTCCAGCGCCACGGCTGGGAAGAACTCGGCCAGGTGGCACTGCGCAACCTGACCTATGTCGTCTTCGACACCGAGACCACCGGCCTCAACCCGTCGAAGGGGGACGAAATCATCCAGATCGGCGGGGTGCGGGTCATCGGCACCCGCATCCTCTACGACGAGACCATCGACCAGCTGGTCGACCCGCAGCGTCAGGTGCCACCCGAGTCGGTCGCCATCCACCACATCCAGCCGGAGATGCTGCGTGGCCAGCCGACCATCGATCAGGTGCTGCCCAACTTTCACCATTTCTGCGAAGGCTCGGTGCTGGTGGCCCACAATGCCGCCTTCGACATGCGGTTTCTGCAGCTGAAGGAGGAGTTGACCGGCCTGAAGTTCGATCATCCGGTACTCGACACTCTGCTCCTCTCCTGGGTGGTGCATCCCAACCAGGAAAACCACAACCTGGACGATATCGCCCACCGCCTCGACATTCCGATCGTCGGCCGCCACACTGCCCTCGGCGACGCCCTGGTCACCGCCGAGGTTCTGGTCCGGCTGATTCCCCTGCTCGAGTCCCGGGGCATCCACACCCTGGAGGAGGCCCTGATCGCCTCGGCCGCCTCGCCCTACAACAAGATCCGCTTCTGAAAAATTGCCGTAAAACCCTGCTCCAACGCCTCCACTCAGGGGCGGGGCGTTTTGTGCCGGGGCGGGGCGGCCAACGAAGATGGCGCAAAAGAACCGCCCCAGGAAAGAAGAAAGCCCCGCCGGCTTCATCGGCCGGCGGGGCTTTCTTGTACCTTCGTGAAAGACGGAACGGGCTACTGGTTCACCACCTCCCCGCTTTGCAGAGCGAACAGATCGTCGAAGATCTCCTGCACCGTCTCGATGCGGTCGGCGCGCCAGGCATTGCTGCCGCAGAAGACCAGGCCGGTCTCGGTATCGCCACGCTGGGCACGGTCGAGCGCGCCGATGATGCAGAACCGTTCCCGCGACGTCTTGTAACTGCACTTTCGCAGGCAGCCCATCGGACAACAGGTTCCGAGGCGCTGTTCGCGCTGTTCAATCGCCGGCACATTGGCCATCAGCGCCCGGCCCGGCAAGCCGGCGGGCGACATGATCAGGCCGATATCCTCCGGCCGGCAGTCGAGGTAGGCCTGTTTGAAGGCCGGTGCGGCGTCGCATTCCTCGGTGGTGACGAAACGGGTTCCCATCTGCACCCCGTCGGCACCCGCCGCCAGGGCCTGCAGCAGATCCGACCGGTCCCAGACGCCGCCGGCGGTGATCACCGGAATGTCGCACAAGAACGATTCGACCAACAACTGCTTGACACCACGCACCGTAGCCATCTGGTCGTAGCTGCCGGTGCCGATGTCTTCCGGTCGGGCACCGAGATGGCCGCCGGCCGTTTCCGGATCTTCAACCACAACGGCATCCGGCAGACGGTTGAATCCCCGCTGCCATTTGCGACAGATCAGCTCCGCCGCCTTGACCGAAGAGACGATCGGCACCAGGGCGACCTCGGGAAAATCCGCCGTCAGTCCGGGCAGGCTCAGCGGCAGCCCGGCACCGCTGACAATCAGTTTGGCCCCGGCCTCGCATGCCGAACGCACCAGCACGTCGTAGTCGCTGGCGGCAACCATGCAGTTGACCCCGATCACACCATCGGGCGCAATCTCGTAGGCCTTGCGGATCTCCTCTTTCATCGCCAGCGGCTCGGCGGCGAAATAGTTGCTGCCTTCGAAAAAGCGGCTGCCCAGACCGATGCCCGCCGAAGCCACCAATCCGATACCGCCGCAGCGGGCGACATGGCCGGCAAGGCTGGCGCCGGACACACGCACCCCCATGCCGCCCTGAATCAGGGGAAAAGGAACTTCGTGTCGGCCGATTTTCAGGGTTGGCACCATGTGGGTCACCTCCGGGGCAAGAGCGGTGTTGACTATCTATCTTCCCGAAGAGTAGCAAAGCGGCCGGATTCTTTCTGTCAAACTTCTGTAAAACTTGCCGGATCCCCTCCGGAATGCTAGAAAAACCGCATGAAACTGCTGCGCAGCCTCTTCAACCCCGTACTTGCCTTCGTCGGCCTGCAGATTCTCTGGGTGCTGGTCCTGCTCGGCTGGATCAACTGGTTCATGGGCCGCCACCGGCAACTGCGGGAGCTGGCGGAGCGCTACAGCCCCGAACTGGCCGGCCGCCAGATCGACTGGGTCATCCTGGTCGAGGGGATCGTGCTGCTGGTGGCCATCCTGGCCGCTTCCTACGTCATTTTCATCTACTGGCGCCGGCAGAACTCCCTCAACCGCGCCCAGCGCAACTTCATCGCCCAGGTCACCCACGAGCTGAAATCCCCCCTCTCCTCGCTGCAGCTGCACATCGAGACCCTGCGCCGCCACCGGGTCGACCCGGACCGGCTGGCGACTTTTCTCGACACCATGCAGGCCGACGTCAAGCGGCTGGACATCCTGACCAGCAACCTGCTGACGGTCAACCGCATGGAACACAAGGGCCTGAAACTGGCCCTGAAACCGGGGGATTTCTCCGCCCTGACCGAATCCTACTTCAAGGACATCATGTACGCCCTGCCCCGGGCCGGGCAGATGACCCTCGACATCGAACCCGGTCTGTACGCCCGCTTCGAGGCCGAATCGATGC
>CAYTVY010000135.1:0-6394 GCA_964441925.1 uncultured Geothermobacter sp.
AGACCGGTACCGTCGAGGCCAGCAGGCCGAGCAACAGAAACAGGATGATCAGATAGTTGCTGTCCATGGACACACCCTATTCCGCCCGGTGATCCCGCCAGTCCTCGACCATGACGATCAGGGTGCGGATGAACATCATCACGCCCATCAGCGGCAGCACGGCGTAGAAGATCCACTCCGGTATCTGCAGCGAGGCGGTTCTGGCGTACTCGTCCTGGTACATCATGACCGTCATCTGCCAGCCGAGCCAGATCATGCTGGCAGCGAAGAGCAGCACCGCGAGGTGGTTCACCAGGGTCAGAAAACGCCGGGTGCCGGGAAAAAGCTGGGGGACGGCGTCGATGCGGATCAGCGAGCGGTTGCGCACGGCGGCGACGCAGCCGATGTAGGTGGAAAAAAAGATAACCTTTCGCACCACTTCATCCGACCAATAAAGATTGATGTCGGCTGTCAGTTTGCGCAGCACGACGTTGGCCAGAGCGACCAGCAGTGCGATCAGTACGGCAAGAAAGAGCGACCATTCCTCGATGAGGAGAAAGGCGCGGTCGAGAGTCCGGAAGATTCGTTGCAGCATGGCAGCAGGTGACATGGGCCGGAAACGTCCGTTCCGGCCGTGGAAAAACGGAATGGTCTGTCGTTGTGACTCAGTTACCGAGCTTGGCGCGCACCCTGGCCAGGTAGTCGGGGCCGATCTTCTTGCCCCACTTCTCGTAGACCGGCGCCAGGAGAAAAACGAGGTTCAGCAGCAGAAGACAACGCAGCAGGTGTCTCATCGGGATAACCTCCAGAGCTGTGGACAAGGGATTTTCCGAAGGGGGCATCTTAAGGGTTGTTCAGGAGATTTTCAAATCTTTTTGCTGGTTTAGCGGCGTAAAAAGACGGTTAAAGACCGACAAACATTCTGTCGGGAAGGAATCCGCCGGAATTGATGACGGCAAGGGTTGACTTTATCGCAAAAGACATATATATATTTTTCTGAATTTATCAATCCCACGCAACCGGAGGCCTCACCATGAAACTGGCCCTGACACGTTTCAGCCTGCGCCACCCCTGGCTGGTCCTGCTGCTGGTGCTGATCGGCACCGTCTTCTTTGCCGTGCAGTTTCCCAAGGTCCACTTCGACAACGACCCGGAGAACATGCTCGACGCCAAGGAGGCGGTGCGGATCTTTCACCACCAGGTCAAGCAGAAGTACAACCTCTACGACTTCGTCATCGTCGGCATCAGCAACGAGCAGAATCCGGACGGCATCTTCAACGTCGGCACCCTCGGCCGGATCGACCGGCTGACCCGGCAGCTGCTCAGTCTGCACCGCACCGCCGACGGCAAGGTGGCGGTGCGCGATCCGGACGGCAGCGAACGGATTCTCGACCTGACACCGGCCAGCGCCTGGCAGCGGGCCCTGAACGTCGCCTTCCGCCACGATCCCAACCGGCTGTTCACCGAGGATGGCGACAGCGCCCTGATCGGCCGGGAGATCATCAGCCCGAGCGTGGTCGACAACCTCAAGCAGGCCGAGCTCGGCTCGCTGAAGCTCGAGTACCTGATGGAACATCCCCCGAAGACCCGGCAGGAGGCTCTGCGCATCCGGGACGACGCCATGGGCAATCCCCTCTACAAGGGAACCCTGGTGGCCGAGGACGGCAAGGCGATCTGCCTCTACCTGCCGATCCGCGACAAGACGTTCAGCTACAATGTCGCCAACCTGGTTCGCGCCCTGACCGCCGACTGGCCCAAGGAGGATCAGGTGCACATCACCGGCCTGCCGGTGGCCGAGGACACCTTCGGGGTCGAGATGCTGGTGCAGATGGCCACCTCGGCACCGCTGGCGATGCTGGCGATCTTCATCCTGCTGCTGATCTTCTTCCGCCGGGTGAGCATCATCATCGCCCCGATGCTGGTGGCGATGGTCAGCGTCATCTGGGCCATGGGCCTGCTGATCGGCCTGGGCTATGACGTGCACATCATGAGCTCGATGATCGCCATCTTCCTGATGCCGATTGCCGTGGCCGACTCGGTACACATGCTCAGCGAGTTCTACGACACCTACCACCGCTACGGCGACAAGAAGGAGACGATGCTCAACGTGGTGGGGCACCTGTTCATGCCGATGCTCTACACCTCGCTGACCACCATCGCCGGCTTCGCCTCGCTGGCGACCACGCCGATCCCGCCGGTGAAGGTCTTCGGCCTGCATGTCGCCTTCGGGGTGGCTGTGGCCTGGCTGCTGACCATGACCCTGGTGCCGGCCTACAGCGCCATCTTCATCTCGGAGTCGTCCCTGCAGAAGCTGCAGGCCCGGCACGAGGCCGGCGAACGCTCGCCCATGAGCCGCATTCTCGAGAAACTGGGCCGCTTCAGCTACCTGCGATGGCGGCTGATCCTGGGAATCACCGTGGTGGTCCTGGTCGTTTCCGTCGTCGGCATCAGCCGCATCCAGGTCAACGACAACCCGGTTAAGTGGTTCACCGCCGACCACGAGATCCGCCGGGCCGACGCCGTGCTCAACCGGCATTTCGGCGGCACCTACACAGCTTACCTGACCCTGTGGCCGGCGGACGATGCGGCGACCGGCGTCGCTGAAATGAAACAGGGCCTGCTCAAGGCCGTGCGGGAACGGTTCGCCGGAGACGGCGAGAAGCTGGCCGGCTTCGTCAAGCAGGTCGAAGCGCTCGAGGCGGCCGGCGGTGACCGCTTCGCCGCCGAAGTCCGGGATCTCGCCCGCGCCTACGACCGAGAGCGGCTGGCCGGCTGGCAAGAGCTTGGGGATGCCGTCGCCTATCTCGATCCGGCCGGGCTCGACCGGGCGGAACTGAAAAAACGCCTGCGGGCGGAACTGCCGCGGCAGGCGGCGGCCATCGACGAGCTGCTGCAGCGGCTGGGCGACGGCAAGGCCCGGGGCGACGCCCTGATCGACCAGGCGCTGGCGGTGATCGACGCCCGGCAGCAGGAAGGCCTGGAGGCCTTCGTCGACCAGTGGCTGCTGGCGGCCAATGCCCCGCTGTTCAAGCGGCCGGCGATGCTGCGCTGGGTGGCGACCCTGCAGCAGGCCCTGGCGAACGATCCGGTGGTCGGCAAGAGCTCCTCGGCGGTCGACGCCCTGAAGAAGGCCGCCTACGAGCTGCAGTACCGTCCCGACCAGACCGAGGAGCAGAACCGGGCCCGTTTCGCCGTGCCCGAAACGGTGCCGGCGGTAGCCCAGGTCTTCACCCAGCTGGAGGGGATGAAGAAGAAGGACAGCCTCTTCCATCTGGTCACCCGCGACTACCGGGAGGCCAACATCTGGGTGCAGCTGAAAAGCGGCGACAATAAATACATGGAGCAGGTGGAGCGGGATGTCGAGGAATTCTTCAAGGTCAATCCTCCGCCCTTCCCGGTCAGGCACGCCTGGGCCGGCCTGACCTACCTGAACGTGGTCTGGCAGGACAAGATGGTGCGCGGCATGCTCTGGTCCCTGGCCAGCTCCTTCGTCGTCGTGCTGCTGATGATGGTGGTGCTCTTCCGTTCGCCGCTCTACGGCCTGCTGGCGATGCTGCCGCTGTCGGTGACCATTGCCTTCATCTACGGCCTGATCGGCCTGGTGGGCAAGGACTACGACATGCCGGTGGCGGTGCTCTCGGCCATGACCCTCGGCCTGTCGGTCGACTTCGCCATCCACTTTTTGGAGCGGGCCCGGCAGCTGCAGCGGAAACTCGGCAGCTGGCAGGCGGCGGCGCCCGAGATGTTCAAGGAGCCGGCCACCGCCATCAGCCGCAACGCCCTGACCATCTCGATCGGCTTCACGCCGCTGCTGGTGGCGCCGCTGGTGCCCTACAAGACCGTCGGTTTCTTCCTGGCCACCATCATGGCGGTCTCCTGGCTGGCGACCCTCTTTCTGCTGCCGGCCCTGCTGACCCTGCTGCGCAAGCAGGCTTTCGGTGAAGACTCCGGACCGGCCGACGGCACTTCCGGGTCGGTCACCAACCCCTGAGGAAAGGAATGGAGCCATGAAACGACATCTCTTACTCGTTGCCTTGCTGCTTCTCTGGCCGGCCGGCCAGCTGCTGGCCGCCCCCGATGTCAACCAGATCGTCGAACAGGCCAACCGTGCCGCCTACTACGCCGGCAAGGACGGCCGGGCCGACGTGCACATGGTGATCTACGATGCCCGCGGCGGCACCCGGGAGCGCCGGTTCACCATCCTGCGGCTCAATGTCGCCGGCGACGACCAGAAGTTCTACGTCTACTTCAAGGCCCCGGCCGACGTGCGCAAGATGGCCTACCTGGTCTGGAAACACGTGGGCGGCGACGACGACCGCTGGCTGTGGCTGCCGGCACTCAACCTGAAGAAGCGGATCGCCCCCGGCGACAAGCGGACCAGCTTCGTCGGTTCCGATTTCTTCTACGAGGACGTCTCCGGCCGTGGCCTGGAAGAGGACGTGCACGAACTGGTCGGCGAAACCGACACCGCCTGGCTGGTGAAGAACACCCCGAAAGACCCCGCGAGCGTCGAGTTCGCCTGGTATCAGGTGTGGATCGACAAGGCGACCCACCTGCCGGTCAAGGCCGAGTACCACGACCGGGAAGGCAAGCTCTACCGCCGGGTGAGCGCCACCCGCATCGAGACCATCCAGGGCTATCCGACGGTGGTCGAGGCGGTAGCCGAGGATCTGCGGGCCGGCACCCGGACGGTCAACACCTTCAGCAACGTCCGGTACGACATCGGGCTGAAGGAGCGGATCTTCACCGAGCGCTTCCTGCGCCGGCCCCCGCGTGAGGTGACACGGTGAAGGGACGGACGAAAAAAGCGGGACGGTTTCTCTCGGGTGTGCTGGCGGTGCTGCTGTTTATGGTCGCCGTACCCGCCGGAGCGTGCGCCGGCCTGCTCGACGAGATCGAGCTGCACGGCTTCTGGGACAACCGGGCCGGCATCCGGCTGCAGGACGATGCCTACCAGCGGCGCACCAGTCTGCTCGAGTCGCGGCTGCAGCTCGAGGGGCTCTACCAGGGCGATCTCGTCACCTGGCAGCTGCGCGGCGACTTTGTCGCCGATGATGTCACCGGGGAACACGACATCGATCTCGAGGAGGGTAGCGGCTGGTTCGACCTGCGCGAGGCAAACCTGCTGGTCTCGCCCACCGACTGGCTCGACCTCAAGGTCGGCCGGCAGATCCTGACCTGGGGCACCGGGGATCTGCTCTTCCTCAACGACCTCTTCCCCAAGGACTGGCAGGCCTTCTTCATCGGCCGCGACGTCGAGTACCTGAAGGCTCCGAGCGACGCCCTGCTGGCCAGTTTCTATCCCGAATGGGGAACCATCGATGTCGTCTATACCCCGAGATTCGACGCCGACCGTTTCATCCGCGGCGAACGGATCTCCTACTACAACCCCCTGCTCGGTCGCACCGCCGGCCGCGATGCCCTGGTACGGACCGGCGAGCGGGACGACTGGTTCGCCGAAGACGAGCTCGCCCTGCGCTTCTCGCGCAACCTCGGACGTTTCGAAGCCGCCCTCTACGGCTATATCGGCTACTGGAAGAGTCCGACCGGCTTCGATCCGGCCACCGGGCGCAACAGCTTTCCCCGGCTCAATGTCTGGGGGGGCAGCCTGCGTGGTCCTGTCGGCGGCGGCATCGGCAGCCTGGAGCTGGCCTGGTACGATTCACGGGACGATGCCGCCGGCGATGATCCGCTGCTGCCGAACAGTGAGGGACGGCTGCTGCTCGGTTACGAACGGGAAGTGGCGCGCGATTTCACGGTCGGCGTGCAGTACTATCTCGAACGGCTGCTCGACTATGACGCCTACCGCCGCACCCTGCCGGCCGGCACGCCGAAACGGGACGAGAACCGGCACCTGCTGACCCTGCGCCTGACCCGGCTGCTGCTCAACCAGAACCTGACCCTGTCGCTGTTCACCTACTATTCACCGAGCGACGAGGACATCTATCTGCGGCCGACCGCCAGCTACAAGCTGACCGACAACTGGCAGCTGAGCGGCGGCGGCAACATTTTCGCCGGCCGGAAGGACCACACCTTCTTCGGCCAGTTCGAGGAGACCACCAATGTCTATGCGGCCATCCGCTACAGCTTCTGAAAAGGAGAGCTCATCATGACCGTCAATCGTTATCTGCGTCTGATCGCCGGATTCTTCATCCTTCTGAGTGTGGTGCTCAGCCAGGTTCACAGTCCCTACTGGCTCTATTTCACCGCCTTCGTCGGGCTGAACCTCTTCCAGAGCGCCTTCACCAACTGGTGTCCGATGATGACCATCCTGCGCAAGCTGGGTGTCAGGGAGGGCTGAGGCCGAAGCGCCGCGGTCTCTCCCCGAACGACGCAAAAAGCCCCCGGGAACCGGGGGCTTTTTCCTGAATCAGTGGGTTTGTGCCGGATGAAGAGTGTAAGCGCTTGGCCTGAA
>CAYTVY010000136.1:0-6369 GCA_964441925.1 uncultured Geothermobacter sp.
TTGTGCCGGATGAAGAGTGTAAGTGCTTGGCCTGGATGCGGTTTTCAAAAATCCAGGGCGCACCCATAGGTTCGCCGGTGATTTTTGGGAAGTGCAGGCAGGCCAATGGCTTGCGCTATTCGCCGGTGACAAGCTCACTGATTCAGGGAAAATACACCCGTCGTCCGGCCCGCCACCCGCAGCGCTCCCGACGTCACAGCAGCAGATGCACCAGCAGCGTCAGCAGGATGCCCAGCCCGGCGCCGGCGACGACCTCCCTGACATCATGAATGCGCATCAGCAGCCGGCTGTGGCTGACCATCGCGGCCAGCGCCAGCGCCAGCACGACGATGACCGGGCCGACATCGGAGAGCGCGATCGAGGTGGCGATGGAGAAAGCGACGGCGGCGTGTCCGCTCGGCATGCCGCCGTGCAGCGGGGTTCCCCGGCCGAACCACGACTTGAACAGCACCACCATGATGGTCACGGCGATCACGGCGATGACCGCCACCTCCCCCGGCGGCCGCTGCAGCGGGGAGATGCCCTCCCTGACGAGCGGAAAGAGGTGGCGGGAAAAGGCGAAATAGCCGACCGCCGCCGCCCCGACCGCCGCCAGGAGCACCGCCCCGGCGGCAACGTCCTTGGCGAGCCTGGCCTTCTCGCTGATGCCGGGCGAAACCATGTCGACGACGATTTCGATCGCCGTATTGACCAGTTCGGCGAACAGCACCAGGGTGACGGCGAAAGTCAGCAGGATCAGTTCGGGCGGCGGAATCCGGAAATAGAGCGCCGCCATGAAGACCGCCATGGCGGTGAGAAAATGCCACCGCAGATGCTTCTGGGTCCGGGCCGCCCAGAGGATGCCCTCGATGGCGCAGTTGACACTCTCGAGCCAGCCCGACGGCCTGACGGGGTCGCGCTTCACGACAGGCCGAATTCCTCGCGGAGCAGGACGAAGATCTCCCTTTCCCGGGCTTCCATGCGGGCCGCTTCCTCGTCGCCGCTGCGCTCATGGTCATACCCCAGCAGATGCAGGATGCCGTGCAGCAACAGAAAACAGAGTTCGTGCCGGAACGACAGGCCGGCATCCCGGGCATCCCGGGCCGCCGTCTCGGTGGAGATCACCACGTCACCGAGCATTGCGGGGCAGAATTCCCCGCCCTCGCCCTCCTGCATCGCAAAGGAGATGACGTTGGTCGGCCGGTCGCGGTCGAGATAGTCGCGGTTGATCCGGCGGATCTGCGCATCGTCGACCAGCAGCACCGAAAGCTCGCTCTCAGGACATCCCGAGACGCTTAAGATCTTCTGTGCCACCCTTTCCAGTTCGTCCAGGTCGATCTGCTGTCTCGTCTGCCGATTCTCGATCTGTATGGTCGCCATTCCTCTTCCTGGTCGGGTCCTTTTCCTTGTGCACCGGCTCGGGATAGTCGATCCGGTAGTGAAAGATGCCTGCAAGGATGCGGTTGAAGCTGCGGGCGATCTTGTGCAGATCCTTCAGGGTCAGTTCGCACTCGTCGAGCTGACCGTCGATGAAGATGTTGTTGATGATCTTCTGCACCATCCCCTGAATGCGGGCGGGGGTCGGGTCGGTCAGGGTGCGGCCGGCGGCCTCGACCGCATCGGCGAGCATGATCAGCGCCGCCTCCCGGGTCTGCGGCTTGGGTCCCGGGTAACGGTAGTCCCGTTCGTCGACCTGCTGCACCCCGGGATCCTGCTGGTTCTTCGCCTTGTCGTAGAAATATTTCATCAGCGCGGTGCCGTGATGCTGACGCAGGATGTCGATCAGCTCCCGGCCCAGCTTGTTCTCCCGTGCGAGCTCGACCCCGTCCTTGATGTGGGCCATCAGGATCAGGGCGCTCATCGAAGGGCTCAGCTTGTCGTGCCGGTTCTCGGTGCCGCTCTGGTTCTCGACGAAGTAGAGCGGCTTTTTGATCTTGCCGATGTCGTGATAGTAGGCGGCCACCCGCGCCAGCAACGGGTTGGCGCCGATGGCCTCGGCACCGGCCTCGGCAAGGTTGCCGACGACGATGGAATGGTGGTAGGTGCCCGGTGCCTGCACCATCAGCTGGCGCAGAACCGGTGTGTTCAGGTTGGCCAGTTCCAGCAGCTTGATGTCGGTGGTGTACTTGAAGACGGCCTCGATCAGCGGCACCGCCGCCGTGGCGACGATGGCACAGAAAAAGCCGCCGGCCAGGGCGAATCCGAGCTTGTAGAGCAGCGGAACCGACAGGGCGTGCCCGGCCATCAGATGCAGGCCGACCACCATCGCCATGTTGACCAGCGAAATCTGCCAGCCCGCCCGGTAGAGAGCGGAACGGGTGCCGCAGTGGCGCACGAAATGGGCGCCGGTCAGGGAACCGACCAGGGCGTAGAGGGCGAGAAAGAGGCTGTTGCTGAAAAGCAGGCCGACCACCAGCGCCATCAGGGCGGAAAAAAGCAGGGCGACTTCCGAGTTGAGAACGATGCGCACCAGCATGGCACCGGCAGCAAAGGGAATCAGGTAGTAGAAGCTGGCCGAGTCGAGGTAGGGAAAGGCCGTTTCCACCGCCGCGGCGAGAAAGATGGCCAGCTTGATCAGCACGAACAGGCCGCTGAAGGTCAGCACCATAAAGAGCATGTCACGCGGCTGCAGCCGGAACTTGGAGACGTTCCTGCCGGCGAACTGAAACCCGACCAGCAGCAACAGCAGCAGCACCAGCAGCATGCCGGCCGCCGCACTCAGGTTGCGCCGGTCCTTCTTCAGGTCGCGCAGGGCCTTGAGCTTGCGCACCTGCTCCTCGGTGACCCGCGCCCCCTCGCGGACGATCATCTCCCCTTTCTTGACCTGCACCAGGATCGGCTGCACCGCCTCGGCCGCCCGCCGCTTCCGCTCTTCGGTCTCGTTCTTGTTGAAGGTCAGGTTGGGGCGCAGCAGCCGGACCAGCAGGCCGTGCAGCACCTTGCGCTGCCGGCGGTCGAGCCCGGCCCGTTTCAGGCCGGCGAGCAGCCGGTTCCGGATCTCGCCGACCCCGACGACTTCGGTCAGATCCGCCAGTTCCCTTTCCGTGCCGGCCACCAGGTCACGGACGACGACCCCCTTTTCCCGGTCCTGCTTGAACAGCTGCAGGTTGGCGACCGCCTTCACCGCCAGAGCGCGGGTCACCTCGTCGAGCAGGGGGCGGTGCAGTTCGCTCTTCGCCGCCAGCTGACGCAGAACCGTGAACTGCTCTTGGTCGACATCGAGCCCGAGCACGCCCTCGACCTCCGACTCGGCGCGGTGCAGATCACCATCCTCGAGCTGGTCCGGCGCCAGGATGGCGAAGATCTGGCGCAGCCGTTCGGTCAGGTCGCGGCCGACCGCCGGATCGAAATCGTAGAGCGGCAGCACGGCCTGTTGCGCTTCCTGACGTTTCTTGGCCGTCAGTTTCTCGTCCGGAATCAGCAGATCCCGGGGGGCCTTGATATCGATGGCGGCGACGTCGCCGGGGGCATAGTGCGCCGGGGTGAAACCGCCCTTGGGAACGATGATCAGGGTGAGGACCAGCGCCAGCAGGCAGAGCAGCACGTAAGGCTGGTGTTTCTCCTCGATTCCCCAGAAACGCCCGGTGTCCGTCGTCTCGCGCACCAGCTTGCGGGACACGGTATCGGCTTTCCTGTCCGGTCTGCTCATGACGGTCTGTTCTCTCCGGCGGCCCGGCGGGAGCGTTTCTCGTAGGCCTGGACGATCGACTGGACGATGGGATGCCTGACCACGTCGCGGTCGGAAAAACGGACCATGGCGATACCGGAAACGCCACGCAGCACCTCCATCGCCTCCAGCAGACCGGAGGCCTTGCCGGCCGGCAGATCGATCTGGGTCACGTCACCGGTCACCACCGCCCGGCTGCCGAAACCGAGTCGGGTGAGAAACATCTTCATCTGTTCGGTGGTGGTGTTCTGGGCCTCGTCCAGGATCACGAAAGCGTCATTGAGGGTCCGGCCGCGCATGAAGGCCAGGGGCGCGACCTCGACCGTTCCCTGCTCGATCATCTCCTGCCCACCGGTCAAATCGACCATGTCGTAAAGGGCGTCATAGAGCGGCCGCAGGTAGGGATTGACTTTTTCGGCGATGTCGCCGGGCAGGAAACCGAGCTTCTCCCCGGCCTCGACCGCCGGACGGACCAGGATGATGCGGCTGACTTCCCTGCGTGTCAGGCTGGCCACGGCCATC
This sequence comes from uncultured Geothermobacter sp., assembly GCA_964441925.1. Taxonomy (GTDB): domain Bacteria; phylum Desulfobacterota; class Desulfuromonadia; order Desulfuromonadales; family Geothermobacteraceae; genus Geothermobacter. The sequence goes on from CAYTVY010000136.1 coordinate 4,169, forward strand.
GCCATGGCCAGGTAGGTCTTGCCCGTACCGGCCGGGCCGACCCCGAAGACCACGTCATGGCCGCGGATGGCGTCGATGTAGGTCTTCTGGGCCAGGCTTTTCGGCGTGATCACCTTCTTGCGCGCGGAGACATAGATGGTATCAAGAAAGATGTCACGCAGCCGCGCCCGGGAATCGGCGCTGAGGATGCGCACCGCGTAGTCGATGTCCGGCGGATAGAGCGGATACCCTTCCCGGAGCAGGTCGGCCAGCTCCTCGAACAGCCGCCGGGCGAGAACCACCTGGTGAGGCTCGCCCCGGAAATGAAGACAGGTCCCCTTGGAGCCGATCTTCATCCCGAGGAGTTTCTCAGCCTGTTTGAGATGACGGTTCTGCCGGCCCAGCAGGCGGGCCGTCAGCTCCGGATCAGACAGATCGAGACGGTGTGAACTGTCGCTCTCGTTCAAACGGGACACCTTTCACTGCGGAAACGTTCAGGTCCGACAAATTACCACCAGGGCCGGGGAAAATCAATTGCATGACCAAAATGCAGCCGAAAAGACTTCCATTCGACCGGCGCTGTGCTATAAATAGGGCGTTTTCCGCGCAACCTGAATACCGCATCACAAACCGGCAAGGGGGACAAGAAATGAGTGAAATCATTGACGTTTATGCTCGGGAAATCCTCGATTCACGGGGCAACCCCACCGTCGAGGTCGAAGTCTTTCTCGAAAGTGGCGCCATGGGCCGTGCCGCCGTGCCCAGCGGTGCTTCGACCGGCGAACGCGAGGCGATCGAGCTGCGTGACGGCGACAAGAGCCGCTACCTCGGCAAGGGGGTGACCAAGGCGGTGGAGAATGTCAACGAAGTGATCGCCGACGCCATCATCGGCTGGGAAGCCTCCGACCAGGCCGGCATCGACCGGAAGCTGATCGAGCTCGACGGCACCGACTTCAAGAGCAACCTCGGCGCCAACGCCACCCTCGGCGTTTCGCTCGCCTGCGCCAAGGCGGCCGCCGAGGACGCCGGCCTGCCGCTGTACCAGTACATCGGCGGCGCCAACGCCAAGGAACTGCCGCTGCCGATGATGAACATCCTCAACGGCGGCGCCCACGCCGACAACAACGTCGACATCCAGGAATTCATGATCATGCCCGCCGGCGCCGACTCCTTCAAGGAGGCCCTGCGCATGGGCGCCGAGATCTTCCACCACCTGAAGAAGGTGCTCAAGCAGAAGGGCTACAACACCTCCGTCGGTGACGAGGGGGGATTCGCCCCGAACCTCGGCAGCAACGAAGAGGCCCTGCAGGTGATCATGGAGGCGATCGAGGCCGCCGGCTACAAGCCCGGAGAGCAGGTGCTGCTGGCCCTGGACGTCGCTGCCTCCGAACTCTACGAAAACGGCAAGTACAACTTCGCCAACGAAAAAGAGGCGCTCAAGAGCGCCGGGCAGGTGGTCGACTTCTACGAAGACCTGGTCAACCGCTACCCGATCATCTCCATCGAGGACGGCATGGCGGAGAACGACTGGGACGGCTGGAAGCTGCTGACCGAGAAGCTCGGCGACAAGATCCAGATCGTCGGTGACGATCTGTTCGTCACCAACACCCGTATCCTGAAGGAGGGGATCGACAGGGGCATCGCCAACGCGATCCTGATCAAGCTGAACCAGATCGGCACCCTGACCGAAACCCTCGAGGCGATCGAAATGGCCAAGCGGGCCGGCTACACCGCCGTCGTCTCGCACCGCAGCGGGGAAACCGAGGACACCACCATCGCCGACCTGGTCGTGGCCACCAACGCCGGCCAGATCAAGACCGGCTCGCTCTGCCGCACCGACCGCATCTGCAAGTACAACCAGCTGCTGCGCATCGAGGACGAGCTCGACGCCGTCGCCGTCTTCGCCGGCCGGGGGGTCTTCTACAATCTGAGCCTGAATCAGTGAGCTTGTCACCGGCGAATAGCGCAAGCCATTGACCTGCCTGCGCTTCCCAAAAATCACCGGCGAACCTAAGGGTGCGCCTCAGATTTTAGGAAACCGCATCCAGGCCAAGCACCTGCACCCTTCATCCGGCACAAACCCACAGATTCAGGCTGAAGTGACCTGCGCCGCGACCGCGACGACAAAAAAGGCCCGCCGGCATTCCGCCGGCGGGCCTTTTACGTTCTCCTGAATCAGTGAGCTTGTCACCGGCGAATAGCGCAAGTCATTGACCTGCCTG
>CAYTVY010000137.1:0-6189 GCA_964441925.1 uncultured Geothermobacter sp.
TTTCAGGGATTCGGACCGTCTGCGGTGATGGTTGATGTTTTTCGCCGTTATTGGCAAAATGCCCCCGTCCATCCGCCACCGCCGGTCACAGCCGCCCCTCCTGTCAGCGACAGGGAGAGAGCCCATGAACAAAAAACAACTCGAAGAAGGCCGTGAACTGCAGATCGACTTCACCAAACGGGGCGGCCTGGTGCCAGCCGTGGTCCAGGACGCGACCAGCGGCCGTGTACTGATGCTCGCCTATGTCAACCAGATGGCGCTGGAGACCAGCCTGCAGACGGGAATGGCCACCTTCTGGTCGACCTCGCGCAATGCTCTTTGGACCAAAGGAGAGACCTCCGGCGACACCCTGAAGATCATCGACATCCTGGTCGACTGCGACCAGGACGCCCTACTCTACCGGGTCGAGCCCCAGGGCGGGGGATCCTGCCACACCCGGGAACCGGTCAGCGGCCAGGCCCGCACGAGCTGCTTCTATCGCCGCATCGACCCGCGGACCCACTCCCTGACACCAGCCTGAGCCAAGGCTCAACGGCCTGCCGCCAGCCACCAGGCCAGCAGTATGATGCCGGCCGCCGCCAGTCCCAGCAGACGGTTCAGCCAGAGAGCAGGCCGGCCGTACCGCAGGTCACTCCAGCCGGCAGCACCACCAACCCCCAGACCGGCCAGCAGACCAAACAGATGCGCCCCGAGATCGGTCTGCCCGTCACCGGCACCGAGCATGGCGAGCAACCCCAGCGCCGCCGCCAGGGGGAGAGCCCAGCGCCGCCACAGAGAACGACGGTAACGGACGAGGTTGAGGCCGGCAATGATACCGACGGCGGCAAAGACCGCGGTCGAGGCTCCCACGGCATCGTGTGCCGGCGCCTGCAACAGGGCATTGAGTCCGTTGCCGATCATGCCGGCCAGCAACACCAGCAGCCAGGCCGTTCCCGAACCGAGTTCACGTGCCAGCCAGCCGACGGTGAAGATACCGAAGACAACGTTGCCCGCCAGGTGCAATCCTCCGGCATGCAGGGTCAGGGCCGTCGCCGTGCGCCACCACTCGCCGTCCAGAATGCGGCCGGCCCGGGCACTGCCGACGACCTGCCAGTTGACCCGGGGCAACCAGTCCCGGGCCGCCGGCCAGGCAATCAGGAAAGAGAAGGCACACAGCAGGCCGAAGACCGCCAGGGTGGCCAGCTGGTTTTCCAGCGGCGAACGGGGTGGCGGCAACGGCGGAGGCCAGTTCCGGTTCTCCTGACGGTAGAGTTCCAGCTGCCGGCGGGATGCATCGACCAGCGACGCAGGAACCAGCAACAGCCAGCCGGCACCATACCGCCACCGCCGACAGGGAATGCCGCATGCTTCCAGCACCAGCGCCCGGTTCCGGCATTCGTCACCGGAAAGCGGCAGCCACCCGCCACGAACCACCACTTCGTTGAGGGGCCGCCACCCCGGAGGCACATGGCAGCCATCATCCGTCGGGCCGACAGCAGGCCGGTTGCGGTTCTCCGTTTCAGTCATCGCCTGTCAGAGACGAAATAGAGGGCAGGTTGCCGGTCCGGCATGGGCTGATATAAGTAGGAGTAGACAGGGAAAGGAGGTGCCCCCGCCATGATGATCCGCGTCAGGTATCCTGACGGCGAAACCCGCATGGTGCGGCCGCCACTGCTCGACCATCTCATCCGCACCCGCAAGATCGTCGAATTCCAGCGGCAGGACGGCTGGGCCCGGCTCGGCATCGACCCGGTCCGTACCGGCCGTAGCAGCTACCAGGGTCCCGAGCGGCGACAGAACACCCTGCTCTGAACCCGAAGCCGGAAGGAAGGGAAAGACCGGGAGGCGGCCATCCGCCTCCCGGCTGCAAGCCGCTACCAGTTCTCGCCCAGCAACTCGAAATAGGCCTGTGGATGGGCACACGCCGGGCAGACTTCGGGGGCGCCGGTACCGCTGTGCAGGTAGCCGCAGTTGCGGCAGCGCCAGACCACCTCGGTTTCGCGGCGGAAGACCCGACCGGCTTCGAGATTGGCCAGCAGATCGCGATAACGTTTTTCATGCTGCTTTTCGGCCACCGAGATGGCGCGCCAGGCGGCGGCGATTTCCGGAAAACCTTCCTGCTGCGCAATCTCGGCAAAACCCGGGTAGAGAACGCTGTGCTCCTCGAGTTCGCCGGCGGCGGCCGCTTTCAGATTCTCGGCGGTGCTGCCGATGACACCGGCCGGGTAGGTGGCGGTGATCTCCAGGTCTCCCCCCTCGAGAAACTTGAAGAAACGCTTGGCGTGTTCCTTCTCCTGGTTGGCCGTTTCCTCGAAGATGTCGGCGATCTGCACATAGCCCTCCTTTTTCGCCACCGAGGCGAAATAGGTGTAGCGGTTCCGGGCCTGGCTCTCGCCGGCAAAGGATTTCAGCAGATTCTTTTCGGTTTCGGTTCCCTTGATACTCATATGCAACACTCCTTCGTTGGGTCATGGGCAGAAACACCTCTTAGCCATCAAGCATTGCCGCATGCAACCCCTGCGTCAAGTCCGGCGGGGTAAAAAAACGGCCACACCGCGAAAGCCCTGCTATGATGAGACGCATGCGCCACCTGTATCTTCTGCTGTTTCTTCTGCTGCCGCTTGCCGGCTGCGACCGCCAGCCGGCCATCGTTCCCCTGCTGCCAGGCGACCGGATCCTCGCCTTTGGAGACAGCCTCACCCACGGCAACGGCGCCTCGCCGGAGCAGAGCTATCCGGCCGTACTCGAACGGCTGCTGGGCATCGAGGTGGTCAATGCCGGCGTACCGGGAGAGACCACCGCCGAAGGCCTGCGACGGCTGCCACAGGTCCTCGAGCAGGTCCGCCCCCGACTGGTCATTCTCATCCACGGCGGCAACGACTTTCTCCGCCGTCTCGATCCACGGCAGACCAAGGCCAATCTGCAGGCGATGATCGATCTCTGCCTCGAACAGGGCGCCCAGGTGGTGCTGGTGGGCGTGCCCCGTCCCGGTCTCTTTCTCTCGCCGGCCCCGCTGTACGAAGAGCTGGCGGAGCGCAACGATCTGCCCCTGCTGACAGAGGAACTGAGCGACATCCTCGCCGACCGCAGCCTGAAAAGCGACGCCATCCATCCCAATGCCGCCGGCTACCGGCGACTGGCCGAAATCCTGGCCGAACGGCTGCGCAACAACGGCGACTGACCCTCACCACTTGGAGCGTCCCGGCCGTTCTGCTATGCTGCCCGGCCAGGGAGGTGGCCATTCCATGACAAAACCCGCACCACTGGTCGAAATCTTTTCCGACGGCGCCTGCAGCGGCAACCCCGGGCCGGGAGGCTGGGGCACCCTGCTGCGCTGCGGCGAGCATGTCCGCGAGCTGTCCGGCTACGAGCCGGAGACAACCAACAACCGCATGGAGCTGATGGCGGCCATCGCCGGCCTCGAAGCCCTGAAACGTCCCTGCCGGGTACGGCTGACCACCGACTCGCAGTACCTGAAAAAGGGGATGACCGAATGGCTTCCCGGCTGGATCCGCCGTGGCTGGAAAAACGCCCAGAAGAAACCGGTCGCCAACCGCGATCTCTGGGAAAGACTGCTCGAGCTGGAGAAACAGCACCAGATCGAATGGTGCTGGGTGCGGGGACATGCCGGCCATCCGGAAAACGAACGCTGCGACGAACTGGCCCGCCAGGCGATCGCCAACGGCCGCGGCTCCGGATGACCGCCCCCCTCAGTCCCCGAGGAAACGTCCCAGCAAGCCACCCCCGCCGGCGTCACCTGAGCCGGTGTTGCGACCGACGGCCGCGGCAATCCGGTCGGCCAGCCGCGAAAAGGGCAGACTCTGCAGATAGACCCGGCCCGGCCCGGTCAGCCGGGCGAGGAAGAGGCCCTCTCCCCCGAACAGGGCATTCTTGAACCCGCCGACCATCTGGATGTCGTAGGAGACACTCGGCGCGAAAGCCACCAGGCAGCCGGTATCGACCCGCAGGGATTCGCCCGCCGCCAGCTCCTTCTCGACAATGGTGCCGCCGGCATGCACGAAGGCCAGGCCATCGCCGGTCAGCTTCTGCAGGATGAAGCCTTCCCCGCCGAACAGGCCGGCACCGAACTTGCGCGTGAAGGCGACCTCGATCTCCACCCCTTGCGCCGCGCAGAGAAAGGCATCCTTCTGGCAGAGGAAGGTTCCCCCGAGCTGCGTCAGGTCGAGCGGCACGATCTTGCCAGGATAGGGAGCGCCGAACGAGACGTGCCGCTTGCCCGTATCCCGGTTGACAAAGGCGGTGATGAAAAAGCTCTCGCCGGTGACCATCCTCTTCAATCCCGAGAAGATGCCGCCACCGGTGGAGGTCTGCATTTCGATGCCGTCCTCCATGAACATCATCGCCCCGGCCTCGGCCCGCACCGCCTCACCCGGGTCGAGCTCCACCTCCACCAGCTGCATGTCGTCGCCATGAATCCTGTAATCGATGACATCGGCCATTCGTTGCTCCCCTTTCAGACAATCGAATTGTCCCATCTATTGGATCTGTCACGTCTCCCCGTCACCGGCGGGGCAGACGCACCGTCAACTCCCATTCCGGCATTTTCTTTCAATCGCCCGAGGAGATGTACTGGATTCCGATCAGGGTCTGCAAGCCGTCCAGTTCGCAGACCTTTGACGAGGTTCCTTTCTGGATCTGGACGAGATCGGTGCCCCGGACACAGTTGAACTTGTCGTCCTTGGCGTTGTAGGGCACACAGGTCCAGCCTTTCAGGCGCCGCGCGTACCAGGCCTTGACCTGCTGGTAGGCATCGGCCGTCAGCAGCAGAACCGTGTTGAAGGAACCAGAACTGCTGTGAAAGCAGAACCGGCTGCCGGGATAGGCGGGAATGCCTACCTCGTCCGCGTCCGGCACGACACGCTGCGCCTCCGTCACCCTGGCTTTCGAATGCAGCGGCGCGCTTTGGTCGACCAGGGGACCGGACCAGGCCGCCGTGCCCCCAAGAAAAATCATTGCCATCATCATTCCCGCTTGTCGAAACATAGCTGCCTCCCATAGATCAATAGCTGTTCTCTAGCACGGCTTGGCAGGTTCGTGGTCAATTTCATATCGAACCATGCTCATATATGCCCCGTCATTTTTCAAACTTGCGCAGCTTTCTTGGATCGATTTTCTGCCCTGGTTTCTTGTACATCTTATCCAGCCAACGACAGGGGACGTAAATGCATTCATAGAAACCGTCCCGGGTAGAGCAGCAGATCTTGCAGCTTTTCCCCTCGATCACCTCCACGCACTGCAAGGCCGGCGTATTATGGATCACAATCGGTCTGCGCGAGGTAAGAGCAGCGGAGGCTGAAGAAACCGACAACGCAAAGATCACCAACGCCATACATCCTTTTTTCATCTGTCTGCCCCTTTTGTCTGCGGGAGTCTCTCAAAAAGCGTCGGACTCCCTGTCATTGCGGATACGCCCCGCCTGTTTGTCCGAAACCTACTTTTTGCGCACCCAGATCTCCGTCCGGAAAGCGTGGCGATCCAGATCGTCCAGACAGGCCACCCAGTCGTCCCAGTGTGAAACCTTCATCGCCTGCTGCATGCCGGCGGATTCCTGCATGCCCCGTCCGGCCACCAACTGCTGCATCTCGGCAAAACGGCCCTGCCGGGCCAGCTCTTCCATCCTGCGGCCATAGTCTTCGATGCCGGCCCTGGCCGTGTCCGTCCCGGAGTCAACCTGTCGCCGACAGGCCTGCAGCTTTTCCTTCGCCGAAAATCCGGGAAAGAACGCGAACTTGGCCAGGTAGCCGTATTTCGCCCTGACGGCATCGAGATCCTTCTGGCCATGGGTTCCCTGTCGCATGCCGGCCGCAACGGCGGTCATTTCCTCCTGCAGCGGGTCGAACAGCGTCTGTTCGGTAAGCCCCGAATAATACCGCCGGACAATGACGGCCTCATAGCCGGCCCGCCCGGCCGCCACATCATCGAAGTCAACCTCCTCCACTCCCGTTGACGTCGGCTTCAGATGCCGCCGGTAGAAGGAAACGACCCGGTCGAACGCATCGCGGGTGTAATAGACCTGATAAAGGCGCGGGACGGGCACCCCCTCGATCCACTCCTCCCTTTCCGGCCCCCGTTCGAGGGGGCCGGGATAGATCGGAGCCGCCAAAACCGGGCAGGTCACGGCCAGCATCAGCAGCAGAAAAATCCCGTATCCGATGACAGACGGAACGGACCATCGCGGGGTGGTCTTGC
>CAYTVY010000138.1:0-6140 GCA_964441925.1 uncultured Geothermobacter sp.
GCGCCCCCGGACGGCGGCGTGAACGCAAACTAATGGCCCGTCATCTTGCCCCCGTCCCAACCTGCGGCATAATGAAAGAGAACCCTTGCATTCCGGCCCTGCCGGGAAAGGAGGTGCCATGCCGCAGGAAATGAAAGTTCAGGAAGCAATCCGCATGATCCTGAAAACCAAGAAGGACCTTTACGGTTTCTACCGTGAAGCGAGCCGCAGGGCCGCGCACCCCTCCGGCCGGCGGGTCTTCGAGCGCCTCACCGACGAGGTGCGCGACAACATGCAGCAGTTCTTCCATCTCTACTACGGCAGCGACCTCGGAACCTTCGACGAGTTCATCGCAACTCCTCCGGCCAGCGATTCGCGCCTGATGGCCGAGCTGAAGAACGCCCCGGCCGCCGACCTGCACGACCGGCATGCCCGCGAGCTGGCCATGCGCGAAGAGAAGGAAATCGAACGCCAGCTGCGCCTGACCGCCGCCAAGGTGATCGATCCGGTCGCCCGGCAGATCCTGGAACGGGCCGCCGACCTGACCCGGCAGCATTACGACCTGATCGAATCGGAATACGCCCGCACCATGGGCATGGTGCACGAAACCGACATCGACATCTATGTCCGCGAATAACCAGACTTGACCCGTACGGCGCAACTGCTAGAATCCTCCTGTCCGCTCCAGCCGGCGGACGGGAGGGTATGGATGCGCTCCATCAAGGACTGGCCCGAGGATGAGCGGCCACGAGAAAAACTGTTGCGCCGGGGCGCCGAAGCGCTCTCCGACGCCGAACTGCTGGCACTGGTGTTGCGTACCGGCGACGCCGCCAGCGGCCGCAGTGCCCTGGATCAGGCGCGCCAGCTGCTGCAGCGCTTCGGGTCGCTGCGGGCACTGGGCCTGGCCGGCAGCAGCGAACTGCAGCAACAGAAGGGAATCGGGCCGGCTAAGGCCGCCGAGTTGCTCGGCGTCTTCGAGCTGGCCCGTCGTTTTGCCGCCGATCCCCTGCGGCCGGGGGCCCGCTACAGCTGTTCACTCGACGTCTACCGGCACTACCACGAGCGGCTGCGCGACCGGAAGAAGGAGGTCTTTCTCACCCTGCTGCTCGACGCCAAGAACCGGGTCATCCGGGAGATTCAGGTCAGCGAGGGAAGCCTGACCGCCAGCATTGTCCATCCGCGTGAAGTCTTCGCTCCCGTCATCCGCGAATCGGCCGCCGCCGTCCTCTTCATCCACAACCATCCCTCCGGCGATCCGACCCCGAGCCGCGAGGACATCGAACTGACCGCCCGCCTGCGCCAGGCCGGCGAGATGATGGGCATCCGGGTGCTCGACCACATCATCATCGGCAACGGCGACTACGTCAGTTTCGCCGACCGGGGGCTGTAGAGGCTTGCTCCGGCCGGAGCAACCGTGCTAGTTTGAACGAAACCGGGCGGTCACGTCCGGTTTTTTCATGATGACCCAGATACTCGGAAAAACCGGGGTAAAAAAAGCAAACTCGCGCAGAGACGCCGAGTCGCAGAGTTGACAAGACAATGTCTTCAGGCTTTACAACCCGAAATTGATCATCTCTGTGTTCTGCGGCACCGGAGAGCGAAAGCGAATGGGCGCAATTTTATCCTGACGGCCCAATAGATCGGCTCTTTCATGACCCGCAAACAGAAACCGAACAGTCCGCCCAAACCCGAGCTGCTCGCTCCGGCCGGCAGTCTCGAGGCCTTCTTCGCCGCCGTCGAGGCGGGGGCCGACGCCGTCTACTGCGGCCTGAAAGCCTTTTCCGCCCGGGCCCGGGCAAAGAACTTCAGCCTGCGGGACATCGAACGGATGACCGCCTGCCTGCACGCCAAAGGCCGCCGGCTCTACATCACCCTCAACACCCTGGTCAAGGAGACGGAACTGCCGGAGCTGGTCGACACCCTGGCGGCCCTGGAAGAGATCGGCGTCGATGCCCTCATCCTGCAGGATCTCGCCGTCTGGCGGCTGGCGAAAAACCACTTTCCCGGACTTGAGCTGCACGCCTCGACCCAGATGACCATCCACAACAGTGCCGGTGTGCGCATGCTCGAGCGGATGGGATTCACCCGTGCCGTCCTCGCCCGCGAGCTGACCCTGGAACAGATCCGGACCATCCGCCGGCAGACCCGTCTCGAGCTGGAGCATTTCATCCACGGCGCCCTCTGCTTCTCCTTTTCCGGCCAGTGTTTCTTCTCCTCCTATCTCGGCGGCCAGAGCGGCAACCGTGGCCGCTGCACCCAGCCCTGTCGCCGGCGCTACCGGGCCAAGGGAAAAGACGGCTACTTCTTTTCGCCGAACGATCTGTCCGCCATCGATCTGCTGCCGGAACTGGCCGGGGCGGGGATCTGCTCGCTGAAAATCGAGGGGCGGATGAAAAGTGCCGACTACGTGCACAAGGTGGTACGGGCCTACCGGCTGGCGCTCGACAGTCCCGAAGCGAAACGGCCGCAGGCTCTGGCCGAAGCCCGCGAGCTGCTGAAGGAAGCCTTCGGCCGGGCCCCGACCCGCGGTTTTCTCACCGGCGCCACGCCGACCGACATCGCCAGCCGGCACCGGCACGGCGCCACCGGCCGCTGGCTGGGAGACATCACCGCCGTCCGGCCGGACGCCATCGCCTTCACCACCCGCGACCCCCTGCGGGTCGGGGACCGGGTGCGCGTCCAGCCGGCCAGCGACCAGCCCGGACGGGCCTTCACCGTGCGCCGGCTGCAGCTCGGCCGACGGCCGGTCTCGCAGGCGTCCGGCGGCAGCCAGGTCTGGCTGGCCACCCCCTTTGCCGGCTTCCGCAAGGGAGACGCCGTCTTCAAGGTCGCATCCCGTCAGGCCTTCAGCCTGAGCGAGGCCGCCTGCCGGCGGCGACTGGAGCAGGCCGGCAGCGAAAAAGCCCCTCTGAAACTGCAGATTCGGATGCCGGACAACACCAGCCTGGCGGTGCGGGCCACCATCGGGGCGCTCGCACTGGAGAAGAGCTGGCCGGTGGAAAGCAGCGTCGCCACCGAGAACCCGCTGTCGGCCGCCACCCTCGAACGGATCTTCCGCGCCACCGGCAACGCCCCCTTCGTCCTGGCCGGGCTGAGCTGCAGCAAGCTGCCGCCGGTGGTCATCCCGCCCAGCCGGCTCAAGGCGATCCGGCGTGCCTTCTATGCCGAGCTGACGGAGGCTTTCAGTCGCCGACGGCAGAACCTGGCGCAGGAGCATCGCCGGCAGGCCCTGGCCGACCTGCTGCCGGAATCCGGCGCCGACCGGCCGGCGACCGACCCGGTCCGTATCACCCTGGTCATCGGCGACAGCCGCGACCTGCACGTGCTGGGGCAGGGGCACATCGACCGGGTCATCCTGCCGTTGCGCGAGCGCCAGGTGCGGGACGTCCTCGCCGGCGGCCGCTGGAGCCGCGACAAGGAACGGCTGGTCTGGGACCTGCCCTTCATCCTGTTCGACCGGGACCAGCCACGCACCGAACGCCTGATCGACCAGGTGATGGCTGCCGGATTTCTGCACTTCCGGCTGCACAACCTCGGTCAGCTCGCCCTGTTCGCCGGGCGATCACAGGCCCGGCTGCTCGGCAGCTACCGGCTCTTCGTTCTCAACAGCGAAGCCGCCCGGGCCTGGCACGAACTGGGACTGGCGGAAGGAACATACGTCATCGAGGATGATCGCGCCAACCTCGCCCGGCTGGCCGGCAAGGCCACCGGGCTGCCCTGCGAACTGACGGTCTACGCCCGCGTCCCCCTGCTGACCTCCCGCATTCCGCTGCCGGGCCTGCAGAAACAGGGCAGTCTCATCTCCGACCGCGGCGACCGCTTCAGTGTCCGGCAACAGGACGGCCTGACCATTCTGGGCAGCCAGACCGACTTCTCCCTCACCGGCCACCTCGACGAGCTGGCCCGGCTCGGCTGCCGTCACTGGATAGCCGATCTCAGCCATCTCGGGCCCTTTTCGCCCCGCGGCAAGGAGGTGCTGAACGCCCTGCGCCGGCCCAGAGAGCTGCCGGGAACATCTGTTTTCAACTACGAATACGGAATGGAATGACCCGGCCGATTCAGTTCTCCCGGTCCCGTCCGGGCAGCGGCGGCAGCAGAGTCAGCTCGTCACGCAGGGCGGAACCGGCCTTGCCAGGCCGGTCGGCCGGCCGCTCCACCACCCGGCCGTCCCGGTCGACCAGGGTCTCGTCCTCGAGCAGCACCATGCCGGTGCGCTCGACGACCTCGAGCCGGAACTGGTGCAGATAGGCCAGCCGCCGGCAGCGCAAACGATAGCTGAGCGCCATCCAGACCAGGGCGACCACAGCGGCCACCCCGAGAACCACCAGCAGCAGGATGAAGAGATAACGGGCCGCCTCGCCACCGGCCCTGGCCATGAAGGCGACGATGGCATCCAGCTTGTAAACCAGGCCGCCGGCCAGCACCAGCAGCAGCAGGGCGACCAGAAAGGGCACCTGCCGCAGGCTGAGCATCGCCTCCTCGAAACGGTTCGGTGTCCGGTTCTCCGTACCGCCGGCCGCCGCGACCTCGTCGCCCGGCATCAGGTAACGGCCGAGGCCGTAGGCAACAACACCCAACAGAAAGGAGATGGCCACCGGCACGAGAAATGAGGCGATCAGATAGGCTTTCCAGGGAAAGGCCTGCCGGCCGTCACCGAGATAGCTGACCCAGCTGAAAAAAAAGATCAGCCCTTCGACCACCGCCAGCAGCAACAGGTAGCCGGAAACGAACTTCTTTATCTCCTGCCGGCTGTAGAGCCCGGCAATACCTCTCAGTCTTTCCTCCCCCTGGGGCTTCTCCTGCGTCATCCGTCTCCTCCACGCAACCTCGTCGTCCCAGCTTACCCCGCCGCCGCTTTGACCGCAAGAAATCACCGTCCGGACCCATGACACCGTTTCAGTCGAAAAAATGAACAAAAAATAATTTTCCGGACGATCAATTTATTTTCAAACATTTCAAACATGTTGACATCGTTTTTTCACTTAAAACATTTTTTTACAGATTTCACACGGTTGACAGCCCGGGGCAGTGGTCTTACCATTGTCGCGAACCTTGACGAAAGACGAACTAAATGCGCATTTTTTCAAGAATTTGTTTCTTGAGCAAACAGGGCAAACAGAGTGGACGGCGCCGCCGCAAGAAGGTGGCCTGTCCGATTCAGTTCTCAGCCCGGGCTCGTAGAAAGCTCGGCTGGACACGCTTCATCAGCCACCACGGCTTTTAGTCTCATCTCTCCTCCTTTGTAAAACGAAAAGGCCCGCCGATCGGCGGGCCTTTTCGTTTGCGCGGCCAGCCTCACCAACGCCAGGCCACCTGTCCGTTCCGCGTCGGCTTCCCCAGCAGCCAGCGGGCCAGATTGACGGCCAGGCGACGGTTCTCCGGCAGAAAACGGTTCTGGAAAATGGCGTCATCGGCAAAGACGACAAAGCGTCCCTTGCCGAGGTTGCCGGCCACCGCCACCCCGAATCGCTGCATGGCGTCACCACGGCTGAGCCGCCGGTTGCGATCGAGGTCGACCCAGGCCCGCGGCCCGGTCCGGGCGATGACGCGACAGCCGGGGCCGGTACTGGTCAGGGCCCAGCCCCCATAGATGTTGAACCGGCGCAAACCGGCCAGCACCGGATGGTCGGCCAGGTCGACCACCTGGAAGTTGAGCGGATCGCCCCCCAGGATCCGCTCCTGTTCGCGGATCACCCCGTTGGAGAAATCGACCCCCAGCCGATGCAGCAGATTGCCGACGGGAGGCGCGATATGCAGCATCACCACCAGCCGGCCGCCCCGTCGCAGAAAACCGGTCACCGCCTCGATCTCGGATTCGCTGTAAGGACGGAAAGCTCCCGACAGCACCAGCGCCCGGGCCTGGTCGAGCATACCGCTGTCGAGCGGCTGGCGACTGGTCTCGGCGATACTTCCCTGCTCGATGAGCAGGCGGGCGAAGTCGGTCAGATGCAACGGCCCCTGGCGGTCGATACGAAAGGCCTGGCCATGGGCCTGATCGAACCAGACCACCGGCTTCTGGGCGGCCGGCAACGACAGGGGCACCAGCAGGAGGCAGAGCACCAGGATCGATCTGAACAGCACGTCGTATCTCCTTGCGACAGATGTGAACCTGAATCAGTGGGTTTGTGCCGGATGAAGAGTGCAGGTGCTTGGCCTGAATG
>CAYTVY010000139.1:0-6097 GCA_964441925.1 uncultured Geothermobacter sp.
TCGTAAGGCGCACCCGTAGGTTCGCCGGTGATTTTTGGGAAGCGCAGGCAGGTCATCCGCCTTCATCGCAGATTACGGCGTGATGAAAATGACTTGCGCTATTCGCCGGTGACAAGCTCACTGATTCAGGTAAAAGAAAGGCGGGCGCCGAACCCGCCTCCATGCCGCGACCGGCTCAGGGCCGCTCGCAGTTTTCACCAGCCCACCGCTGGTAACGCTCGCCGGTCTTCACTTCCAGCATGGTTCCTTCGCAGGCAACGACCTCACCATGCTGATGGGTGATCAGGTGTTCGACCTCGCGAAACCGACCCTCACGAACTTCCTGACAGAGTTTGCGCACTTCATCCCTTTTCATACGCCGCTCCTTTCTTTTGCCGGGTCTGTGGCGGCTGACCATCAGTTTCATTATACCGCAACCCGGCCGCGGCCCTTTCGGCCTGCTCAGCCCGCCAGGCGCTGCAGCAACGCCTCGGCCACAGCGGTGCTCGAGGCCGGATTCTGGCCGGTGATCAGGTTGCCGTCGATCTCGACGTGACTGCTCCAGGGCTCCCCGGCAACGAAGTCGGCTCCCCGTTCACGCAGTTCGCTCTCGAGCAGAAACGGCATCAGCCCGTCCAGTTCCACCGCCTTCTCCTCGGCGTCGGTAAAGGCGGTCAGCCGCCGGCCGGCGACCAGCGGCGAACCGTCGTCCAGATCGACATGCACCAACCCGGCCGGCCCGTGGCAGACGGCAGCCAGCAGACTGCCGTCGGCGAAATGGGTCCGCAACAGGGTCTGCAGTTCGGGACACTCGGGAAAATCGAACATGGTCCCGTGGCCACCAGCGAGAAAAACCGCGGAGAAACGGTGAGTCAGCAGGTTCCGCAAGGCAATGGTCTCCATCAGAACCGACCGCGCTTCGCTCCAGGCAACCACCTGGGCATCATCCTCCAGCGAGCGGGGATCGAGCGGCGCAGCCCCCCCGAGGGGACTGGCAACCGTCACCGGCACACCGGCGGCACGGAACAGTTGCCAGGGGACGGCGAACTCCTCCAGCCACAGACCGGTCGGATGCTCAGCGTCAATGCAGTCGTGGCTGGTCACGACCATGAGAATCTTTCTGTCGGGCAGGGTCATACCGGACCTCCTTTCGGACCGTTTGCAAACCTATCCTTTTTCAAGCATAGCGCCCTTTTCCCCTTTGGCCAGACCGGCAACCCTCCTGCCCCGAGACAAAGTGACCGTCTCATGGTAATCTCCCCTCCATGAGCACCCTGAACCGAACCGAGCTCGAGCAGCCCGTCAGCGACCTGGCCCGGCTGACCGACTTTCTCCGCCGCGGTGCCCGGCCCGTCGCCGACTTCGGCATCGGCGCCGAAACCGAAAAGCTGGTCATCGACAGCGAAAGCGGCGAGGCCGCCCCCTACGGGCGCATTCGCCAGCTGCTCGAGAGGCTGGCCGCCGACCGGCCCTGGAAGGAGGTCCGCGAACAGGGGCAGCTGATCGCCTTGCTCGGAGAACATTCCTCCGTCACCCTCGAGCCCGGCGGGCAGATCGAGCTGTCGGGCCGCTTCTGCCCCGACATCCACTGCTGCGAGGGGGATTTCGCCGCCCATGTCGCCGCCGTGGTGCAGGCCGCCGAACCGCTGGGACTGACCTTTCTCGGCCTCGGCGTCCAGCCCTTCACCCCGCTGGAGAAGATCGACTGGCTGCCCAAGTCCCGCTACGGCATCATGGGCCCCTACATGGAGCGCACCGGCGACATGGGACAGCGGATGATGAAGCAGAGCGCCGGCCTGCAGGTCAATCTCGATTTCGAGAACGAGGAGGACGCCGTCTTCAAGCTGCGGCTCGGCCAGGTGCTCGCCCCCCTGCTCTATGCCCTGTTCGCCAACTCGCCCTTCATGGACGGCCGGCCGACCGGCTTCCTTTCGACCCGCGGCGAAATCTGGTCGCGCACCGACCCCGACCGCTGCGGCCTGATTCCGGCCCTGTTCGCCGAGGGGGCGACCCTGGCGACCTACACCGAATACGCCCTCGACGTGCCGATGTACTTCATCGTCCGCAACGGCCGCTACCTCGACCTGACCCAGAGACGCTTCACCTTCCGGCACTACCTGGCGGAAGGCTTCTCCGGACACCGGGCCACCCTCGCCGACTGGGACCTGCACCTGTCGACCCTCTTTCCCGAAGTCCGGCTGCGGCCGCAGATCGAGATTCGCAGCGCCGATTCCCTGCCACAGCGACTGACTCTCAGCGTCGCCGCCCTGCTCAAGGGCCTCTTCTACGACCGGCAGGCGGCAAAGGAGACCTGGCGCCTGCTCTGGCCGGGCGAAATCGCGGCCCTCGAGGAAAGCTACCGGCAGTCGTGGAAGGCGGGCCTGGCCACCCGGCAGAACGGCCACCGGCTGCGCGACCTGGCCCGGGAGGTGCTTGCGCTGGCCCGGCAGGGCCTGCGCCGCCAGCAGCGCCGCAACCGCCGCGGCTGCGACGAAACCGTCTATCTCGAGCCGCTGCGGCAGATCGCCGAGGAAGGCGTCACCCTGGCCGAACGCCTGCTGCGCGACTGGCGTGGAGAACGCCGGCACGACCTGGCGATGCTCAAGCGCCACTGCGCCTTCCGCCTGGAGGCCTGAGGCCGGCTGTGCATCGCCACAGTCCGGGCATGTGGCGTGCCGAGAGATGCCATGCGGCCATGGCGGTGGGCAACGGACGGCCGGGGCGATATCCTGCAGCCAACGTCGTTCCGTTGTGGCAGGCGGGGCGGCCGACCTTCTTTCTTTCCTTACCTTGAGACAGGACCAGGGCCGGAACCGGGATGACCTCCCCCGCTTCCGGCCCTCTCCTTTTGACCAGAACCCCCGAAAGCCGGCCGCCGGCCCTGAATTCAACCCCTTGCATCGTCCCCTGCCGGCCCGGCCGGAGAGGGCGTCTTTTGAGCCTTGAAAAATTCCGTCAATCCTGCTTGAATGCGCACATTCTCGACCCCCTTGGAGGAACACAGACCATGACTCTGCCGCCGCTGAATCTCGATCAGGCCCGCCGGGCCGTCGACACCATCCGCCTGCTCTCCGCCGACATGGTGGAAAAGGCCAACTCCGGCCATCCGGGCACCCCGATGGAAGCCGCTCCCATCGCCTACCTGCTCTTCGCCCGGCACATGCGCCACAACCCGAAGAATCCCGACTGGGCCGGCCGCGACCGCTTCATCCTCTCCTGCGGCCATGCCTCGGCCCTGCTCTATTCCATGCTGCACCTGACCGGCTACGGTCTGACCCTGGACGATCTGAAGAACTTCCGTCAGCTCGGCAGCCCGACCGCCGGTCACCCCGAATTCGGCCACGCCCCCGGCATCGAGACCACCACCGGCCCACTCGGCCAGGGGATCTCGGTCGGCGTCGGCATGGCCATGGGCCTGCGTTTTCTCCAGAAACGGGTGAGCGACAGGCTGTTCGACAGCACCATCTACGCCCTCTGCTCCGACGGCGACCTGATGGAAGGCGTCGCATCCGAAGCCGCCTCCCTGGCCGGCCACCTGCGGCTGGGCAACCTGGTCTATCTCTACCTCGACAACCGCATCACCATCGAGGGCGACACCAGCCTGGCCTTCACCGAGGAGGTGGCCACCCGCTACCTCAGCTACGGCTGGCAGGTGCAGCACGTCGAGGGGGAAAACCTGCAGGACCTCGACCGCGCCATCACCCGCGCCAAGCATTCGCCCCGTCCCTCGCTGATCATCGCCCGCAGCCACATCGGCTACGGTGCCCCGACCAAGCAGGACACCGCCGGCGCCCACGGCGCCCCTCTCGGCAGCGAGGAACTGGCCGGCGCCAAGGCCTTCTTCGGCCGCGACCCGCAGAAGAGCTTCGACGTCCCCGAAGACGTCCGCCGGTACATGGCCGGGGCGGTCGAGCGCGGCGCCGAGCTCGAGGCCGCCTGGCAGAGCGCCTTCGAGGCCGAACTGGAGCAGAACGAGGCCCTGCGCGACTGGCAGCGGGCCGCCGCCGGTGAGCTGCCGGCCGGCTGGGACGAACTGCCCGGTTTCGCCGCCGGCGAAAAACTCGCCACCCGGCAGGCCAGCGGCAAGACCCTCAACGCCCTGGCGGCAAAGCTGCCCTTCCTGCTCGGCGGCTCCGCCGACCTGGGCCCTTCGAACAACACCGTCATCAAGGAGGAAGGCTCCTTCACCGCCTGCACCGTCGGCCGCAACATCCATTTCGGCGTCCGCGAACACGGCATGGGGGCGATCCTCAACGGCCTGGCCCACATCCCCGGCCTGATTCCCTACGGCGGCACCTTCGCCATCTTCGCCGACTACATGCGGCCGCCCATGCGCCTGGCCGCCATGATGGGCCTGCAGGTCGTCTATGTGCTGACCCACGACTCCATCGGTCTCGGCGAGGACGGCCCGACCCACCAGCCGATCGAGCAGCTGGCCAACCTGCGGGCGGTGCCCAACCTGACGGTGATCCGCCCGGCCGACGCCAGCGAGACGGTCGAGGCCTGGAAGGCGGCCATCCGCAACCAGAGCGGTCCCACCGCCCTCATCCTCTCCCGCCAGGGCTGGGCCAACTTCGACCGGCAGCAGCTGACGCCGGCCGCCGAGCTGCACCGTGGCGGCTACGTGCTGTCGCCGGAAGAGGGCGAGCTGCAGGCGATCATCATCGCCACCGGCTCGGAAGTCCCCCTGGCGCTCGAGGCGCAGAAGCAGCTGGCCGCCGAAGGCGTCGGCGTCCGGGTGGTCAACCTGCCGAGCTGGGAGCTGTTCGAACAGCAGGACGCCGCCTACATCGAGTCGGTCCTGCCGGCCGCCTGCACCCGGCGCGTCGCCGTCGAGGCCGGATCGACCTTCGGCTGGGAGCGCTGGGTCGGCACAGAGGGACGGATCATCGGCATGACCGGCTACGGCGCCAGCGGCCCGGCCGCCGAACTGTTCCGCCACTTCGGCTTCACCGTGGAAAACATCGTCGCCCAGGTGAAGGAACTGCTCTGACGGTCGAACCGTCAGACCGGCCACAATCAACCGCAAAAGCGACGGGCAGCCCGATTGGGCTGCCCGTTCTGTTTGCCGGGATGTCCCATCCCGGCGCCGTCAAATCGGCGAACCTCCGTAACTGACCAGTTTCATTGCTGAATCTTTATCCCGCCCCGTCCATCGACCCGTCATCCCCGTCTGGGAACAAGAATTTCGTACCCTTGTTCAATATGCCGGCGAAATTCCGGTGAGATCCTATGCCAGTCGAGCACGTCAACCCGGAACGGCAAAGACGATTCTTCAAAGGCGTCCTGCAACCGGTAGTAGAGATCACGTGGCAACCGTTCCTGTCCAACCACGACCAGGTCAAGGTCGGAGTGAGGCCTGGCGGTACCCTTGACGCGGGAACCGAAGGCGCGAATTTCCGCATCGGGAACAAACCGTTGCAGAATCTCCCAGACCGTCTTCAGGGCTTCAGGCGGCAGGTCAATCATTGCGGTCTGCAAGTGCAGCCAGCAGAGCTTTGGCTGCGGGGAGAAATTCGGTCGCACTTCGGTAGACATCCCTGGCGACCTCTTCATCGTAAACATGCGACGTCTGATTACGGGCACGGTGAAAGATCATCCAGCGCTCGACGTCGTCGATCAGGCGTGATTCGGCAGCCAGGCGAAAAAGCTGCCGGCGGGTAATGCCTTCGACACTTTCCCGCGAGACGTTGTTTTCCAACCAGCGCTTGAGAAATTTCCAGCAAAGTTCGTAGGTGAATGCAAAATTCTGAATCGCTCCGGCAATCATGGCGTTTTTCTGCACGGGGGACAGGCTGTCCATGAATGTCCGGTTGCGGGTTTCGGCCAGAACGGCATCAAGGGAATCCACGGCTTTCTTCAGGCTGCTCAGGTCCAGGTCCATCGTCCTCTCTCCTGCCGGGAAATCGCCCCGTGTTGATGGAACATCCTAACACCCACTGTCGCCTCTTTGAAGTGAAAGCATGGGACAAAGGCGCGACAAAGGGCAAAGCAAGCAAAGGGGTCGAGCTTGACAAATGGGCATTTGAGGTTGGCTCGTGACAAGCATGCCCCCGCCCATCACTCCTTCGGCTCCGCCACCACTTCCGGGCCGAGCAGCACCGCCAGCCAGCGGGTG
>CAYTVY010000140.1:0-6066 GCA_964441925.1 uncultured Geothermobacter sp.
CGATGGTGCCGATGTTGACATGAGGCTTTGTTCTCTCGAATTTTTCCTTGGACATGGGGTGGTCCTCCCTGATCCTCTATCTATCTTTAAATTACGATTTGGCCTTGGCGATTATCTCTTCGGCGATGGACGCGGGCACCTGCTCGTAGTGGTCGAAGACCATCGTGTAGTTGGCCCGACCCTGGGTCATGCTGCGCAGGTCGGTGGCATAACCGAACATGTTGGCCAGCGGCACGTGGGCGTTGATCACCTGGGCACCACCCCGGGCCTCCATCCCCATGACCCGGCCGCGCCGGCTGTTGAGATCGCCCATGACGTCACCCATGTACTCCTCGGGCACCACGACCTCGACCGCCATCACCGGCTCGAGCAGCACGGGAGACGCCTTCTGGGTACCCTCCTTGAAACCCATGGAGCCGGCGATCTTGAACGCCATCTCCGAGGAGTCGACCTCGTGATAGGAGCCGTCGAAGCAGGTGACGCGCACGTCGACCACGGGGAATCCGGCCAGCGGACCGTTCTCGCAGGCCTCTTCGCAGCCCTTCTGCACGGCGGGGATGTATTCGCGCGGAATCACGCCGCCCTTGATCTCGTCGACAAACTCGAAGCCACTGCCCGGCTCGAGCGGCTCCAGCCGCAGGTGACAGTCACCATACTGGCCGCGGCCACCCGACTGGCGAACGAACTTGCCCTGGACCTCGACCTTCTTGGTGATGGTTTCGCGGTAGGCGACCTGCGGCGCGCCGACGTTCGCCTCAACCTTGAACTCGCGCTTGAGGCGGTCGATGATGATCTCCAGGTGCAGCTCGCCCATGCCGGAGAGGATGGTCTGTCCGGTTTCCTCGTCGGTATGGCAACGCAGCGAGGGATCCTCCTGCAGCAGCTTCTGCAGGGCGGTGCCGAGCTTCTCCTGGTCGGCCTTGGTCTTCGGCTCGACGGCGATATGGATGACCGGCTCGGGAAACTCCATCGCCTCGAGCAGACAGGGAGCCTTGTCGTCGCAGAGCGTGTCGCCGGTGGTGGTGAACTTCAGGCCGACGGCGGCGGCAATGTCGCCGGAATAGACCTGCTTGATCTCCTCGCGCTTGTTGGCATGCATCTTCAGCAGCCGCCCGAAACGCTCCTTCTTTCCCTTGGTGGTGTTGAGCACCGAGGCACCGGATTCGGCCACGCCGGAATAGACCCGGAAGAAGGTGAGCTGACCGACAAAGGGATCGGTCATGATCTTGAAGGCCAGGGCGGCAAACGGACCGTTGTCGTCGGCCGGCCGGGTCAGCTCCTCGCCGTTGTCCGGATGGGTACCGCGAATGGCGGGCACATCGAGCGGCGACGGCATGTAGTCGACCACGGCGTCGAGCAGGGTCTGCACACCCTTGTTCTTGAAGGCACTGCCGCAGAGCACAGGGTTGATGTGCAGCTCGGTGGTCGCCTTGCGGATGCCGGCCTTGATCTCGTCGATGGTCAGCTCCTCGCCGCCGAGGTACTTGTCCATCAGCTCCTCATCCTGGGAGCAGATCTCCTCCAGCATCGCCTCGCGGGCCGCCTCGGCCTCCTCACGCAGCTCGTCGGGAATCTCGATGACCTCGTACTTGGCGCCCAGCGACTCGTCGTCCCAGACGATCGCCTTCATCTGCACCAGGTCGATGACACCGCGGAAGCTGTCCTCCTTGCCGATCGGCAGCTGGATCGGCACCGGATTGGCACCAAGGCGCTCGCGCATCATGTCGACGCCACGCTGAAAATCGGCCCCGACGCGGTCCATCTTGTTGATGAAGGCGATACGGGGAACGCCGTACTTGTCGGCCTGCCGCCAGACGGTCTCCGACTGCGGCTCGACCCCGCCGACCGAACAGAAGACGGCGATCGCGCCATCGAGCACCTTCAGCGACCGCTCGACCTCGATGGTGAAGTCGACGTGACCCGGGGTGTCGATGATGTTGATGCGATGCTCACGCCAGAAACAGGTCGTGGCGGCCGACGTAATGGTGATACCGCGCTCCTGCTCCTGCTCCATCCAGTCCATGGTGGCGGCGCCGTCATGAACCTCGCCGATCTTGTGCGAGACGCCGGTGTAATAAAGAATACGCTCGGTCGTCGTCGTCTTGCCGGCGTCGATATGAGCCATAATCCCGATATTGCGGGTCTTTTCCAGTGCTACCTTGCGTGCCACTTCTCAACCTCCACCGGGCCGCGCACCCGGCACGAACCAGAATTGATTTACCAGCGATAGTGGGCGAAGGCCTTGTTGGCCTCGGCCATCTTGTGCGTGTCTTCGCGCTTCTTGACCGAACTGCCGCGGTTGGCGGCGGCATCGAGCAGCTCGCCCGCGAGCCGTTCCTTCATCGTCTTCTCGCCACGCTGACGGGCATAATTGATGATCCAGCGGATCGCCAGCGCGTTGCGGCGGTCGGCCCGAACCTCGACCGGCACCTGATAGGTCGAACCGCCGACCCGGCGGGACTTGACCTCCAGCATCGGCCGGACATTCTCCATCGCCTTCTTGAAGACCTCGAGGGGATCCTCGCCGGTCCGCTCGGCAATCAGGTCAAAGGCGCCGTAGACAATCCCCTCGGCCACGCTCTTCTTGCCGTCCAGCATGATGCAGTTGACGAACTTGGCGAGCAGCCGGTCGTTGTACTTGGGATCGGGCAGAATGACGCGCTTGGGAACCTCTCTTCTTCTCGGCATAACGTCCTCTCAAACCTGTCTTATTTCGGTCTCTTGGCACCGTACTTGGATCGGCCCTGGCGCCGGTCCTGCACACCGGCCAGATCGAGGGCGCCACGCACGATGTGATAACGAACACCAGGCAAGTCCTTGACACGGCCGCCACGAATCAACACCACGGAGTGCTCCTGCAGGTTATGACCGACCCCGGGAATATAGGAGGTCACGACAATGCCGTTGGTCAGGCGCACACGGGCGACCTTGCGCAGAGCCGAATTCGGCTTCTTGGGGGTCGTGGTGTAGACACGCGTGCAGACGCCGCGCTTCTGCGGGTTACACTGCAGAGCAGGAGCAGTCGACTTCCTGACCTTCTGCTTCCGTCCCTTGCGGATCAGCTGATTAATCGTAGGCATTCAAAGACTCCCGAACGTTTCGTATCCTTGCTTGAAAACACACACTTTTCCAGTGAGGAAAACCCGGCGAATGTATCAACCGGGTCCCTCCTTGTCAAGATTTTTTTCGGGGTCGGCTGCACATTTTATCCGGCCGCCCCGCCGCCCGCAACCAGGCTTCAGGACGGCTCGGTCACCGGGGTTCCGGAGCCGTTCGCCGGCGGCTCGTTCTCCTCCACCGGCTCGGGCTCTTCCATCACCTCTTCCGGCTCCTCGATCAGCAGTTTGGCGCTGCGGTACTTGGCGATGCCGGTTCCGGCCGGAATCAGCCGGCCCATGATGACGTTCTCCTTCAGGCCGCGCAGATAGTCGATCTTGCCCTCGATGGCCGCCTGGGTCAGCACCTTGGTCGTCTCCTGGAAGGAGGCGGCCGAGATGAAGGACTCGGTCGACAGCGAGGCCTTGGTGATACCGAGCATCAGCGGCTCGCCGACCGCCGGCTGGCCGCCCTCGGCCAGCACCCGCTGGTTCTCCTCCTCGAAACGCCAGCGTTCGATCTGGTCATCGACCAGGAAGCTGGTGTCCCCGACCTCCTTGATCCGGACCCGGCGCAGCATCTGGCGGACGATGACCTCGATGTGCTTGTCGTTGATCTTGACGCCCTGCAGACGGTAGACCTCCTGCACCTCGTCGACCAGGTACTTGGCCAGTTCCTGCTCACCGAGCACCCGCAGGATGTCGTGCGGGTTGGTCGAGCCATCCATCAGCGGCTCGCCGGCGCGCACGTAGTCGCCCTCGTGCACCGAGATGTGCTTGCCCTTGGGGATCAGGTACTCCTTGCTCTCGCCGTGCTCGGGGGTGACGACGACCTTGCGCTTGCCCTTGGAGTCCTTGCCGAAGGAGACCACCCCGTCGATCTCGGAGATGACGGCGTACTCCTTGGGCTTGCGGGCCTCGAACAGCTCGGCCACCCGCGGCAGACCACCAGTGATGTCCTTGGTCTTGGTGGTCTCACGCGGGATCTTCGCCAGGATGTCACCGGCGCTGACCTCGCTGTCCTCGGGGGCAATGATGTTGGCACCGACCGGCAGCATGTAGCGCGCCGGCTGGCCGTTCGGCAGCTTGGCCGTCTTGCCTTCCTCGTCCTTCAGGGTGATGCGCGGCCGCTTGTCGGCCCCCTTGCTGTCGATGATGACCTTCCGGGTCAGGCCGGTGACCTCGTCGAGCTGCTCCTCCATGGTGACCCCCTCGAGGATGTCACCGTAGCGGACGCGGCCCGAGATCTCGGTCAGGATCGGCATGGTGTAGGGGTCCCACTCGGCCAGCAGGGCCCCGGGCTGCACCTCGCCGTCCGGCGGCACCAGCAGGTGGGCGCCATAGACGACACTGTAGCGCTCGCGCTCGCGGCCGGTCTCGTCGACCACCGCCACCTCGCCGTTGCGGTTCATCACCACGTGCCGGCCCTCGCGGTTCACGACCGTATTGAGATTGATGTACTTCAGGGTACCGGCGAAGCGGGCCTCGAGAGAGGTCTGCTCCGCCTTCTTGGCGGCGGTACCACCAATGTGGAAGGTCCGCATGGTCAGCTGGGTACCCGGTTCGCCGATCGACTGGGCGGCGATGACACCGACCGCCTCGCCGAGATTGACCTTGTGCCCGCGGGCCAGGTCGCGACCGTAGCAGGTGGCGCAGATGCCACGCTTGCTCTGGCAGGTCAGCACCGAACGGATCTTCAGTTTCTCGATGCCGGCGTTCTCGATCTTCTCCACCAGCTCCTCGGTGATCTCCTGATCGGCCTCGACCAGCACCTCGCCGGTCACCGGGTCGAGCACGTCGTCGAGGGCGCAACGGCCGAGGATGCGATCGCCGAGGCGCTCGATCACCTCGCCGCCCTCGGTCAGGGAAGAGACCTCGATGCCGTTCAGGGTGCCGCAGTCCTCCTCGACGATGATGGCGTCCTGGGCGACGTCGACCAGCCGCCGGGTCAGGTAACCGGAGTTGGCGGTCTTCAGCGCCGTGTCGGCCAGACCCTTGCGGGCGCCGTGGGTGGAGATGAAGTACTGCAGCACCGTCAGGCCCTCGCGGAAGTTGGCGGTGATCGGCGTCTCGATGATCGAACCGTCCGGCTTGGCCATCAGGCCGCGCATGCCGGCCAGCTGGCGGATCTGCTGGGCACTACCGCGAGCACCCGAGTCGGCCATCATGTGAATGGCGTTGAGCGACGGCACCTTCTTCTTCTCGCCGGTCTCCGGGTCGACCAGCTCGTCGACCGAGAGATTGGCCAGCATGGTCTCGGCGATGTCCTCGGTGCACTTGGCCCAGATGTCGATGACCTTGTTGTAGCGCTCGCCGTCGGTGATCAGACCCTCGGTGTACTGGCGCTGGATCTCGGTCACCTCGGCCACCGCCTTGTCGATGTACTCCTGCTTGTTCTCCGGGATCACCATGTCGTCGATGCAGATGGAGATGCCGGCCAGGGTCGAGAAGCGGTAACCGGTTTCCTTCAGCTTGTCGGCGAGGATGACCGTCTCCTTGTTGCCGGCCAGGCGGAAGGAGGCGTCGATCAACTCGGCGACGTTCTTCTTGCCCATCACCTGGTTGATGTAGCTGAAGGGGATGGCATCGGGCACGATCTCCTTGAGCAGCACCCGGCCGACGGTGGTCTCGACCAGCTGCGGCTCCTCGCCGGGGGCCGGCACCAGGCGCACCTTGATCGCCGCCTGCAGGTCGACCTCGCCGGCGTCGTAGGCCATCAGCACCTCCTCCGGACCGGAGAAGAGCTTACCGCTGCCCTTGACGAAGGCGCGCTCGCGGGTCATGTAGTACAGGCCGAGAATCATGTCCTGCGAGGGAACGATGATCGGCTTGCCGTGGGCGGGCGAGAGGATGTTGTTGGTCGACATCATCAGCACCCGCGCCTCGATCTGGCTCTCGATGGAGAGCGGCAGGTGCACCGCCATCTGGTCGCCGTCGAAGTCGGCGTTGAAGGCGGTACAGACCAGCGGAT
>CAYTVY010000141.1:0-3286 GCA_964441925.1 uncultured Geothermobacter sp.
TCACTGCTTCTTGTCAATTCGGGTGGCGTAGATGAGCAGCTTGCGGTCGGTGTAGCTTTCGACCTCGCCGGCGAAGGTTTCGATCTGGAAGTAGTCGTGCATCTTGGCCGGGGCGTCGATGAAGAACTGGTTCAGCCGCTTCACGCCGGTAGCGTCGAGTCCCGCCCGCCGGGCCCATTCCTGAAAGTCGTGGGTCTTGGGGAAGACCTGGGTTTCCTCGACCTTGAACAGGGCCTCCTCGACCATGGTCACCCATTCCTGTTCGGTATAGGCCCGGACATGGGTCGGATCGCGCATCTGCTCGAAGGTCTGGTAGAATGCGGCGATCTCCGGGTCTTCCGGCAGCAGGGTATCGATGATGACCATCCGGCCGACGTGGCGGCGCAGCACCCGGTGGAACTCGCGCAGGGCGCGTGGCACGTCGGTGAAGTGATGCGGGGCGATGCGGCAGGTCAGGGCGGTGAAGGAGCCGGCCGGAAAGGGCAGGTCTTCGGCGTCGGCCTCGCGGAAGGTGACATTGTCGACACCGCCCTCTTCGCTCAGGTATTCCTGGGCCTTCTTCAGCATCTGCATGGTGAGGTCGGAGGCGACCACCGAGCGCACGTGCGGGGCGAAGAAGAGGGCGGTGTGCCCGCCCCCGCAGGCGATGTCGAGCAGGGTGTCATCCGGGGTCGGTTTCATCAGTTCCAGGGCGGCTTCGAGGTCGGCTCCGCCGGCGAAGCCCTTGCCCCTGATATAGCCTTCGGCCGTGCGGGAGAACTGCTCGCGCACCCGGGTCTTGAAGTCCTTTACCATGAATTGTCTCCGCAGAATTTTCCCCACATTATAGCATCTGACGGGGAAAATGGACGAAAATCGCTGACGAAAACGGTCGCCGATCGGTGTTTTGCCGGAGAGGTGAACGAAATGGGAACGTGATTTGCTCTGGTACCAACGACTCGGCCGGCGGCGGGCGTTTTCCTTGCCGGCGGGACCGGTGGCGGCGGAAAGTTGCCGGCGGACGGTTCGATACGACAAAAAGCTAACCTGGAGGATGCTGCCTGGTGGAATCTGTCATACCGACCCTGATCGAGCTCGGGCGCGAGCTGGTCGAGGAATTTCTCTATATCCTGCCCTATCTGGCGGCCGGTGTGTTGCTGGAAGCCGTCATCCGTACCTTTCGTTGGCATGTCAGGATCCGGCATGCCTTGACCCGGTTCGGAACCTGGTCGATCGTGGTTGCCACCCTGCTGGGTGTGGTCAGCCCGCTCTGCGCCTGCGCCACCCTGCCACTGGTCATCTCTCTGATGCTGGCGGGATTGCCGCTGGCGCCGGCCATGTCGCTGCTGGTGACCTCGCCGCTGATGAGCCCGGCCTCCTATTCGATGCTGTCGGGCATGCTCGGGACCGGCTGGGCCAACACCGTGACCGTTTGTGCCGTGCTGCTCGGGCTGTTTGCCGGCCTGGTCACCCATCTGTTGCGTCACCGGGGATTCCGCGAGGACGAACTGTTTCGCAAGGCGCTGCCGCAGGGGGATTTTCACGATCCGGACTATCCGGTCGAGGAGCTGCGCTGCGAATGCGGCCAGCAGCTTTCGCATCGCGTCAACCGGTGCACCCACAACAAGTTTCTGGTCTTTCTGGCCCGTTTCTGGGAAGGCAGCCTGAAAATCGGCCGTTTCGCCCTGATCGGCATGCTGATCGAGGTGCTGGCGGAGTTTTTCATTCCCAACCAGTGGCTGACCGATCTGCTTTCCGGGCAGGGGGCCCTGCCGATTCTGGCCATCACCTTCGCCACCATTCCCCTGCACCTGCCGCAGGTGACCGCCGCCTCGATGGTCTTCGGTTTTTTCCTGCCCGACCCGGGGCAGACCATCCCCCTGGCCAACGGGCCCGGCATCGCCCTTCTGGTCGGCGGGCCGGTGACCGCCCTGCCGGTGATGGGCATTTTTCTCAGCATGTTCAAAAAGCGGGTGTTCTTTCTCTACCTGGGGCTGTGCGTCAGCGGCACCTTGACGCTGGCTTTTGCCTGGCGCTGGCTGGGAGGCTGAGGATGGCTGGAAGGAGGCGGTCATGAAACGACTGAAGGTCGGTGTCGAAACGGCACGCCAACTGGCGACGGGACACCCCTGGGTGATCGCCGACCGGGATACCGCCCGCTGGCCGCGTAATCTCGGCCCGGGGCAGGTTGTCGGCCTGGAATCACCGGGTGGCGAGTTTCTCGCCACCGCCCTGGTCGAACCGGGTGCCAGGATCGTCGCCCGCTGTCTCGACCGGCGCCCGGTATCTGTCGACCGGACCTGGTTCCGCCGCCGTCTGCGTCGGGCGGTCGAGCTGCGGGAGGCGGATCTGTTGCCCGGGCGGACCGAGGCCCTGCGGCTGGTCAACGGCGAGGGAGACGGCCTGCCGGGACTGACCCTCGACCGTTACGGTGACTGGCTGATGCTACAGTTCTACACCCCTGCCTGGCAGGCACATCTCGAGGCCCTGACGGCAGCCATCCGGGAGGAGCT
Source organism: uncultured Geothermobacter sp. (assembly GCA_964441925.1). GTDB lineage: Bacteria > Desulfobacterota > Desulfuromonadia > Desulfuromonadales > Geothermobacteraceae > Geothermobacter. The sequence continues at coordinate 2,493 of CAYTVY010000141.1, forward strand.
GAACCCCCGGGGGCTCTACCTCAAGGCCCGGCCGCAGCAGACGCGTTCTCTGGCCGGCAAAGGCCGGACGGAAGACCTGGTACGGTTACTGGCGGGGGAGCCGGCACCTGAGCTGCTGCCGGTACGGGAGGACGGCCTCACCTTTCTGGTGCGGCTCAACGAGGGCCTGCACACCGGCCTTTTTCTCGACCAGCGTGACAACCGCCGGCGCTTCCGGCAACTCAGCCGGGACCGGGCGGTTCTCAACCTGTTCTGCTTTACCGGTGCCTTCAGTGTCGCCGCCCTGGCCGGCGGAGCGGCTAGGGTGACCAGCGTCGATGCCTCCCGCCGCTACCTCGACTGGTGTCGCCGGCACGTCGAGGTCAACGGACTGCCCCAACAGCGCAGCGAACTGCTGCGCGGCGACTGCTTCCAGGTGCTCGAGCGTCTGGCCCAGCAGGGCCGCCGTTTCGACCTGGTGTTCGTCGATCCGCCCAGTTTCTCTACTGTCGGCCGCGGCCGGTTTACCACCCGGCGCGGCACGTCCGAGCTGATGGCGGCCCTGCTGCCGGTGGTGCGGCCGGGAGGGATCATTGTCGCCTGCTCCAACCACCAGAAGGTCGACTGGGCCGAGTACCTGAAGGAGCTGCGGCGGGGCGCCGCCCGCGCCGGCCGGATGCTGCAGGTGCTGGGCAGCTGGGGGCAGGGGGTGGATTTCCCCTACACCGTCGGTTTTCCCGAGGGACGTTACCTCAAGTGCGTTCAGCTGCGGCTGCAGCCGGAGGACTGACCGGCGCGCCCGCGGCCCCGCCGGT
>CAYTVY010000141.1:3386-6066 GCA_964441925.1 uncultured Geothermobacter sp.
GCCGGTTCAGTCGAGCCGTTCGGCTTCTTCGATCAGGATGGTTTCCACCGGCACGTCCTGGTGCATGCCGCGGTTGCCGGTGGCGACCTGGCGGATGGCGTCGACCGTCTCCATCCCCTCGATCACCCGCCCGAAGACGCAGTAGCCCCAGCCCTGGGGATTCTTGCCGCTGTGGTCGAGAAAATCGTTGTCGCTGACATTGATGAAGAACTGGCTGGTGGCGCTGTGCGGGTCCGAAGTGCGGGCCATGGCGATGGTGCCCCGCAGGTTGCTCAGGCCGTTGTCCGCCTCGTTGCGGATGGCCGGCCGGCCGCCGGGCTTGGGGGCCAGGTCGGCGTCCAGACCGCCGCCCTGGATCATGAAGCCGTCGATCACCCGGTGAAAGACGGTGCCGGCGTAGAAGCCGTCATCGACGTAGGCGAGAAAGTTGGCGACGGTTTCCGGCGCCCTGGCGGCGTCGAGTTCGAGAGTGATCTCCCCTTTCGAGGTGCGCAGGCGGACCTGCGGGTTGCTGTCGGTCATCGTGATTCTCCTTGCAAAAGCCTCCGCCAACTCCGGCGGAGGCTGGATTGGACCGGCGCCTGGCCGGCCGGCGTCAGACTGAGCGGCGGCCAGTTTAGGCGCCGGCGAAAATGGGGTCAAGGGGGTAGATGTCGGCAGACAGGGCTGCTCAGCCGGCCAGCTTGCGTACCAGCCTTTGAATTCTCTTTCTGACCCGGGGCGACATGTCGGTTTGTTCCGTGGTCACACCGCCGATCCAGACCGTACCGACCGGTTTCGCTCCCAGATAGCGGGAGAGGGTTCGCAGGGTTTTCAGGGTGTCGTTGCCGTAGCGGCCGATCAGCGCCGGGGCACCGCTGGCCGAAACCAGAACCGACCGCCGGCGGGCCTGCCGGTCGCGCAGAACGGGAGCCCGCGCGCCCCAGGGCCAGTAGGCGAAGCCGACGCAGCGCTCCAGAAAACGCCGCGTCAGGGCATTGGCGCTGCCGGCATTGGTCGGGGCACCGAGCAGCAGGATGTCGGCCTGCTCGATGCGGTGCAGCAGTCTTTCCATGTCGTCATCCAGGGGGCAGCGTCCACGGACCGTTCCCGGTGTCTGGAGGCAGTGGCGGCAGTTGGTGCAGAAGGCGATTCGGCAGTCGCGCAGGTCGATCTTCTCGCAGGTGATGTTGCGTTGCTGCAGGGCGCGGATGATTTCGCTGACGGCCGAATCGACGACACCGTTTTTGCGGTAGCTGCCGACGATGGCGATGGCGGTTGCTGTTCTCGTCATGGGGGACATGAGGATCAGTGTTGGATGCCCAGGTCGCGTTCCCAGTAGACGACATCGGGAAGCGGGTTGTCGCAGTAGGCTTTTGTTCTGCGGAAGCCGAGACGGGCGTAGAGACGCATGGCATCCTCGAGGCGCTCGAGAGTGTCGAGCCGCATGCGGGCGTAGCCGAGCTGGCGGGCGATGGCGATGATCTCCCGGGCGAGCCGGCCGCCGGTCCCCGTGCCCCGCGCCTCGGGACGGACATAGAGGCGTTTCATTTCGCAGGTACCGTCGCCCAAGGGGCGCAGGGCGACACAGCCGACGGCCCTGGCACCGTCCCGGGCGAGAAGAATGGCTCCGCCCGGTGGGGCGTAGATGCCCGGGAGGGTGGCCACCTCCTCGGCAAAGCCCTGAAAACACAGGTCGACTCCGAGGAATTTCCGGTATTCCCGGAACAGCCGGCGGACTTCAGCGATTTCGTCAGCGCTCTGTACAGGTTTTATGAGAATTCTGTTCGCCATTTGCGTGCAGCCGTTCCTGGCAGAACGTACTTCGTCTTCCGAACCATCACCTGAATCAGTGAGCTTGTCACCGGCGAATAGCGCAAGCCATTAACCTACCTGCGCTTTCCAAAAATCACCGGCGAACCTAAGGGTGCGCCTTACGATTTTTGAAAACCGCATTCAGGCCAAGCACTTACACTCTTCATCCGGCACAAACCCACTGATTCAGGCATCAAACTATCATGTTTTGCGGGAAGATGGCAGGTCTCTTTTGTCCAGGATCGCTTCATACAGCCGCTTTGATTCTTCCAGAAAGTCCTGCAGCCGTTCAGGCGGAACGGTCTTGTCGTTGCGGCACAGGTTCATCCAGCCGTTTGCACACACGATTTGCCAGCCCCTCGAAGAGGGGTTTGCAAGCATCCTCAAGGTATTGTCGTCGAACAACCTGCGAACATCATGTTCATCGTCTGAATAGAGAAAATAATTTTTTGAAAATTCGGGGACGGATGTCGCCTTGACCAGCTTGTCGGCTGTTTTCTGCTCAATGATGTGTTTATGGCTATGGGATATCCGGTCAATGGGGACAAGCCTGAAGCGAGGGATGGTTTCAGATGGCAGTGGCAGGGCAAGCACGGTCACGGTATGGGTTCTTCCTTTGCTGAATGTCGATATGTAGTCGAACATGATAAATTCAAGATCATCGAGGCATCCTTTGATCATGTTTCGGATCTGTAAAAACCTGACATGGCTGCCCTGCGGTGCAAGCAGGAAAAAGGCGGGGGCTTTCTCGATGTTTCTGATGTTTTCCTGTGTGCCGGTGAGATAGCCCAGCCTTCTCGCTTCCTGCCGGACCCTTTTTTCCCGTTTCAGGTTTTTTGTGCCCAGTACAATACCGATCACGGCGATGATCGAAAAGGGTATCAGG
>CAYTVY010000142.1:0-6022 GCA_964441925.1 uncultured Geothermobacter sp.
TCAAGTACAACGGCTGCAAGGTGTCGAAGATGTCGATGTCGGTAACGCCGGCGGGGTTCCAGAAGGTCGACTTCGAGTTTCTGGGGGCCTCGGAATCGGTGTCCGCGACCTCGTTCGACGCCACCCCGACCGATCTCGGCAAGCAGAGCTTCGACGGTTTCGCGGTGGGCGCCATCGAGGAAGGCGGCGCGGCGATCGCCGACGTGGTCGGCATCGACGGGCTTACGCTCGAGAACAACCTGGACGGCGACCAGTACAGTGTCGGCGGCAACGGTCAGCGGGTCGACATCCCCGAGGGGATGGTCAAGGTCAGCGGCACCCTGAAGGCGCGTTTCAAGGACCTGGCCCTCTACACCAAGGCGATAGGCGGCACCGAGAGCAGCCTGCGTGTGCTCTTCCAGCTCGGCACGGGTGACGGCTCAAGCGGCAACGAGAGCCTGGAGATCAAGCTGCCCGAACTGATCTATTCGCCGAACGCGCCGGTCATCGACGGCCCGAAGGGCATTCTGGTCGAGCTGCCGTTCGAGGCGTACTACGACGACAGCGCCGAGGCGACCGCCATGCAGATCATTCTCAAGAACTCCCAGGCGACGGTGTGAGTTCAGTGACGAGGGACGAGTGACAAGGGAGGAGGATGCGCGTGAGTGATGTCAAGACCTACCGGATCGGCGGCAAGACCTACGAGCAGCGACCGCTGGTGTTGGGGCAGCTGCGACAGCTGCTGGCCGTGCTCGGCGATGTCGCCCTGCCGGCCGACGCCGGCGCTCTGGGGCTGGTGGCGGCGCTGGGCGAGAAGCTGCCGCTGGCCCTGGCGGTGGTGCTCACGGAAAAAGGTCAGAGCCCGGCCGGCAAGGACCTGCCGGCGGCCGCCGCCGAGATCGAATTCGCCATCTCGCCGGAGACGGCCCTCGAGGTGGTGGAGGATTTTTTCGACTGCAACCCGATTGCCTCGCTGCTCGACCGGGCGGCGCAGATGATCGGGAAACTGCAGACCAGGGTGGTCCCGCCGCCATCGACCGGCTCGTTGTCGTCCTCGCCGGCGGCGACATCAGCAAAAGAGACGGCATCCTCTGGTCCGTCCGGGTCGACGAGGTAGCCCCCTGGGTCGACTACCAGGCGCGGCAGATCCTGTTTCGGGAAGCGGTGATCGCCTTTCTTGGGGTCGGGGAAGCGGAGCGGCCGGAAGACACCTACTGCAAGGCATGTCGGCAACTGGGCGAGGACGACTGTGATAGGTGCGATCGCAGAATCGAGGTGATTGATGTCTGACCTGAAGCTGCAGCTGATCATCGAGGCGCTGAACAAGACCGACAAGGCGTTTGCCGAGCTGCGCGACGAACTGAGGCGGGCAACGGCCAACATCGACCAGATGGCGGCACGTTCCGGCGCTGCCGGCAAGGCGATGGGCGGGCACATGCACCATGCCACGCAGAAGGTCGGCCTGTTCCGCAGCGGTGTCATGAACGCCGCGATGCAGGTGATGATGCTGGAAATGGCAGTGCGGCAGGTCGCCCGGGCGCTGGACGCCCTGGTCTTCCGGTTCAACGCGACCCTCGAGACAGCCGCCCTGGGCATCGCCACGGCGTTTGTCTCCGGCGGCCGGTACATCGACCAGACCACCGGCAAGGCTCTCGAAGGGCAGGCGGCGCTGGCTGCGGCCCAGGAGGATTCGAAGCGCATCCTCGAGGAGCTGCAGGTCGCCAACTTCCAGACCATCGCCACCCTGGACCAGCTGGTGCGGGCCTACCAGGAGACCCTGCCGGTGGCCATGGCCAAGGGATTCGACCGGCGCCAGGTCAAGGAGTTCACCGTGGCCATGGTGCAGGCCGCCGGCGCCATCGGTCTGTCGCTCGACCAGCTGGCCGAAGAAACCCGGTCGATGCTGACCGGAACCATCAATCCCCGTACCAGCCGCATCGCTACAGTGCTGGGCCTGACCAACGAGGACATCCGGCAGAACAGCGCCAACGCCGACCAGTTGTTCAGCTTTTTGATGTCCAAGCTGGAGGCTTACAAGGCCGCCGGCATCGAGTCGCAGAAGACATGGGCCGGCGTCTGGTCGAACACGGTGGACCTGTTCAACCAGATCAGCGCCAAGGTGTCCGAGCCGCTGTTCGAGACAGTCAAAGCCGAGCTGCAGGACATCGCCGACAGTATCGTCACGATCGATGCCGCGACCGGGAGGATCAAGTGGAACGATGATTTCCTGGAAGGCATGAGATCCATCAAGGAAGGATTCACCAACGTCATCGCCGAGATGTACCGCATGGGCATGCTGGCCGACACTTTCGGCGGTGGCTTGGCCGCTTTCGGATCAAAGATTTTCGGCGGAGATTTTGGCAAGTGGCTTGAAGAGCAGGCTCAAAAATATGCAGAACGTTACGACGAATCTGATCGCAAATTACAGGAGCTGGCAAACCGTGCTGCCGGGCTGAACAGTGACGGTACACCCAAGAAGTCCGGGCCCAAGGCCAGATACCAGCAGCGGCAGGCTGGCGGCGGCGCCAAAACGTCCTGGTCGGAATCGGACCTGAAAAAATTCGCCGCGGCCGGCAAGGGCGTCGCCGGAAGCTGGGAATACCAGGCCCGCGACAAATGGGAGGTGCGTAGCCGGGCGCTGCAGATCAAGGTCGAGCGGGAACAGGAACTGGAGCGCACCAACGAAGAGTACAAGCGCCAGCTCTGGACCGAGTCGACCGCCAACTGGGAGCAGCAGCTCAAGGACCGCGAGGATGTGCAGCAGCGCCACAACGCCATCATCGGCCAGGCTTACAGCGAGCTGACCCAGTTCGGCATCCAGGCGGCCCGCAACATCCAGGACGCTTTCGCCGAATTTCTGTTCAATCCCTTTGAAGAGGGCCTGAAAGGGATGCTGAAAAGCTTTGGCGACATGGTGCGCCGGATGCTGGCCCAGATCGCTTCGAGCTATCTGTTGCGCGGCCTGTTCTCGGGCATGGCCGGCAGCAGCATTGGCTGGGTGTCCACCGCCGGGCAGACCTTGCTCGGCAGCCAGGCGGCACCGGTGCACCACGGCGGCGGTGTGTTCACGCCGGTCTTCCATGGCGGTGGGCTGAACGCCAACGAGGGTTTTGCCATTCTCGAACGTGGCGAGCGGGTGCTGTCGGTCGAGCAGAACCGGATCTTCGAGCGACTGGCAGCACTGCTCGACGGCGGCGGCGCGGCGCGGCCGGTCAATGTCTCCATCCTCAACCAGGGCGAGCCAGTCAAGGCCTCGAGCGTGTCGGCCCGCAGCTCGCGCCAGGGGCTCGATATCGTGGTCACGCTGGAAAAGGCCATGGCCGACCGGCTGCGCTCGCGCGGTGGCTCACTGGCCCAGGCGCTCGAGGCGACCTATGGCCTGAGCCGGACCGGGAGGTAAACCATGGCGAACGCTGTCTGGCCCGCGAGCCTGCCGCAAAAATTTCTGCAACAGGGCTACCGTGAAGGATTCGCCGATGTGCTGCTGCGCACCCGGATGGACGCCGGCCCCGACAAGGTGCGCCGGCGCTTTACCGCCGCGCCCAGGCCGGTGCGCGGCACCATGGCCATGACCGGAGCGCAAGTGGCCACCCTGGAGAGTTTTTTCGACACCACCCTGCAAGGCGGCGCGCTGCCGTTTGACTGGACGCATCCGCGCACCGGCGCCGCGGTGACCTGCCGTTTCATCGAGCCGCCCGAGGTTTTGGCAAAGAGTACCGACCGCTACCGGGTGTCGCTGGTTCTGGAGGTGCTGCCATGAGCCGCACGCTGAGTTCGGCCGCACTGAACGGGATGTTGGGCCAACAGACAGACGAGGCGTTTCTGCTCAAGCTCAAGATCAGTCATCCCAGCTTTTCGCAGACCTTCTATTTCATCAATGACCAGGTCAACCACACCGACAACGCCGGCCAAGAATGGATCGGCTATCCCTTCGAGATCACCCTGCCGGACGACACCTCGACCGAAATCAGCGAGGTGACCCTCACCATCGACAACGTCGACCGGCAGATCATCCAGGAGATCCGGGCCATCGCCGGCGAGCCGACGGTGGAGCTGTGGGTGGTTCTGGGCAGCGACATCGACGACATCGTTGCCGGACCCTTTACCTTCAGCCTCTACGGTGTGACCTGGGACGCCCTGACCATCTCGGGGCGTCTGGGGTTCGAGCCGATCCTCAACCTGCCCTGGCCGGCCGACCGTTTCACCCCGGCGACCTGCCCGGGCCTGTTCTGGCAATGATCCATGGCTGCGTGGTGGTCTGACTATGTGGGCATCCCGTTTGTCGATCACGGCCGCGACCACAGCGGTTGTGACTGCTGGGGCCTGGTGCGCCTGGTGATGGCCGAGCGTTTTGGCATCGCCTTGCCGTCGCTGGCTGATGGCTACGCATCGACCAGCGAGCATCGCCAGGTGTTGCAGCGGCTGATTGCCGGCCAGGCGCCGGTGCTCGGTTTTGCCCAGGTCGATCTGGACCGGGTACAGCCGGGGGATGTGCTGGTGATCCGCCAGATGGGCGCCGACTGCCATGTCGGCCTGATGGTCACTGACCACCTGGTGCTGCACACCGAGCAGGCCAAGGGGGCGGTAGTTGAAGACATCCGCCGCCCGGGACTTAGGCCGCGTATCAAGCAAGCCTGGAGGTACCATGTCTGACCTGCGCATTGTCGCCTGCCCGAATCCGTTCCAGGTGGCATCGGTCGACCTGACTCTGCCGGCCGGCCTGTCGATCGGCGAGATATTAGAGCTGGTGCAGCCCGATCCGGTTTTGCGCCGGCACGCGCACGTTTTTGTCGACGATGTCCAGGTCGACCCGGAGCGGTGGCGCCAGGTGGTGCCGCGCCCCGGACAGATCGTCAGCGTGCGGGTGGTCCCTCACGGAGGAGGCGGCGGCAAGAAGAATGCGCTGCAGATCGTGCTGACCATCGCACTGATCGCCACCACGGCGTGGATCGCTGGAGCCGGTGGTTTGGCCGTGGGTGGCTGGTTCACTGCCGGCTCGCCCAGCGCCTACGCCCTGGCCGGCGCCGTCGGCATCGCCGGCAACCTGGCCATTGCCGCCCTGGCGCCGCCGCCCAAGATCGACATGGGGCAGCTGGGCGGCAGTGCGGCCAAGGACAGCCCGGCGCTCAGTATCGCGGGCGCACGCAACCAGGCCGGCCCGTTTCGGCCGATTCCGAAGATCTACGGCCGGCACCGTATCACCCCCTTTTATGGCGCGCCGCCCTACACGGAGCTGGTCGGCAACGATCAGTATCTGCGGCTGCTGTTCGTTGTCGGCTACGGTCCGCTCGTGCTGCACGAGGACACCTTCAAGATCGGCGAGACGCCGCTGACGGACTATGACGACGTCTGGTACGAGGTGCGGCAGGGCTATGCCAACGACGATCCCATCCGTCTGTATCCGTCGCAGGTCACCGAAGAGGCGGTGGGCACCCTGTTGAGCCAGGCCGCCGGCTGGGTGCAGCGCACAACGTTGATCGACACGGACGAGGCCTCGGTGGATATCGTTTTTCAGCAGGGGCTGGTCAAGTTCGACAACGCCGGCAACAAGCAGGCGGCGCAGGTCGACTTCGAAGCCGAGTACCGCAAGCTGGGTGACACGACCTGGACCACGGTCCATCCCACGATGACCGTGGGTGCCCAGAACGTCAAGCTGCCCTACGGCCCTATCACTCTGGGCACTGCGGCCGAACGGTACGATCTGGTCTGCATCGACAAGGCCAGTGCGCGCGTGCAGGTCATCATGGGTAAGCAGGCAGACATCGGCACGGCGACGGTGCCCGCGACGCCGCAAGGGTTCTACCCCATCTGCAAAGTGTACCGGTCGATCTCCGGCGTCTGGTCTCCCAATCCGGTGACCTCGACGGACATCACCGACCTGCGCCCGGCCGCACTGACGTCGCTCGACCCCAACACCTGCGCCCCGTCACTGGGCGCGCCGGACGCCAACGGGCTGCCGACTGTCGATCTGGCGGCGGGTCAATACGCCACAGACGCGTTGCAGTGCTCTGCCAAGAGCGCGGCCATGGTGCGGTACGGGTTC
>CAYTVY010000143.1:0-6016 GCA_964441925.1 uncultured Geothermobacter sp.
GCCAATAACGGCGAAAAACATCAACCATCACCGCAGACGGTCCGAATCCCTGAAATGGAAAAGCCCCTCCGCATGACTGCAGAGGGGCTTTTCGCAACATGGCGTCCCCAGGGGGATTCGAACCCCCGTCGCCGGCGTGAAAGGCCGGTGTCCTGGGCCAGGCTAGACGATGGGGACTTGTAACTCAAGTACCCAGCGGGAAGCGTCCCCGCGAATACGTTGCTGTTGAAAGTGGTGAGCCGCGTAGGGATCGAACCTACGACCATCTGATTAAAAGTCAGATGCTCTACCAACTGAGCTAGCGGCTCACGCAACGAGGATGACTTTATACTGAAATGCCCCCGGCAAGTCAACCCCTTTTTTCATAAAAAAATCTGTCATGAAACCGGCTTTTTCGGTTTGGGGCGTTTGTCTAAAAAATGCCGGTGATTTTCAGGTGTTGCCCTGATTCCCTTTTCTCTGGTCCGTCAGACGAACGGATTGCTGATCTGAATGGTCTGGTCGCGGCGCGGGCCGACCGAAACCAGCACCAGCGGGCAGCCGGTCACCTCCGCCAGACGATCGAGGTAGGCCCGGGCGGCCGCTGGCAGATCCTCGAGACTCCTGGCCTCGGAGATGTCGCTGCACCAGCCGTCCAGCTGCTCGTAGACCGGCTTGCATTCGCGCAGGATTTCGAAGTCGCGCGGAAAGTCCTCCAGCAGTTCACCCTGCCAGGAATAGCCGGTGCAGATCTTGATGGTCTCCATGCCGTTGAGCACGTCGAGCTTGGTGATCGCCAGCCCGGTCAGCCCGCTGGTGCGGACCGCCTCCCGCAGGGCGACGGCGTCGAACCAGCCGCAGCGCCGGGGGCGGCCGGTGGTGGAGCCGAACTCCTGGCCGGCCTTGCGCAGGGCGTCGCCCGTTTCGTCCTCCAGTTCGGTCGGGAAGGGGCCGCTGCCGACGCGGGTGACATAGGCCTTGGAGATGCCGATGACCTGGCCGAGATGGCGCGGTCCGATGCCGGTGCCGATGCTGGCCCCGCCGGCGACGGTGGACGACGAGGTGACGAAGGGGTAGGTGCCGTGGTCGATGTCGAGCAGTGCCCCCTGGGCACCTTCGAACAGCAGGTTGCGGCCGGCCCGGATCTCGTGGTCGAGCAGGGTGGAGGCGCAGCCCCGGTAACGGCCGAGAATTTCGGCATAGCGGCCGTATTCGTCAATGATCGCCTGCCGGTCGAGCGGGGCCTTGCCGAAAAATTTTTCGAGCAGGAAATTCTTCTCCGGCAGCACCTCGTCCACCTTGCGGGCAAAGGCGTCCGGCCGGACCAGGTCGTTCAGTCGGATGCCGCGCCGTCCGACCTTGTCCTCGTAGGCCGGGCCGATGCCGCGGCCGGTGGTGCCGATCTTGCGGTCGCCGCGTGCTTCCTCGCGGGCGAGGTCGATGGCGGTGTGCCAGGGCATGATGATATGGACGTTGCCGTCGATGACCAGCTGGCTGTCGTCCTGCAGGTAGCCCTTGGCCTTCAGTCCGTCGATCTCCTTGATGAAGACCCGCGGGTCGAGCACCACACCGTTGCCGATGACACAACGCTTGCCCGGGTGCAGGATGCCGGATGGGATCAGGTGAAGGATGGTTTTTTCCTCACCCACCACCAGGGTGTGGCCGGCGTTGTTGCCGCCCTGAAAACGGATGACGTCATCGGCATACTCGGTGTAGATGTCGACGATCTTTCCCTTGCCCTCGTCGCCCCACTGGGCGCCGACGATCACGATGTTCGGCATGTCTTTCAGCTCCTCTGGATGGCCGGGTCGAAGGTGCCGCTTTCGATGTCGGCGATACGGACATCCGACGTCTTTTTGTCGGCAACCCGAATCAGTTCGACCCGGTCGGATTGTTCCTCAATGACCATGACGTAGCGGTAGTCCATCTTTTTCGCGTAGTCCAGACTTTCCGCCAGCGAGCGCGGATAGCTGTCGCGGGCGGCGGAAAAGCCCCGGCGCCGCAGCCAGGCGGCGATTTTTTGTGCCATCTGTTTGTCACGGCCCTGCTGGAAAAGCAGGAAGTCGGTGCGCTGCAGGGCCGGTGCGCTCAGTTCCTTCTCCAGGGCGAAGAAGAGATTCAGCAGGTTGAAGGTGAAGCCGGTCGCCGGCAGGCGGCGGCCGTAGCGGGCGGTGAGGTTGTCGTAGCGCCCGCCGCTGCACACGGCATGGCCGATGCCCGGCAGAAAAGCCTGGAAGGTGATGCCGGTGTGGTAATCAAGCCCTCTGATTTCGCCGAGATCGAACAGTACCCGGGAATCGACCCGGTAGGTCTCCAGGGTGGTGAGCACCTCGTACAGGTTGTCGAGCGCCCGGCGGGCGGCGGCCGATTCGACGACGGCCGCCGCTTTCTCCAGCACGTCCCGGCCGCCGAACAGGCGCGGCAGCGCCAGCAGTTCGTCCTTGCGCCGGTCGGACAGTGGCAGTTCCTCGAGCAGACTGCGCAGACCGGGGGCGTCCTTGCGCCGGATATGGTCCCTGAGCCGGGCGAGCTGCTTTGAAGGGAGTCCGAGGTCGTTCATGATGCCGCGGACGAATTCGACCTGCCCGACATCGATGGTGAATTCCCGGGCACCGAGGGTCTCCAGGGCCTCCACCGTCATGGCGATCATTTCGGCATCGGCTTCGGCCTGGGGCAGGCCGACCAGTTCGACCCCGGCCTGGTAGATCTCCCGGTCCTTGCCCATCTGCTGCTCGGTGTGTCGCAGGACCCGGCCGCTGTAGCAGAGACGCAGCGGCAAGGGGAGCTCGTGCATGCGGGTGGCGGCGATGCGGGCGATCTGCGGCGTGATGTCGGGTGGGACGGTGACCAGCCGCCCGCTCTGCCGGTCGTCGAAACGGACGGCGCTCTGGCGCAGGTCGGGACCGAGGCCGCGCTCCAGCACGTCGAGGTTTTCCAGCCCGGCCGGCAGCACCAGGCGGAATCCCCAGCGGTGGAACAGGTCGAGCAGGGTGCGACGCAGATAGTCGATGCGGGCGGCGCGGGCCGGCAGGAAGTCCTTGACCCCCTTGGGCAGGACGATGTCGCTGGACGAATGCAGTTCGCTCATGAGAGGTTGTTGGTCCTGTGAATCAGAGTATGGCCTGGGTTACGGCCCGGATGGCCGGATGCTCGGCGATCCGGGTCAGCAGCTGGTCGGATACCGGGCTGTCGATCCGGATGATCGACAGGGCTTCGTTTTCGCCACGGGCCAGATTCATGCTGGCGATATTGACCCTGGCATCGCCGAGCAGACGGCCGATGAAGCCGACCACCCCCGGCTCGTCCCGGTTGTAGAGAATCAGCAACGGACCGTCGGGGGTGGTTTCGACCGGGTAGCCATCGATGGCGACGATGCGCCCCTGGCCGCCGAAAAAGGCGCCGCAGACCGAATGGCGGCCATCGCCGGTCTCGACGGTGATGCGCATCAGGGCGGTATAGCCTTCGGCACGGGAGCTTTTGGCTTCGGTGACTTCGATGCCCCGTTCGCGGGCCAGATGGGGGGCGTTGACGTAGTTGACCATCGAGCCGACGGCCGGCGAGAGCAGGCCGTTGAGGACGGCACAGGTCATCGGTGCCATCGGATGGGCGGTGATGTCGCCGGCATAGTCGATGCGCAGGCTGCGGATGGCGCCGTCACTCAGCTGGGCCAGCAGCAGGCCGAGTTTTTCCCCGAGATGGACATAGGGGCGGATGGCGGCCAGCAGCTCGGCGCTGACCGAAGGAACATTGAGGGCATTGCTCACCTCGCCATGGCGCAGGAAGGCGATGACCTGTCGGGCCGCCTGCACGGTGACATTGACCTGGGCGTCGAGGGTCGATGCCCGCAGATGCGGAGTACAGATCACCTGCGGCAGTTTCAGCAGTGGGTTGTCGGCGGCCGGTGGTTCCTGGGCGAAGACGTCGAGGGCGGCGCCGGCGATCCGGCCGTCGGCAATGGCCTCGGCCAGTGCCTGCTCATCGATCAGGCCGCCGGTGGCGCAGTTGACGATCCGGCAGCCCGGCTTGCAGTGGGCGAGGGTCCTGCGGTTGAGCAGGAATTCGGTTTCGGCGTTGAGGGGGATGTGCAGGGTGATGAAATCGGACGATTCCAGCAGCGTTTCCAGGCCGACCGGCTCGGCGCTCATCTGCCGGATGATTTCGGGCGACAGGTAGGGGTCGTGAACCTGGACGTTCATGGCCATCGCCCGGGCCCGTTCGACCACCAGCCGGCCGATCTTGCCGGCACCGACCACGCCGAGAGTCTTGCCGGCGAGCTCGACACCGAGAAAGTCATCTTTCGCCCAGCCGCCGGCAATAGTCGAACTGTGGGCCTGCGGGATGTTGCGGGCCAGCGAAAAGAGCATCGCCAGGGTGTGCTCGGCGGTGGTCGTTGTGCTGCCGAAGGGGGTGTTCATGACCACCACCCCCTTGCGGTTGGCCGCCTTCAGGTTGATGTTGTCGACCCCGATACCGGCGCGGGCGATGACTCGCAGCCGCTCGGCGCGGTCGAGCAGGTCGGCCCCCACCTGGGTGCCGCCGCGAACCACCAGGGCGTCGACATCGACAATGGCGGTCAGCAGTTCGTCAGCCGTGATGCCCGGCCGGTAAACGAGTTCGATCTCTTCGGCTTCTTCGAAAAGTCGCAGGCCTTCGGGGGAAAAGGTGTCGGAAATGAGTACTTTCATGGGTGAAAACAGATGCCGGACGCCCCGCGCCGAACGTCTTTGCGGCAAACTCACAATCTAGCAATCCGCCCATCGCCTGTCAATGAAAACCGCCCAAATGCTCTGAAGTTAGGTCCGGTTGATCACCCTCAACAACGGATGACGTTCTGGGCCTGCAGTCCCTTGGGGCCCTCCACCATTTCAAACTGCACCAGGTCGCCCTCGTTGAGCGTACGGTAACCCTCCATCCGGATGGCGGAGAAGTGAACGAAAATGTCCGGCCCTCCCTCCTGTTCGATGAAGCCGAAGCCCTTGGCATTGTTGAACCATTTCACGATCCCTCGCATGGTCATGGTGCGCCTCCTCCTGCGTCTGAACGGCCGACGGGCCTGGAATGGCAACCCATAGCTTATCGTCGTCACCGAAAAACGATCAAGAAAATTTCGTTAAGAATGGCACATTGCAAAAAATGAGTCGGGGGAAGCCCAGGTGTCGTGGACTTCCCCCCGTTTCAGCCGGGCCGGGCCGCCTGTTCCTCGTCATCCGTCCGGCACTGCTCACCGGCCAGGGCCGCAAGACATCCCGGACAGATCGAGGTGGTGTCGATGGCACAGAGATCGGGACCGATCTGATGGCCCCTGGCCCGGTTGGCTCCGAGGAATTTGCCACACCAGCCGCAGTAACGTAGCAAGCGCACCTCCTTGTGGTTTGTGTTTTCTCATACCACAAGATGTTGTGGAGTCAAGGGGTGCCGGGCGCCTGCACTCTTCATCCGGCAAAACCCACGTCGGATTCAGGGGCAATCAGTGGCGGGTGAGAAAATCGATCAGCAGCCGGACGCCCACGCCGGTGCCGCCGAAAGAGCGGTAGTCCTCTTCCTGGTCCTTCCAGGCGGTGCCGGCGATGTCGATGTGGGCCCAGCGCTGTTTTTCCACGAACGCCCCGAGAAAGGCGGCGGCGGTAATGGTGCCGGCAGCCCGGCCGCCGATGTTCTTCAGATCGGCCACCTTGCTCTTGAGCTGCTGTCGGTAGTCGTCCCACAGCGGTAGTTGCCAGAGTCTCTCGCCACTGCGTTCGCCGGCGGTCAGCAGCTGGCGGACCAGGCCCTGGTTGTTGCCGAGCACGGCGCTGGCATGGTGTCCCAGGGCGATGATGCAGGCACCGGTGAGGGTGGCCAGGTCGATGATGGCCGCCGGTTCGAAGCGGCCCGCCCAGGTCAGGGCATCGGCCAGGATCAGCCGGCCCTCGGCGTCGGTGTTGAGAACCTCGATGGTCTTGCCGGAGAGCGAGGTGAGGATGTCGCCGGGCCGGTAGGCGGTGCCGGAGGGCAGGTTTTCCACCGCCGGCACGATGCCGACCAGGTTGACCGGCAG
>CAYTVY010000144.1:0-5989 GCA_964441925.1 uncultured Geothermobacter sp.
CTGGGCCAGTCTGCTGGACAGCAGATGGCCCTTCCTGCTAACATACCCCGAATCCGGCCAGGCCACGGCGGCCCTGAACTGCAGGTAAGTTTGCGATGAATTTCGATTTTCAGCCACCCCGCCAGAGCATGGCACGACGCAGGGGACGGTGGGTTCTCCCCGTCCTGGCGCTGAGCTGTTTTCTGCTGCTGGTTCTTGGGGTCGTACTGACCCGACAGCCACTGGTCAACCCGACCGAGGCCCGGACCGAACCGGTCACCGAAATCGAGGCCCCGCCGCCACCGAAGATCGAGCGGACGGTCATCGCCGATACCATCGCCCCCGGCGAGACCCTGACGTCGCTGCTCGGGGACTACCTCAGCCCGCGGGAAATTCTGCAACTCAGCAAAAAAAGCGAGAAGGTCTTCCCCCTGTCCCGCATCTGCGCCGGCCAGCCCTACCGCATCTGCCTGGCCGACGGCCGGCTCGAACGCTTCGAATACGACATCGATCGTGACGAAGAGCTGATCATCGTCCCCCGGCAGGACGATTTTCTCGTCGAGCGCAAACCGATTCCCTACGACGTCCGCGTCGACCACGTGCAGGGGACCATCCGCAGCAGCCTGTTCGAGGCGGTGTCCGACATCGGCGAGCAGCCCGAGCTGGCCCTGGCCCTGGCCGACATCTTCGCCTGGGACATCGATTTCATCCTCGACATCCGAGCCGGCGACAGCTTCCAGGCCCTGGTCGAAAAACGCTTCCGCGACGGCAAACCGGCCGGCTACGGCCGTATTCTGGCGGCCGAGTTCACCAACCGGGGCCGCATCTATCGCGCCTTCCTCTTTCAGGACGGCGACAAGCCGCCATCCTACTACGACGAACAGGGGCACAGCGTGCGCAAGGCCTTTCTCAAGGCACCGCTCAAGTTCAGCCGCATCTCCAGCGGTTTCACCATGCGCCGCTTTCACCCGATCCGCAAGACCTGGCGCGCCCATCCGGCCATCGACTACGCCGCCCCGACCGGCACCCCGATCAAGGCGGTGGGGGACGGCGTCATCAGCCGCAAGGGCTACACCAAGGGCAACGGCAACTTCATCGAGATCCGGCACAACAGCAGCTACAAGACGCTCTACCTGCACATGAGCAGGTTCGCCCGCGGCATCCGCAAGGGACGCCGCGTCCGCCAGGGGCAGGTCATCGGTTACGTCGGCGCCACCGGTCTGGCCACGGGGCCGCACCTCTGTTTCCGCATGTACCGCAACGGCAAGCCGGTCAATCCGACCCGCATCAAGTCGCCGCCGATGGCACCGGTCTCCAAGGCCAACCGTCCGCTCTTTCTCGACATGATCCAGCCCTGGATCGCCCGCTTCGAGCAGCCGGACAAGGAACCGGTCATCCAGGCCCGGCTGGAGAAGAGCGGCGACAGCCGGCACGACGGGAGGTAGACGATGCTCCGGTGGTTGCTTTTTGCCACACTGTTGCCGCTGTCTTGTACCGGCTGTCTCGCCGACCGGCCGCCCGCATCGCAAAATGCACCGATCAGTTTCACCGGCCGGGTCGTCTATGTACCGCTCGAGGGCGGCTTCTACGGTCTCGAGGACGCCCAGGGAAACCATTACCTGCCGGACCACATCCCCGCCGACCTGCGCCGGGACGGCCAGCCGGTACGGGTGCTCGCCCGTCCGGCCCCTCCCACCGTCGGTTACCGCATGTGGGGGCGGCGGATCCTCGTCGAAAAGATCGCACCGCCATGAACCCGGCCTGCCACCTGCAACCCTTTGAAAGTTTCGGTGAGTCCCTGCCCCTGGCGCTTTCCGCCATCGATGCCGGAAAGCGGCTCTCCGATGTCCGTACGGTCATCATCAAACCGAATCTGGTGACCGATGACCCGCCGCCGGTCACCCTGCCGGTCGAGGCGGTCATGGTGCTGGTACGCTGGCTGCGCAACCAGACCGACGCCCGTATCGTCATCGCCGAGGGAACCGGCGACCGGCTGCACTCGACCATCAAGGTCTTCGACCATCTCGGCTACATGGCCCTGGCCGAACGCTACGACCTGAAACTGATCGACCTCAACCAGGCACCGGTCGCCGAACTTGACCGGGACGACTGCCGGCTCTTTCCCCGGCTCTACCTGCCGGAAATCCTGCTCGACGCCTTCGTCGTCTCCTTCGCCGTGCTCAAGGCCCACAGCCTGGCCGGCGTCACCCTCTGCATGAAAAACATGATCGGCTGCGCCCCTCCCCGTTTCTACCAGCAGGGAGGGCATTGGAAGAAATCGGCCTTCCACCGGCAGATCCATCGCGCCATCGTCGAGCTGAACCTGCACCGTAAACCAGACCTGGCCCTGATCGATGCCAGCGTCGGCCTGGCCGAGCATCATCTGGGCGGTCCGGTCTGCGACCCACCGCCGAACCGGCTCGTCGCCGGTTTCGACCCGGTGGCGGTCGATGCCGCCGGCGCCCTGCTGCTCGGCCGCGACTGGCGCCAGGTGCCGCACATTGCCATGGCCCAGGGTCCGCTCGGCTCGGCCGAGGAAGGGGAACGCGCCTGGCGGCGACAATCTCCGCCACCAACCGGCCGCCACTGAAACCGGCATTCTCTCGGGGAACGGGACGTGACTACGACCAGCATACGACTGACGATCCTGCTTTTCGTCGTTCTGCTCCTTTTCCCCCTTGCCGTTCCGGTCCGGGCCGAACATCCACCATCCAGGGCCGACATCCTGATCCTGCACTCCTATCATCCCGGTTTTCCCTGGACCGATGCCATCGACCGGGGGATCCGCAAGGTGCTGGAGAGCGATCCCGAGTTGCAGATTTTCAGCGAATATCTCGACAGCAAGCGTTTTTCCCCGGCCGAACAGTTCCCCCGCATGGCGCAGATGCTGCGCACCAAGTACCGCCGATTCGACTTCCGGCTGGTTATCACCTCGGATGACAACGCCCTCGATTTCGCCCTGCGCTTCCGCGGGCAGCTCTTCCCTGACGCATCGATCGTCTTCTGCGGCGTCAACGATCTCGCGGCCCACCAACTGAAACAGGAGCAGAAGATCACCGGCATTCCCGAAACCTTCGACATCGCCGGCACCCTGCGTCTGGCTCTGCAGCTCTTCCCCCGAACCCGCACCATCGCCCTGGTCAGCGACGTCACCCCGACCGGGCGAACCAACCTGCGCCGGGCACTGGCCCTCAGGGAAGGTTTTCAGCCGGGTGTCAGCTTCCTGCCGCTTGCCGGGCTGAACCACGAGGAGCTGGCCGCCGCCCTGCGCCGGCTGCCCGACGACAGCCTGGTGCTCAACCTGGGCTACTGGCGCGGCCCGGATGGAACCATCCTCAGCAACCGGCAGAGTCTGCGGCTGTTGACGGACAACTGCCGGGTTCCCATCTTCACCCTCTGGGACTTCATGGTCGGCTCCGGCATCTTCGGCGGACTGGTGGTCGACGGCGAACGGCAGGGACAGCTGGCGGCCCTGCAGGCCCGCAGGCTGCTGAAAGGGGAGACCTCCCCGCCGCTGATCGACATCCTCAGCCCCAACACGCCCATTTTCGACTGGCATGCCCTGCAACGCTTCGGTATCGCCCCCGACGACCTGCCGGAGGGCAGCCGGATCCGCAACCTGCCCGACTCCTGGCTGACCCGCAACCGCAAGTATGTCTGGATGGTGGCAGCACTGCTGCTGGTCGAAACCGCCCTGATCGGCCTGCTGCTGGTCAACATCGTCTGGCGACGGCGCTCGGAAGCGCGTCTGAAGCAGCGGGAAACCGACTTCCGCAAGCTGATCGAGGTGCTGCCCATACCCATCCGCATCAACCGCCTCGCCGATGGACGAATCGTCTACCTCAACCAACAGTTCACCCAGCTCTTCGGCTACGACCGGCAGGATCTGCGCACCATCGATGACTGGTTCGAGCTCGCCTATCCCGAACCCGACTACCGCGAACATATCCGGCAATGCTGGCAGGAACAGGTCCGGAAAACTCCCCATTTTGACGTCCTGACAGAATCCAACGAATGGCGGGTGCGCTGCAAGGACGGCAGCGAGCGGGAAATCGTCTTCGGGCATACCCGGCTCTCCGACCTCGACGTCGTCACCATGTTCGACGTCACCAGCCGCAACCGGGCCGTCCGCGAACATCAGGCCCTGGAGCGCAAGATGCTGCAGGCCCAGAAGCTGGAAAGCCTCGGCATCCTCGCCGGCGGCATCGCCCACGACTTCAACAACCTGCTCATGGGCGTACTCGGCTGCGCCGACATCACTTTGCGGCGGCTGCCACCGGACAGCCCGTTGCGCGAGACGGTGGAGATGATCGTCACCTCGGCGGAGCGCGCCGCCGACCTGACCCGACAGATGCTCGCCTACTCGGGCAAGGGGCGTTTCGTCATCGAACGCGTCGACCTGAACCAGCTGGTCGAGGAGATGGCCCACCTGCTGCGCACGGTCATCTCCAAGAACGCCCTGCTGCGTATCGACCCGGCTCCAACCCCGGTGACGGTGATGGCCGACACCACCCAGCTGCGACAGGTGATCATGAACCTGATCACCAACGCCTCGGATGCCCTGGAAGGAAAGAGTGGCATCATTTCCATCACCACCGGCGTCATGCAGGCGGACGCCGGCTATCTTGCAACCAGCTACCTGGACGACAAACTCGAATCCGGTCCCTACGCCTTCGTCGAGGTGACCGACACCGGCTGCGGCATGGATGCCGAAACCGTCAAGCGGATCTTCGACCCCTTCTTCAGCACCAAGTTCACCGGCAGGGGACTGGGACTGGCCGCCGTACTCGGCATCATCCGCGGTCACCGGGGAACGGTCCGCATCTACAGCGAACCCGGCAAGGGAACCAGCTTCAAAATCCTGCTGCCCTGCGACCGCCAGGGTGTCGTCGAACCGCTTGACCAGCAGAAACAGAAATCACTGCCACCGGACCTTCCCGAGCGGTGCGGCACGGTCCTGATCATCGACGACGATGAAACGGTCTGCAGTGTCGGCCGGCTGATTCTCGAGGAGTACGGGCTGAAGGTGCTGACGGCCTCCGATGGTGAAGAGGGAATCGACAGCCTGCGCCGGCACCTGGACGAGATCGGGCTGATCCTGCTCGACCTGACCATGCCCCATCTCTCCGGCGAGGAGGTCTTCCAGGCCATCCGCCGGCTCAAGCCGCAGGTGCGGGTCATCCTCTCCAGCGGCTACAACGAGCAGGAAGCCACCGCCCGCTTCGTCGGCAAGGGACTGGCAGGTTTTCTCCACAAACCCTACCGCAGTGACGAGCTGCTCGACACCATCATCCGGGTGGTCTCGCCACCATGCGAGGGGAAGCAGACTGAAAACAGGCCGGACGCGTGAACTATCTGGTCCACCTCTACCTTTCCGATCCCGATCCCGAGGTGCGACTCGGCAACCTGCTCGGCGACTGGGTGAAGGGACGGCTCGACCCACAGGCATGGCCGGCCGGGGTTCTGCGGGGACTGCGGCAGCACCGCCAGGTCGACCGGCTGGCCCAGACGGCACCGGCGGTGCAGCGCAGCAAGGCCCGTATCGCCGCCCGGTTCGGCCTGCTCAGGCCCATCCTGATCGACGTCTTTTACGATCACCTGCTGGCGGCCCACTGGACGGAATTCCACCCGCAGCCGCTGGCGGAATTCGCCGCCGATATCTACCGGCTCCTCGACCGGCACGCCGCCCTGCTGCCGGCCGCCTTCAGGCCGGTGGCCCGGCGCATGGCCGATCACAACTGGCTGCTCGGCTATCGCGATCCAAAATGCGTTCCGCGGGTTCTGCAATCCCTGGCCGAACGTCTGCGACGGCCGACGATCCTGGCCACGGGAGCGGCCGAGCTCGCGCGCGACCGCGACGGTTTCTACGCCGACCTGCAAACGTTCCTGCCGGCGGCGCGCAATGCCCTGCAGGCCTCAACCGGCCCGGACCATATCCCGAAGCCGTGATTCCGGTGGGCAAGCGGCACAAGTCATTGTCCGACGGGAACCCGCCGGTCCGGAACGATCA
>CAYTVY010000145.1:0-1491 GCA_964441925.1 uncultured Geothermobacter sp.
TTATCAATATCGAAACCGACCAGCTCCCGCCTCGTCCGGGTTGCCGGCGAGCGGAACGGTCAAAGGAGTGCGGAACCCTGCCTGTACCAACTTCAGAACCGGGTTCCGGACAACCCTGCCGACCTGTGGGCGGATGAAAACCACACAACCCTTTCAGCTTCCAGCGCGGTCGATTCACCACTGAACGAATCTCCTGGCAAGGTAAAAGCCTGCGTTGTTCGTCGAGGACAAATTCCCGGCTCCAAATCGGGGTCAGGCAATGATCGCTCGCCCGGAAGGCCCATTTGGAAGGTCCAGGAGGAAGGCTTGAAAAACATCATCGCCACTCTGCTTCTGACGATCATTCCCACCCTGGCTCTTGCCACAACCGACCATGACATCATCACCCAGGTTTATCCCGGAGAAGAGACCTACAAAACCCGCCTGGGGTCCCGGGAGGTGAATCGGGCCGAGCTCTATCACACTCTGGCCGAGAAGAAGTCGGCCGGTCTGGCGGAAAAGATCGTCGAACGCATCGGAATCTCGGGACTGGTTGAACTGGAAGCCGCTCTGGAAACCATGAAACACTCTGACGGCACCACCAACACCAGCCACGACCTGACCCTGGCGACCGCCCAACTCGGCTTCGAGGCAGAAGTCAGTGAATTCTTCAGCAGTGACCTGCTGTTCCTCTTCGAAGAAGGCGAAGGACCCAGCATTGATGAGGCTGCGGTCAACCTGACCACCAATGTTCTGCTCGGGCGCGTTGGCCTTCAGTACCTCCCCTTCGGAGTTTTCAACAGCCACTTCATCAGCAACCCGCTGACTCTGGAACTCGGCGAAATCCGGGAAACGGCCCTGCTGGCAGGTTACAATCAAGAGCTTTTCGCCTTTTCCATTTTCATCTTCAACGGCGAAGCCAGGAAATCCGGCCAGGATGACCTCTCCCTCGATTGGGGTTTCAGCCTGACCCTGGCCCCCACAGAACATCTCGAACTGGGCGTCAGCTATCTTTCCGACCTGGCCGATACCGACGCCGGCCTGCTCACCGCAGACTACCAGGCCCGCATCGGCGGCTGGAGCGCCTACACCATCCTCGACCTCGGGGTCATTGAAATTTCAGGAGAAGTACTCGGAACGGCCGGCACTTTCGACGCAGCGGACCTGGACGAGGACGGCAACGGTTCCGGAGACGCACCAAGAGCCTGGAACCTGGAGCTGGCCTGGCTGGCGGCGGACAACCTGGAGCTGGCCGCCCGTTATGAAGGAAGTGGTGAATTTGCCGGGCAACCCCGGCGTCAATACGGCGTGAGTTCTTCCTGGAGCCCCAGAAAAGGAGTCAGCCTTTCCCTGGAATATCTGCACGGAGAGTTCGGCAGACACTTCGCCGACATTCAGTCTGACGATGTCGGCAACCGGGCTGACGATCGTGACCTTTTCACCTTCCAGCTGGCCTTCGAATTCTGACCTCGATCCCGAGAACAGGGGTCGTGCTTGACAAATTGGCAATTG
>CAYTVY010000145.1:1591-5980 GCA_964441925.1 uncultured Geothermobacter sp.
GAGAACAGGGGTCGTGCTTGACAAATTGGCAATTGCGACAGTCTTTCTTCGGCCTAAAGCGTTCTTGTCCGAGGCCTCAATGTTCAATAGACAATAAAGCCAATTTATCGCCTATCGACAATAAAAGCGGGTGCCGGTGTTGAACAGAAATGCTTCCGGCGTCGCTTCTCAGGGGTGTTCCTGCCGAGGTTCGGCCCGGCCGAGGAAGCGGCGCGGGTTGGCGGAAAAGACGGCCTGTTCGACTTCCTCCGGCAGTTTCAGCGAGCGTACCAGGTCGATGTAGTCGAGGACGATCTGCGGCTGGTGCAGCAGGGCGTCGGAGCCGAAGCAGACCCGGTCCGGGTAGTGGCAGATGAAGTCGCGGTAGCTGGCGGGACTGGCGTTGATGTGCGGCCGCATGTAGGCGATGTCGGTGTAGGTGTTGGGATAGTTCTCGAGGATGGGGGCGAAGGCCCTGCGGCCGATGCCGAAATGGGGGAAGTTGATCCGCAGCCGGGGAAAATCATCGAGGATGGCCCGCATCACGTCACCGTAGAGGCGGGCATCCATGTGGTAGACCACCGGCAGGTCGTGGGCCTCGGCGAAGGCGAAGATCTCCCATTCACGCCGGTGGTACTGCTGCCGGCTGATGCCGAAGACGGCCGGCACGCCGGCCAGGTTCAGGTCGTTGCGGTCGTCGGCCAGATAGAGCCCCTTGATGCCCCGGAATCCCCGTTCGAGCCAGCCCTGCAGCAGCGGCCGCACCTCGCCGTCCAGGCATCGGGTGTCGATCATGGGCACCAGCATGTCGGGGTGCCGGTCGACCAGCCGCAGCAGGGTATCCGCTTCGTTGAAACGGGGATCCCCGAGGTTGGGAAAACCCTCGGGGATCAGCCGCAGGATATCGTCGGGATCGGGCCGGGGATTGAACAGGCCCATCACCGCCAGGCCGGCGACCCCGGCCCGGCGCAGACGCCGCAGCCCCCCGGCCACCAGCTCCGCCTGCTTTGGCCCGACGAAGCAGTGGCAGTGGACGTCGATGATGCCCTGGTCCTGTCCCATGGGTGCCCGTATCGGAAAAAAGGGGCGCCTGTCGCGCCCCGCCGGTCAGTTCCGGCTCAGCAGTTTTTCCACTGCGCCGGCCGTTTTTCGAGAAAGGCGTTCAGCCCCTCGACGGCATCGTGGGTGGCCATCAGCTGGTCGAGGTAGAGGGCTTCCACCCGCTCCAGCTTGGCGAAGATGCGCTGACGGTATTCGTCGCGCGCCGCCCGCACCGCGAAACGCAGGGTGCTGGCGCTGTGCGGTGCCAGGCGCTTGTCGAACCAGGCCAGCGCCGCCGCTTCCGGATCGTCGCTCAGCTCGTCGATCAGGCCGCAGGCCAGGGCTTCCTCGGCGGTCAGGCTGCGGCCGGAAAGGAGCATATCCTCGGCCCGGGCCTGGCCGATGCGCTCGGGCAGCAGGCAGCTGGCCGCCGGGGCGAAGACCGCCAGCTTGATTTCCGGCTGGCCGAGCCTGGCGTCCGGCGCGGCGAACAGCATGCTGCCGGCGGCGGCGACTTCCAGTCCGCCGCCCAGGCACTGCCCCTTGATGGCCACCAGGATCGGCAGGGGAAAGTCGAGCATGTCGCGAATCAGGGCGTGCAGTGATTTCAGCATCTGCGCGCACTGCTCCGGCAGGTGTTCCTCGACGCTGGCACCGAAACTGAAGTGCGGGCCTTCGTGGTCGAGCAGGGCGGCGCGCAGCTCGGGAATCTCCCGATGCTCGGCCAGGGCCTGCCGCAGGGCGGCGATCATCGCCGCGTCGACAATGTTGGCCTTCGGCCGCGCCAGGCGCAGGCGCAGCAGGGTCCCGTCACGGTCGAGCCAGACTTTCAGCGGACTTTCGCTCATCGGTTTGTCCTTCCTTCGGTCAGGTTGCTTGAATAGATCGGCCTCGCGCCCGTTCGCTGGAGCTCACTCGGGACGCAAAGCCGCAGAGAAATCTGAAATGACGGATTCAAACTCAAGGTTTTTCGCCTTTCTCTGCGCCTTGCGTCTTGGCGCGAGCCAGTTATTGCTCTTACTTCCCCGGCATCAGGCTCTCGATCAGCTCCTCGCTCCAGGGCACGCCCTTGGCCAGGGCCTGACGCAGCTTGACGAAATCGATCTCGCGGCCAATCTCCTTGTTGCCCTCGTTGAAGGCACGGAAGCCGGTGCGGGCCTCGTTCATCATGTTCAGCGCCAGCCAGGCGCGGGAGTTCTCCTTGTTGCGGTTCCAGGCCTCGAGCTTCGGCTTGCGCAACTCCTCCAGGCTCTTGGTCATGCATTCGGGGAAGGTCTCGATCAGCTTGGCGCAGAGCTGTTCGACCTTCTCGTCGAGCAGGCTGAGGTCGACCTCGCCCTGCTTGAGCAGGGCGCGTCCCTGCTTGAACTCCTCGCCGGTCTTGAACTCACCGTGAATGACCCGACCGTACTCGTCGAGATAGCGGTCGGTGATCACCGTCGGGTTGGGGACGAACCGGCCGTCGATCTTCAGGGCCGGCACCAGGTCGCAGATGATGCCGAGCCGGGCCGCCTTGTGGGCGGAGAAGGGCTCGCACAGGGTGCCGGAGACCATCGCCTGCTCGCAGCCGATCATCACCGGCAGAAAGTCGGTGGCACCGCCGATGGCCGCCGAGCCGTGCTTGGGGCCGGCCTGGCCGAAGTTGGCCAGATCCTGGGCGATGGTGAAGTCGCAGGCCATGCCGATCTCCTGGCCGCCGCCGATGCGCATGCCGTTGACCCGGCAGATGACCGGCTTGTCGCAGCCGAGGATGGCCGAGACCATGTCGTTGAACAGCCGCATGTACTGGCGGTACTCCTGGGGATTGCCGGCATAGTACTCGGCGTATTCCTTGGTGTTGCCACCGGTGCAGAAGGCCTTGTCGCCGACGGCGGTAAAGACCACGGCGTTGACCTCGCGATCGACCGAGGCGCGCCGGAAGGCGAGGATGGTCGCCTTGACCATGTCGGTGGTGTAGGAGTTGTACTGTTTCGGGTTGTTGAAGATGATCCAGGCGTTGTAGAGCCCTTCGGCCGTCGAGCCGTCGAGCCGCCGGGCGGGGCGCTTCTCGTAGCGTACCATGCCGTCGCAGAGGCTCTCGACATCCCGGTCGATCAGGTTGTGGTCGATCAGCTGGGAAGGGGCGGTACGGGCAATGATCTCGTCGGTTATCGCCATCGGTCGTCTCTCCTCTTTTCTGACTGTCTGTTGGTCAAATCTGTCTTGCGTCCGTTTTCTGACTCTCACTCAAGTCGGAGAATCAATAGAGCAAGGCATTGTGTTTCCTCGCTGTTCTTTGCGTCTCGGCGTCTGCGCGAGGCGATTACGGCACCAGAATCGCCCGTTTGCTCATCTGGCCGGCGTGGACGGAGGTGAAGACCTCGTTGATCTGGTCCAGCGGCTTCTGTTCGATGAACGGCTTCAGCGCGATCTTGCCCTGCAGCACCAGGTCGAGGGCGCCCGGATAGTGTTCCGGCAGGCAGCCCCAGTTGCCCAGTGCCCGGGCGTGGAAGGCCATCAGGTTGGAGAGCCGGATTTCCACCTTGGCCATGGTGAAGCCGACCACGCTCAGGGTGGCGCCATGCACCAGCAGGCCGTAGGCCGTCTCCTGGCCGGCCTTGCTGCCGGAGCATTCGAAGATGAACCATTCGGTGCTGCGCAGGCCCTGCTCCCTGACGAAGGCCGAGATCGCCTTTTTCAGATCGCGGCCGCCGATCTCCGAGGCATTGAAGGTTTTGGCGGCGCCGTACTCGCTGATGGCGTCGAGCTTGGCCTGGTCGATGTCGATGGCGATCACCGTGGCGCCGAAGGCCCTGGCCATCTGCACGCAGTAGCTGCCGACGCCGCCGACGCCGATGACGATCGCCAGATCGCCGTCGCCGACCCCGGCCTGGTAGACTGCCTGGTAGGGGGTGGTCACCGCGTCGGCGACCACCGAGACGTCGGCCAGTTCCAGCCCGGCCGCCGCCAGTTTCGCCTCGTCGACCGGGCAGAGGTCGCGGGCCGGCACCACGATGTGGCTGGCGAAGCCGCCCTGGATATCGTTGCCCGGCATCTTCTGGGCCCGGCAGATGGTCCCCTTGCCGCGCCGGCACAGATCGCATTCGCCGCAGGGCAGCACCGCCGGGATGATCACCGCCCGGTCGAGCCAGTCCCCGGCGCCGTCCCCGGCGGCCACCACCCGGCCGCTGATCTCGTGTCCGAGGGCCAGGGGCAGTTCCGAGTTGGTACGTACGCCGTCGTAGTAGAAGCCGAGGTCGGTGTGGCAGACGCCGCAGCCGGCGACGGCCACCACCACCTCGCCCGGTCCCGCCGTGGCGACGAATTCCTCTTTCACCAGCGGTTCGTTGACGGCTTTCATCATCCAGCGGTAGGCGTTGATCGACATGG
>CAYTVY010000146.1:0-5969 GCA_964441925.1 uncultured Geothermobacter sp.
TCCTGACTCCTGACTCCTGACTCCTGACTCCTGACTCCTGACTCCTGACTCCTGAGCAATAACTGACAATTTCGGTCAGAATAGCGCAAGAAAAAAATCCTGTCCATCCTTGCCTGCAGGCGGTCTTCGCAGTACCATGCCGGCATGTTCGGATTCGGCTGGATGGAAATCGCCCTGTTGCTGCTGGTGCTGGTTCTGGTCCTCGGACCGGGGCGGGCGGCGGCCCTGGCCGGCAAGCTGTTCGGCATGGCCCGCAAGGTCGACGAAACGAAGCGCAGCCTGACCAACCCGACCGGCCTGCTGCAGCGCATCGCCCTCGGCGGGCATCCCCGCGGCAAGGAGGGCGCCCCCTCGAAAAAGAAAGAATCCTCTACCAACCGTCCGGACGGCAACTGAGCACCGGCAACCCTTTGGACAAAAAAACGGCCCCGCGCGGGGCCGTTTTTTTGTCGCTTGTCCTTCGCCCGGCGTCAGTACCAGGTTTCGTTGTGGTCCTTGCCGTGACAGATTTTCGTGCAGGTGACGTTCCCCTGATTGTCGACCGTAAAGATCAGATCTCCGTCCGCGGCATCGACCTGACTCTTCAGGTCGGCCCGCTGGGTGTCTGGCGGCCGGGTGAAATGTGCCGCCGAGCCGGGTCCGTTGTTGGTGTGGCAGACATTGCAGGCGACCTTGTGGTCTCCCTTGTTGTGCCGGCCGGTCCGGTTGGGCGTGGCCGTGCCGTCCGGCGGCGCCCCGTGACAGGAGATGCAGCCGGAAGCGTTGGCCCCGGTGGGAACACGGGCATGGCAGCTGGTGCAGGCGCCACCGACCGTCCCCGCCCCGCCCAGGCCGCTGTGGCAGAGACCGCAGGTCGCGGCGCTGATGTTGGCATCGTTGTGGCGCCAGGTGACGTCGAACCAGTCGACCACCTCCCTCTCGTTGTCAAGCCCCATGCCGACCCCGATCGAGGGATGGGCGGTGGCGTCGTTGTGGCAACCCTCACAGCCGTTGCCCGGGTTGACGACGCTGCTGTTAGTGATCAGCTTGTTGAAACGCGGATTGGTATCCGTCGTCGTCTCTCCGTGACAGTCACGGCAGTAGTCGAGATCGGCCTTGGCGTCCGGGCCGTGTACACTGCCGCTCAGGTAGCTGCCGTCGAGGGTGTGCGGTGTCGGCCCGGCGGGATGACAGCTGCTCGTGCCGTTCGGGCTGTCCCAGGAAGCCGAGAAACAGCTCGGCGCCCCGGCAAAGGGACCGGCCGTGGTGTTGCCGGATGTGGTATCCAGGGTCAGGTTGTGACAGAGGGTACAGGCCCCGAGCAGGTTGCCCGACGGCCGGTGCGACAGGGACGAGTCGGTGCCGTCCCAGTCGGCGGGATGAGCGGTGGCCTCCGGATGACAGAGGCTGCAGTTGCCGTTGGGGTTGATCTCCGGCGTGGGATCGGCGAACAGATCGGCGACGAAGCCGCCCAAAAAATCGTTCCGCGGCCGGCCATGACAGTTGCGGCAGTAGACCAGATCGGCCTTGGCGTCGGCCCCGTGAAAATCGGGATCGGTCGCCGTCGTCGGATAGGGCACCACGTGCGGGGCCGGCGGATCACCGCTTGTGGCCGCGTGACACTGGGCCGAGTTGTTGAAACAGCTCGGCCCCACCGTCCCGCCACGCAATTCGCTGCCATGGCAGGCGGCGGTGGCGCAGGTGGTCCAGCTGTAACCGGATGCGAATCCCTGGTGGTCGGTGCGCACGTCGGCCCAGGAGGCCGGGTGCACGGTGAATGGGGGACCGTCGGCATGGCAGGCGAAACAGCTGACGACGCTGCCGCTGCCCTTGAAATCGGTCCCATGACAGAGCTGGCAGTCGTTCAGACCGGCCAGGGCCGCTGCTCCGTGCTGGTGAATCCAGTCGGCCGGGTGCGCCTGCCCCGTCAACGGCGCATCGGAGTTGCCGCTGGAACAGCCAGCGACAACGACCAGCAGAAGCAGCAGGCCGTACACATGCAGGTGCCTCGTCTTCATCCCCAGTCCTCCTTTCATCCGTGACAGGGAGCACAGGTTCTGGCCGCCTTGGGATTGCCGTGACAGCGGAAACAGGAGGTCGGATCGACCCGGCCATCGATGCGATGCAGGCTCAGGTAGTCCCCACGGTGCGGCAGCCGGCGCCGGGTGTCGGTCTGATCCTTGAGCGAAGGCTTCAGCTCGATCCGGGTGGCATGGCAGTCGTTACAGAAACTGGTCTGGTGGCAGATGGCACAAACCCGTTCCTGCTGGTATGCCGGTTGCCGATGGCTTTCGCTCCAGTACGGACCGTGCACGAAACGCTCGAAACGGATGGGCCCGTCGGCGGAATCATGGCAATTGGTGCAGGTCACGGGTTTCTCTCCAAGATCCGCCGCCGAAGGATGGCTGACGGGCAGCTTGAGACCGCCGAGATGGGCGCAGGCCGCCAGCAATCCAGCCAGGGCGACCAGAACAAGAACCGGAACCAAAACTCGTTTCTGCATGGCAAAACTCCTGTCAGACTCAGACGGCGTCACTGGCCGTGATCATAGGCATAGGTCAGGGTGAACAGACCACGCAAATCATCGTCGAAGTAAGGATCGCTGCTGTAGTCACCCGAAACCTTCAGCTGCAAGGCGCCATCGAGGAAAGTCCGACCGGCACCAAGGGAAACGAAGAAGGAGGCATCCTCACCGTAGATCGACTGATCATACCAGTAATAGACCAGATCACTGGAAACGAAATCGAACCAGCAGCGTTCAGGCAAACCATCCAGGTAGGCATAGATTCGGGCCTGTCCGTAACCGAGCTGGTCGGTGTCGCCATCCATGAAACCGAGCTCCGCCCCCAGCTCGGCATGCTCCGTTCCACGCCAGGAAGCGAGAACCGCATAGTAGAGGTTGTCGCCGGCCTGATCGTAGGAATAGGCGCGAACCTTGCCGCCCAAAGTCCAGACGTCGCCCCGGCGGGTGAGATCGGCACCGTAGGTGGTGATCTTCTCACCGCTCGCCGCCAGGAAACGAAATGGATTGACGGCGTTGGCACCGGTGCCGAAATAATCGTCGTACGCGAACACCGACACCAGCGGTCGCAGGCGCCAGGCACCGAAATCGTACTGCAGCTCCCAGGAATGCTCGGCCCAACCGTCCGTCTCCAGGTTGCGGACCGAATTGCCAAACAAGCTGATGCCGCCGGGCAGATAGAGTGCCAGGTCGATACCGGCCATCTGTTCGGCGGTCGTGCTGTCGTTGTCGATGTTCTTGTAGGAAAACCCGACATCCCCCCAGTCGGCGACATGCAGGGCCAGACGACCGCCGTAGATGCTGTCGCCGCTCCGACCGTCCGTCGAATCGAGACCGACCGGCTGGCCGCCATAGACGGAAAGAGAGAAGAGGCGGCCCAGGTCGGCCTCGAGGCTCAGACCGTCCACCGCCTCATTGCTGACGCCGGCGAAAAGATATTGCCGACCAAGCCGGGCCAGCAATCCCGTCCCGGCATCCCGATACTGCAGATAGCCGTAGAGAACCTCGCCGGCGGTGGTGTCACCGTAAAAACCGTTGTCGGCGAAATCGGCCCGTCCCCAGCCATAGAGATGAAAGGAAAGGCCGGGTTCGCTCAAGGCACCGACATCGGCCCGCAGGTACTCGTATCCGGGAATGACCGCCTCGTCGGTGCCGGTACCGGGGTCACGCTCGAACCCGCGGATGAGAGTATCCGACTGGATACGCAACTCAACGGCCTGAACCAGCCCGGGCGCGAGCAGAAGCAGAACCAGGGCATACAGCGGAGCAGCCTTGGCCAGACAACAACGCACACTCATGGTGGACCTCCTCGTCCGCACGGATGGAGCCGGCGGTTATTGCGGAATGGAAAACCTGTGGGAGATGGTCCCTGGCGGCCGACAGCAACCGTGCAAGCTCTCGCCGGGCACGAAGCAGCCGCAATACAACAACTTACCGGAAAGGTTAACAGGTGAGCGAAGTCTGGCAAGCGGGAGAATGGGCAAAAAAGAGGGGAAAAAACGGCGCCCTGGCTGCGTCTTTGTGCACACCGCGGGAGGCGGAACCACAACAGGATCAGCCGCACACACCGCAACGCCGACAATCCGGGCGGCACCCCGGCGTCGTTCGCCCGGCTTTATAGCGACGGTATTCCCCGCGCAGCACCGCGGGATCGACACCGACATCGATGATGTCCCAGGGCAGGGGGGCGTCGACATCCCGTTCCCGATAGAGCTGCGCCGCCAGATCGATGCCCGCCTCGCGACAACAGTCCTCGAGCCGCCGCCCTTCCACCAGACCGGGCAACAGGCCGGCCGCCCGCCGGTCGGCGCGGGCCAGGAATGCCTGCAGCATTGCCGAGCGGGGTGATTCGAAACCGAGTTCGGTGTTGGCCAGCCGCCCAACCAGGGCGCGCAGCCGCGTCTGCACCCGTTTCAGCGCCGTCGGCCTGGCCAGCGGTGACCACTGCAGCGGTGTCGCCGGCTTGGGGATGAAGGGATTGACCGACAAAAGCAACCGTCCCATCTGCCCGCGACACCGACCATGGCTCTGCCAACGACGATGGATGGTGGCGATCAGCGTCTCCATCTCTTCCAGGTCCGCCTCGCTTTCGCCAGGAAGTCCGACCAGAAAATAGAGTTTGAGGTTCAGGATCCCCGCCTCGCCCAGCAGATCGACCGCATGCAGGATCTGCTCTTCGCTCAACTGCTTGTTGATGGCGTCGCGCAAACGCTGGCTGCCGGCTTCCGGTGCCAGGGCCAGTGTCTTGTGTCCGGATTCCCGCAAGGCGGCGACCTCGTCAACGGTGAGAGAGTCGATCCGCAGGCTGGCCACCGAGATGCGCCCGTCACGCCCGAGAATCGAGCGGCTCAGCTCCTCCAGGCGGGAATAGTCGGATACCGCCGCCCCGACCAGACCGATGCGCTCGCGGTGACAGAGTCCCCGTTCCGCCTGCCGGACAAGTTGGCCGAGACTGCGCTCGCGCGGCGGCAGATAGAGATAGCCGGCGGCGCAGAAGCGACAGCCGCGACCGCATCCCCGCGAAACCTCCAGCAAATACATGTCGCCGAATTCGGTCTGTCGGGTCTGTACCGCGGACACGGTCGGATGGGCGTCGAGATCGTGCAGCCACTGCCGCCGCACCCGTGGCGGCGCATCCCCCAGAGGGGGACCGGCCATGCGGCCGCCATCGACCAGCTTCCTCTCGCCGTAGGCAGCGGGAACATAGATTCCGGAAATCCGGGACAGTTCCTCCAGCAGCTCCGACCGGCCGCTGCCCGTCTTCAGAACCTCAAGCAGCGGCGGCAGGATCACCTCCCCTTCCCCGACGGCGAAAAGATCCATGACGTCGGCAAGCGGCTCCGGGTTGAGAAAGGCACAGACCCCGCCACAGATCACCAGCGGCTGCCGTTCCGTCCTCTCTCGCCGCCACAACGGCAGCCGGCCCAGCTCGAACAGCACCGGCAGATTGAGGTAGTCGTTCTCGAAGGAGACCGAAAAGGCCACCAGGTCGAAGTCGGTCAGCGGCCGCTGGCTCTCCAGGGAAAAAAGCGGCGTGCCGGTGCGCCGATGTTCGCGCAGGTCGGCCGGATCGGGCAAAAAGAAACGTTCGGCCAGACAGTCATCCCGGCTGTTGAGCAACTGGTAGACGGTCAGAAAACCGAGGTTGCTCATCGCCTGGGCATAGGTGTTGGGAAAGACCAGGGCGACGCTCAGCCGGCCGCCCCAGGGATTGGCCCGGCAACCGGTCTCGGCCGCCAGGCGTTTTCGGGCCTTTGCGATCAGTTTCTGTGAAGCCATGTGGTTATCTTGGCATGTGCAAGGGGTGAGGGTAAAGAAACTTGCGTCCGCCCGGCGGCTTCCCGGTGCCCGGCGAGTGCAACCCGCCGGTTTTGCTTGCGATTTTGTTTGCGACCTTACGGTCGGATGAATGTCGATCCGGGGTTGCGCCCCCGGACGGCGCCTTACTCTTTGGCGCTCCAAAGAGTAA
>CAYTVY010000147.1:0-5945 GCA_964441925.1 uncultured Geothermobacter sp.
GTCGATGAAAGGTTTAATTCAGGTGAAATCAAAAGAAAAACAATAGCACAAACCGGTCGGGATGTGCCATCAATTTTGGCCGGAAGGACGAGGAGAAGGGTGAAGAGGATCCGGGCGGCGGCCGGATCGATGCCGGCCGCCGCCCGGGAAAATCAGCCGGTCAGCCGGGACCGCAGCAGGCCGGCGGCGCCGGCCAGGGCGGCGGCCAGTTTTTCCGGCTGCGAGCCGCCGGCCTGGGCCAGGTCGGGTCGGCCACCGCCCCGGCCGCCGACGGCCTGGGCCAGCTCGGCGACCAGCTTGCCGGCGTGCACCCGGTCGGTCAGATCCCTGGTGACGGCCACCAGCAGGCTGGCCTTGTCGCCGTTCCTGCAGCCGAGAACCAGCACGCCGCTGCCCAGCTTGTCGCGCAGCCGGTCGGCCAGCTCGCGCAGCTGCTTGCCGTCCATGCCGTCCACCTCGGCCGCCAGCAGGCGCACGCCCTCAACCTCGACGGCCTGCTGCAGCAGGCTGTCGGCCTGGCCGGCCTGCAGCCGGCGGCGCAGGTTCTCGACCTCTTTTTCCAGCTCCTTCTGCTGTTCGAGCAGCTTGCGCAGCCGGGTATCGAGGCTCTGCGGCTCGGCCTTGACCAGGGCCGCGGCCTGCTGCAGGGTCTTTTCCTGCCGCCGGACCCAGTCGAGGGCACCGGTTCCGGTCACCGCCTCGATCCGGCGGACGCCGGCGGCGATGCCGCCTTCGCTGACGATACGGAACAGGCCGATGTCGCCCGAGGCGTCGGCGTGGGTGCCGCCGCACAGCTCCATGCTGAAGTCGCCGACATTGACCACCCGGACCACGTCACCGTACTTCTCGCCGAACAGGGCCATGGCTCCGGCGGCCAGGGCCTCGTCGGCGGCCATCAGCTTCGCCTCGACCCGGGCGTTGGCCAGGATCTGCCGGTTGACCTCGTCTTCCACCCGGCGGATCTCCTCGTCGCTCAGCGGCGAGAAGTGGGTGAAGTCGAAACGCAGCCGTTCCGGCTCGACCAGCGAGCCGGCCTGTTTGACATGGTCGCCGAGAACTTTCTGCAGGGCCGCCTGCAGCAGGTGGGTGGCGGTGTGGTTGCGGACGATGGCCCGCCGCCGCTCGCCGTCGACGGCGATTTCGACCCGGTCGCCCCGGCGGATGGCGCCGGTGACCACCTCGCAGACGTGTGCGTACAGCTCCGGCAGAGGCCGGCGGGTATCGACGATGCGCAGCTCACCCTCCGGAGCGCGCAGGGTGCCGGTGTCGCCCACCTGGCCACCCGATTCGCCGTAGCAGGGCGTGACCGAGCAGATCACCTCCACCGTCTCGCCGCAGGCGGCCTCGTCGACCTCCCGCCCCTGGCGGACCAGGGCCAGGACCTCGCCGCTGTCCTGGAGCCGTTCGTAGCCGGTGAACTCGCAGCGCAGGCCGCGATCGGCCAGCTGCTTGTAGATGCGGGCGACGGCCTCCTCGCCCGACCCCTTCCAGTGTTCGCGCGCCTTGGCCCGCTGCTTTTCCATGCAGGCCTCGAAGCCGGCCTCGTCGAGGGTGAAGCCTTCCTTTTCGACGATGTCGGCGGTCAGATCGACGGGAAAGCCGTAGGTGTCGTAGAGGCGGAAGACGGTTTCGCCGGGAATGACGCTGGTCCCCCGGGCGCGCAGGGAGGCAACCTCGTCCTGCAGGATGCGCAGCCCGTTGCCGAGGGTCTGGATGAACCGCTCTTCCTCGTTCTGCACCACCTTGGCGACGAAGTCCTTGCGCGAGGCCTCGGTCGGGTAGGCTTCGGCCATGAAGTCGAGGACGAAGGCGGCGGTCCTGAACAGCACCGGCTCGTCGAATCCGAGCATCCGGGCATGGCGCATGGCGCGGCGCATGATGCGGCGCAGCACGTAGCCGCGGCCCTCGTTCGAGGGCAGAACCCCGTCGGCGATGAGAAAGGCGGTGGCGCGGCTGTGGTCGGCCATCACCCGCATCGAGACGTCGTTGTCGGCATCGTCGCCGTAGGTCTTGCCGGCGAGCTGCTCGATGTGCCGGATGATGTCGCGCAGCAGGTCGGTGTCGTAGTTGGAGAGCACGCCCTGCATGACGGTGGTGATCCGCTCCAGGCCCATGCCGGTGTCGACCGCCGGTTTCGGCAGCGGCACCAGGGTGCCGTCGGGCTGGCGGTCGAACTGCATGAAGACGTTATTCCAGATCTCCATGTAGCGGTCGCAGTCGCAGCCGACGGTGCAGTCGGGGCTGCCGCAGCCGGCCTCGGGACCGTTGTCGTAGAAGATCTCCGAACAGGGGCCGCAGGGCCCAGTGTCGCCCATTGCCCAGAAGTTGTCCTTCTCGCCGAAGCGGAAGATGCGATCCTGGGGCACGCCCTCCTGCCGGTGCCAGATGTCGGCCGCCTCGTCATCGTCGGTGTAGACCGAGACGTAGAGACGGTCCTTGTCGATGCCCAGCTCCCTGGTCAGAAACTCCCAGGCGAGGGCGATCGCCTCCTTCTTGAAATAGTCGCCGAAGGAGAAGTTGCCGAGCATCTCGAAGAAGGTGTGGTGTCGGGCGGTGCGGCCGACGTTCTCCAGGTCATTGTGCTTGCCTCCGGCCCGGACGCACTTCTGTGACGAGGCGGCGCGGACATAGTCGCGCTTTTCGGCGCCGAGGAAGCAGTCCTTGAACTGGTTCATGCCGGCGTTGGTGAACAGCAGCGTCGGGTCGTTGTGCGGGACCAGCGACGAAGAGGGAACGATGGTGTGCCCGTGCCGGGCGAAATAGTCGAGAAATGTCTTGCGGATCTGGTTGCCTGTGAGCATGGAAGGTCCTTTCGCTATCTTTGCACCTGAATCAGTGAGCTTGTTACCGGCGAATAGCGCAAGCCATTGACCTGCCTGCGCATTCCAAAAATCACCGACGAACCTAAGGGTGCGCCTTAGATTTTTGAAAATCGCATTCAGGTCAAGCGCTTACACTCTCCATCCGGCACAAACCCACTGATTCAGGTTTTGCGGGCAGCTCCGGGAACCGTGTCGCTGCCGTACGGTATCAGTCCTGTGCCCCGAGGGCGGCGAAGATGGTCGGCAGATCGAAGCCGCGGCGCTGGAAGAACAGGACCAGTCGCCGGCGCCGGGTCGCGTCGGCCCGGCCGAAATCGACGTCCGGATAGCGCCGGGCCGCCAGCTCCCGGATCAGCGATTCCGGGTCGTGTTCTTCGCAGGCCTGTTCGCAGATCTGTTCCGCCAGTTCCGGCTCGATGCCACGCCGGGTCAGTTCGAGCTGCAGCCGCCGCCCCCAGGCGCGGCCGCCCGCAACCAGGGTGCGGGCGGTCCGTTCGGCGAAACGCCGGTCGTCAAGATACCCGAGCTGGCGGCAGCGATCAATGGCCGCGGCAATCTGGGCCGGTGCATACCCCCGTTGCCGCAGCTTTTCTTCCAGCGCCCGGCGGCTGTAGTCCCGGCGGGTCAGCAGTCGCAGGGCCGTTGCGTAGGCGTCGCCCTTTTTCTGTTCCCGTCCGCCGGTCACCGCTCAGAAACGGTCGATCTGGATTTTCTCCTCCTGCGGCTGGGAAATCTCCAGGTCGACGTCTTTGTCCTCGAAATCGTCCCAGGTGCCGTCGGAGGTGGAGGAGACCCCGGAGACCTTGAGCTTGAAATCGTCCGGGTTCGAGCTCTGGCGCATCGCCTCCTCGAAGGTGATCAGCTTCTTCTGCAGCAGCTGCAGCAGCGACTGGTCGAAGGTCTGCATGCCGTAGGAGGTATAGCCCTGGGCCATGGTGTCGCGCAGCAGCTTGGTCTTGTCCTTGTCCTCGATCAGCTCGCGTACCCGGGCCGTCGACACCATCACCTCGACCGCCGGCACCCGTCCCGTGCCGTCGGCGCGGGGCACCAGTCGCTGGGAGACGACGCCCTTGAGGATGGCGGCCAGCTGCAGCCGCACCTGCCGCTGCTGGTAGGGCGGAAAGACGCCGATGATGCGGTTGATGGTTTCGGGGGCGTCGACCGTGTGCAGGGTGGAGAGCACCAGATGGCCGGTCTCGGCGGCGGTGATGGCGGTTTCGATGGTCTCGTAGTCGCGCATCTCGCCGACCAGGATCACGTCCGGATCCTGGCGTAGGGCGCTTTTCAGGGCGACGCTGAAACTCTCGGTGTCGAAGCCGACCTCGCGCTGGTTGATAATGCTCTTCTTGTCGCGGTGCAGGTACTCGATCGGATCCTCGATGGTGACGATATGGGCGGTGCGATGAGTGTTGATATGATCGATCAGGGCCGAGAGGGTGGTCGATTTGCCCGAGCCGGTGGCGCCGGTGACCAGGATCATGCCCCTGGGCTCCATCGCCAGCTTCTTCAGTACCGGCGGCAGCAGCAGCTGGTCGATGGTCTTGGTTTCGAAAGGAATGGTCCGGAAGACCAGGGAGACCGAACCGCGCTGGGTGAAGGCATTGACGCGGAAGCGGCCCAGGCCGGGCACGCCGTAGGAGAGATCGACCTCGTGACTCTCCTCGAAACGACGGCGCTGGGCTTCGTTCATGATGCCGTGGGCGATGGTCTTCGTCTGTTCCGGCGTGATGCGCGGTGCCTTGGGCAGCGGCCGCAGGCTGCCGTCGATGCGGTAGATCGGCGGCAGCCCGGCCTTCAGGTGGACGTCGGAAGCACGTGCCTTGAGCGCCATGGCGAGAATGCTGTTCAGGTCCATCTCAGGCTCCCTCAGCGACGGTTTCCTTCTCTCCGAGGCCGAAATGTGTGAGCAGAGCGGCTTCGATGGCCGCCGCCGTCTCCGGATGCTCGGCGAGGAACTGCTTGGCATTCTCCCGTCCCTGGCCGATGCGTTCGCCGTTGTAGGCGTACCAGGCCCCACTCTTGTCGACGATGCCCTGCGCCACACCCAAATCGAGAATGTCCCCCTCGCGTGAGATGCCGGTACCGTACATGATGTCGAACTCGGCCTCCTTGAACGGTGGGGCGACCTTGTTCTTGACCACCTTGACCCGGGTGCGGCTGCCGATGACGTCCTGTCCCTGCTTGATGGCGGCGATGCGGCGGATGTCCATCCGCACCGAGGCGTAGAACTTCAGGGCGTTGCCGCCGGTGGTGGTCTCCGGATTGCCGAACATGACGCCGATCTTCATCCGGATCTGGTTGATGAAGATGACGCAGCAGTTGCTCTTGCTGATGGTGGCGGTCAGCTTGCGCAGGGCCTGCGACATCAGCCGGGCCTGCAGGCCCATGTGCGAGTCGCCCATCTCCCCCTCGATCTCGGCCCGCGGCACCAGGGCGGCGACCGAGTCGACCACCAGCACGTCGATGGCGCCGCTGCGCACCAGCACCTCGGTGATCTCCAGGGCCTGTTCGCCGGTGTCGGGCTGCGAAACCAGCAGGTCGTCGGTCTTGACCCCGAGCTGGCGGGCGTACTGGATGTCGAGGGCATGCTCGGCATCGACGAAGGCGGCGATGCCCCCTCTCTTCTGGGCTTCGGCGACGATGTGCAGCGCCAGGGTGGTCTTGCCCGAGGACTCGGGGCCGTAGATCTCGATGATCCGGCCGCGCGGCACGCCACCGACGCCGAGGGCGATGTCGAGCGACAGGGCGCCGGTGGAGATGGCTTGGACGCCGGGAAGGGTCGTGTCCTCGCCCAGGCGCATGATGCTGCCCTTGCCGAACTGTTTTTCGATCTGGCTCATCGCCAGTTCGATGCTGCGTTTGCGTTGGTCGTCCGCCATGTGGAACCTCCCGTCGTTTTCAGGGTCGCCGGCCGCAGGCGCGGTCTGCCTTCCGTGCGTCCTGTCGTGGTGTCAGTGTCGCCGTTTTGTGTGACACCTGAATCAGTGAGCTTGTCACCGACGAATAGCGCAAGCCATTGACATGTCTGTGCTTCCCAAAAATCACCGGCGAACCTAAGGGTGCGCCTCAGATTTTTGAAAACCACATTCAGGCCAAGCACTTACACTCTTCATCCGGCACAAA
>CAYTVY010000148.1:0-5945 GCA_964441925.1 uncultured Geothermobacter sp.
CGGGCCGAGAACCAGCATCAGAAGGTCATTCCCCTGACCCCGCAGCGGGGGGCGATCTACGATCGCAACGGAGAGGAGCTGGCACTGAGCATCGAGGTCGATTCCATCTACGTCAATCCCTATCAGGTCAAGGACGTTGCGGTGACCGCGCGGCGTCTCGCGCCGCTGATCGGGATGCGGGAAAAGGCGGTGCGGGCCAAGCTGGGCAGCAAGAAGCGCTTCGTCTGGCTCAAACGTCAGGTGTCGCCGGTCGAGAGCCGTCGGGTGCGTGACCTGAAGCTGCCGGGCGTTCATTTCATCAAGGAGCACAAGCGCTACTACCCGAACGGTTCCCTCGGCGCCCAGGTGATCGGTTTCACCGGCCTCGATCCGCACGGGCTCGAGGGGCTGGAACTGGCCTATGACAGCGTGGTGCTCGGCGAGGGTGGTTATCTGGTCATCGAGCGGGACAACCTCGGGCGTGGCATCGCCGGTGACGAGGGGGCGGTCAACGGTGCCAGCAACGGCGGTTCGCTCTACCTGACGCTGGACAAGAACATCCAGTACATCGCCGAGAAGGAGCTGGCGGCGGCGGTCGGGGCGCTGCAGGCCAAAGCGGGCACGGTGGTGGTGCTCGACCCCCGGACGGGCGCGGTGCTGGCGATGGCCAGTCAGCCCGATTTCAATCCGAACGCCTTCAACCGCTACGGTCCGCGAAACTACCGCAACCGGGCGATCGCCGATGCCTTCGAACCGGGATCGACCCTCAAGACCTTTCTGCTGGCGGCGGCCATCGAGCAGGGGGTGATCGGGCCGAAGGACCGGGTCTACTGCGAGAAGGGACGTTACAAGGTCGGCGGCAAGGAGATTCACGATCACCATCCCTACGGCTGGCTGACGGTCGGGGAGGTGCTCAAGTACAGCTCCAACATCGGCGCCGCCAAGATCGGCAAGGCGCTGGAACGGGAGCGTTTCTACCGGGCCCTGCGCAATTTCGGTTTCGGCCGGCGCACCGGTATCGGACTGCCCGGCGAGGCGGCGGGCCGGCTGCGGCCGCCGGAGGACTGGTTCGAGGTCGATCTGGCCGCCATCTCCTTCGGTCAGGGGATGACGGCGACGCCGCTGCAGATCGCCACCGCCATGGCGGCCATTGCCAACGGCGGCTACCTGATGCAGCCCTACATCGTCGAACGGGCGGTCGACGGCTACGGCCAGACCATCGAATCGCACGACCCCAGCATCGTCCGGCGGGTGGTTTCGGAGCGGACCGCGCAGATCGTCCGCCGGATGCTGGAGATGGCGGTGGAAAAGGGGGGGACCGGCACCCTGGCGGCGGTCCCCGGGTTCCGGGTCGCCGGCAAGACGGGGACGGCGCAGAAGGTCGATCCGGTGGCCGGCGGCTACGCCGTCGACCGCTACGTGGCGAGCTTCGTCGGTTTTGTCCCGGCCGAAGATCCGAAACTGGTCATCCTGGTGCTGATCGACGAGCCGAAGGGCAAGTCGTACGGTGGCCTGGCGGCGGCGCCGGTCTTCTCCCGGATCGCCAGCCAGGCCCTGGCGCAGCTGAAGGTGGCGCCGAAACGGCCGGTTAGAGACCGGAGGTTGCGGCCGTTGCCCCGACTGGCGCACAACCGTAAGCCCGTGCTGCCGGCCGCGGCCGTTACCGGTGCCCGTGACGGCGCGCCGTTGATGCCCGATTTCGTCGGCATGAGCTACCGGCAGGTGTTGCAGACCATGGAACGGACGGGGTTGAACGTCAACCTGCGGGGCTCCGGCCGGGTGGTGGAACAGTTCCCGCCTCCCGGCCGTACCGTTCCCCTCGGCGGCGAGACCTGGGTCAGGCTCTCGCAACCGTTCGGGCAGAATCTCTGAGCGCAAAACAAGAGAAGGGACGCCCTGGTGAAACTGAAGGAACTGACAGCCGGCATCGAAGGCCTTCGCATCGACGGCAATTCGGAGGTGGAGGTCGGCGGCATCTGCCACGACTCACGACGGGTGAAGCCGGGCGACCTGTTCTGTGCCCTGCGGGGAGAGGTGACTGACGGGCACCGTTTCATCGACCGGGCGGTTGCGGCCGGGGCTGTGGCGGTGCTGCGGGAAGACGGAATGCCGACCGGGCCGGTGCCCACCCTGCTGGCGGAGGACGGCCGGGCGGCCATGGCGGCGCTGGCGGTGCGTTTCTACGGGCATCCAACGGCCGACATGAAGGTGATCGGCATCACCGGCACCAATGGCAAGACCACGGTCAGCTACCTGTTGGAAAGCCTGCTTGCTTCAGCGGATGAGCACGTTGCCGTCATCGGTACCGTCGCCTACCGTTTCGGCTCGCACCAGCTGCCGGCTCCGAACACCACGCCGGAGGCGGTTGATCTGCAGCGGCTGGCGGCCGAGTTCAGGACCCAGGGCTGCAGTGCCCTGGTGATGGAGGTCTCCTCGCACGCCCTGGTGCAACAGCGGGTGGCCGGCGTGGCGTTCGATGTCGGGGTGTTCACCAACCTGACGCCCGAGCATCTCGACTATCACCGCGAGATGGAGAGCTACTTCGCCGCCAAGCGGCTGCTGTTCGTCTCCGGCACGGCGGCCCGCAAGGCGGTGATCAATATCGATGATCCCTGGGGGGCGCAGCTGGCGGCACAGCGGCCGGACGCGGTGACCTGCGGATTCGCCGCCGAAGCCCGGGTGCGCATCGTCGATGCCGAGCTCGGTTTCGACGGCATCCGGGCCCGCCTGGCGACGCCGGCCGGCGAACTGGAGATTCGTTCGCCCCTGCTGGGCCGGTTCAACCTGACCAACCTGGCCTGCGCCGCCGCCGTTGGTGTCGCTCTCGGCATCGGGCCGGCGAAGATTGCGGAGGGACTGGCGGCCGCGCGCCGGGTGCCGGGTCGGCTGGAGCCGGTCGACAACGATCTCGGGGCGCGGATTCTGGTCGATTACGCCCACACCGGGGACGCCCTGGAGAAGGCCCTGGAAACCCTGCGCGACCTGCGGCCGCGGCGGCTGCTGACCGTTTTCGGTTGCGGCGGCGACCGGGACCGGAGCAAGCGGCCGCTGATGGGCGAGGTGGCCGGCCGGCTTTCCGACCTGGTGATCGTCACCTCCGACAACCCGCGCGGCGAAGATCCGCAGCGGATTATCGACGACATCCTGCCGGGGCTGGAACGGGCGGGGGCACGGCCCCTGCCGGCGGAGGCCGGACCGGGCGTCGATGGAACCGGTTATCTGGTGATTGCCGACCGGCGGCAGGCGATCGAGACGGCCGTGGCGCTCACCGGCCGGGACGACATCCTGCTGGTGGCCGGCAAGGGGCACGAGGATTACCAGATCGTCGGCGAACGCCGGATTCATTTCGACGACCGTGAGGAGCTGCGGCGGGCACTTGCGGCAAGGACAGGCGGGGCATGAAGCTTTCGGTACGCAGAATTGCAGAGATTACGGGCGGACGCCTGTCCCCGGCCGGTGCCGAGGGGGTGGTGCGCGGCATTTCGACCGACAGCCGGACCATCCGGCCGGGCGAGCTGTTCGTCCCCCTGCGCGGGCCGAAGTACGATGGCCACGATTTTCTGCTGCGCGCTCTGCAGAACGGGGCCGCCGCCTGCCTGAGCGAGGAGGTGATCGCCGGGCTGAAGGTGCCGGTGATTCAGGTCGAAGACAGCCTGCGGGCCCTCGGCGATCTTGCCGCTGCCCACCGGCGAAACTATCAGGGACCGTTGGTGGCGGTGACCGGCAGCAGCGGCAAGACGACCACCAAGGAGATGCTCGCCGCCATTCTCGAACGGACGGCACCGGGGCTGAAGTCGGCGGGGAATTTCAACAATCTGGTCGGCGTGCCGCTCACGCTGTTCGGTCTGCGGCCGGAGGAGCACCGCTGGGCGGTGATCGAGATGGGCATGAGCGCCCGGGGCGAGATTGCCCGGCTGGCGGAGATCGCCGCCCCGACCCTCGGGCTGATCACCAACATCGGCCCGGCCCATCTCGAAACCCTGCATGGTCTCGACGGAGTGGCCCGTGCCAAGGGCGAGCTGTTCGCCGCCCTGCAACCCGGCGCCGTCGCCGTGATCAACGCCGATGATCCCCGGGTGCTCGCCCTGCCGGTGGCCAATGGTGTGCACCGTCTGCTCTATGGCCTGTCCGGCGAAGCCGAGGTCCGGGCGGAGGCGGTCGTGGCCCGTGGCCGGCAGGTCCGATTCCGGCTCTGCGTCGGGGATCGCTCGGCCAGGGTGGTGCTGCCGGTGGCCGGGCGGTTCAATGTCAGCAACGCCCTGGCGGCCGCGGCCGTCGCCAGGGCGCTCGGTGTCCCGTTCGACACCATCGTCGCCGGCCTGTGCGGTTTCAGGCCTCTGCAGGGACGTATGCAGCTGTGTCCTCTGGCATCCGGCGCCCTGCTGCTGAAAGATGACTACAATGCCAATCCGCTGTCGATGGGGGCGGCTCTCGAAGCGCTCGACCAGCTTGACGGCGAGGGGCGTCGCATTGCAGTGCTCGGCGACATGTTCGAACTGGGGGATGAAAGCCACCGGCTGCACCGCGAGGTCGGCGCCCGGGCGGCCCGTCACTGCGATCTGCTGCTGCTGCTCGGCGACATGGCGGGAGTGATGGCCGACGGTGCCCGTGCCGCCGGCCTGGCACCCCGCCGTATCCGGATTGCCACCGACCACGAGGAAGCCGCGGCCTGCCTGGCGCGGGTGTTGCGGACCGGCGACCGGGTGCTGGTCAAGGGGTCGCGCGGCATGCGGATGGAGCGCATCGCCGACCGGCTGTTGCGGGCCGGCGACCAGGCCAAGGCCGGGAAAGGGGGCGCCTGATGCTCTACCATCTGCTCTATCCCCTGCACGAACATTTCTCGGCCTTCTATGTCTTCCGGTTCATCACCTTCCGCACCATCTACGCAGCCATCACGGCGCTGGTGCTCTCCTTCATCATCGGTCCCTGGCTGATCCGCAAGCTGTCGGATCTGCAGATCGGCCAGCAGATCCGCAAACTGGGGCCGGAATCGCATTTCAAGAAGGAGGGGACGCCGACCATGGGCGGCACCCTGATCCTGTTCGCCATCGTGCTGCCGACCCTGCTGTGGGCCGACCTGACCAACGTTTTCGTCTGGATCGTGCTTTTCGTCACCGTCAGCTACGGCATCGTCGGTTTCGTCGACGACTACCGCAAGGTACGACGGAAGAACACCG
The DNA here is from genome assembly GCA_964441925.1 of uncultured Geothermobacter sp. Lineage (GTDB taxonomy): Bacteria > Desulfobacterota > Desulfuromonadia > Desulfuromonadales > Geothermobacteraceae > Geothermobacter. The sequence goes on from CAYTVY010000148.1 coordinate 5,157, forward strand.
ATGGCCTGCGGCCGCGGCAGAAGATGTTCTGGCAGCTGCTGGTGGCGCTGCTGGCCGGCGTGGCCCTCTATCTGCACCCGTCCTTCGACAGCACCCTGAGCGTTCCCTTCTTCAAGGGGCTGCGACCGGACCTCGGCCTGTTCTACATTCCTTTTGCCGTGCTGGTCGTGGTCGGCACCAGCAATGCCGTCAACCTGACGGACGGCCTCGACGGCCTGGCCATCGGTCCGATGATCATCGCCTCGAGCACCTACCTGGTCTTCGCCTATGTCGCCGGCCATGCCAAGGTGGCGGCCTACCTGCAGATCAGCGCCATTCCCGGTGCCGGCGAACTGTCGATTCTCTGCGGTTCGATGGTGGGGGCGGGGCTCGGTTTTCTCTGGTTCAACACCTACCCGGCGCAGGTTTTCATGGGCGATGTCGGCAGCCTGTCACTGGGGGGCGCCCTGGGCACCATCGCCGTCATTACCAAGCAGGAGATCGTGCTGGTGATCGTCGGCGGCATCTTCGTCATGGAGGCGCTGTCGGTCATTTTCCAGGTGGCGTCCTTCCGGCTCTGGGGCCGGCGGATTTTCCGCATGGCGCCGGTGCATCACCATTTCGAGCTGAAAGGCTGGCCGGAGCCGAAGATCATCGTCCGGTTCTGGATCGTCAGCATCATCCTGGCCCTGGTGGCCCTGTCGACCCTGAAGCTGAGGTAAGGATGCAGGATTACGCGGACAAACGGATCGTCGTCGTCGGGGCAGGCCGCAGCGGCCAGGCCCTGGTCCGCTTTTTCTGCGAGCGGGG
>CAYTVY010000149.1:0-5888 GCA_964441925.1 uncultured Geothermobacter sp.
TCAATCGGGGGGGCAAATGCAACTGCTTTGTTCCCTTTTCGTCCTTGAAATGGGGGGGCGATTTTGCTAGGGTGAACAGTCATTTTGCGGCCCTTTGCCACCGACCGCAAACAAAGGAGACCACACGCGATGTTCAAACTGTTCGACGCCGTCTGGGGCATGTTTTCCAACGATCTGGCCATCGACCTCGGCACCGCCAACACCCTGGTCTATCTCAAGGGACAGGGGATTGTCGTCAGCGAACCGTCCGTGGTGGCGGTGCAGAAGGACCAGATGGGACAGAAGAAGGTTCTCGCCGTCGGCATGGAGGCGAAGAAGATGCTCGGCCGCACGCCGGGCTCGATCATCGCCATCCGGCCGATGAAGGACGGGGTCATCGCCGATTTCGACATCACCGAGGAGATGCTGCGCTACTTCATTCGCAAGGTGCACAACCGCAAGACCCTGGTGCGGCCGCGGATCGTCATCTGTGTTCCGTCCGGCATCACCCAGGTGGAGAAGCGCGCGGTCCGCGAATCGGCGGAATCGGCCGGTGCCCGCGAGGTCTATCTGATCGAGGAACCGATGGCGGCGGCCATCGGCGCCGGTCTGCCCATCACCGAGGCCTCGGGCAACATGATCGTCGACATCGGCGGCGGCACGACCGAGGTGGCGGTGATCTCCCTGGCCGGCATCGTCTACGCCAAGAGCGTGCGGGTCGGCGGCGACAAACTGGACGAGGCGATCGTGCAGCACATGAAGCGCAAGTACAACCTGCTGATCGGCGAGCGGACGGCGGAACAGATCAAGATCGAGATCGGCAGCGCCTATCCCGATGACGACGAACAGAGCATGGAGGTCAAGGGGCGCGACCTGGTCAGCGGCATTCCCAAGACCATGACCATCAGCGCCGGCGAGGTGCGGGACGCCATGTCGGAGCCGATCAACTCCATCGTCGAGGCGGTGCGCATCGCCCTGGAACGCACGCCTCCCGAGCTGGCGGCCGATATCGTCGACAAGGGGATCGTTCTGGCCGGCGGTGGCGCCATTCTGCGCAATCTCGACAAGCTGCTGCACCAGGAGACCGGCCTGCCGGTGGTGCAGGCCGAGGATCCCCTCTCCTGCGTGGTGCTCGGTTCGGGCAAGGTGCTGGACGAGCTCGAACTGTTGCGGCGGGTCACCGTCACATCCTGATATCACATTCACATCCCCTGACGGACCCGCCGGTGCAACGCCGCTGCGCACCGGTGGGCCGGGGGAGACGATTTCTCCTGTCGTCGCGGGCCGGAGTCTATGCTCGGTTTCTATCGCAAGCACCGGATACATCTGCTGGTCGGCGGTCTCCTTCTGGCTTCACTCCTCTTCTATTCCCATCAGCTGCGGCACCGGCACAACCTCAGCCTCTTCCACCGGGGCCTGCTGCAGTTGACGGCCCCCTTTCAGCGCGCCATCGATCACGCGGTGATGGCGGTCGCCGAAACCTGGAACCGCTACCTCTGGCTGGTCGACACCGCCCGTCGGAACGAGCAGTTGCAGCGGGAGAACCGGCGGCTGCGTTCGGCCCTGGCCGATCTTGCCGAGGTGCGGCTGGCCAACCAGCGGCTGCGGCGGCTGCTCGACTTCCGGCAGGAGATGACCCGTCCGGTCCTGCCGGCGCAGGTGATCGGTGAGGACGCCTCGAGCTGGTTCCGCACCGTGGTCATCGACAAGGGGACGGACGACGGGGTGCGTGACGGCCTGCCGGTGGTGGTGCCTGAAGGCGTGGTCGGCCGTACCTTCCAGGTCACGGCCCACGCCTCGCGGGTGCTGCTGGCCACCGACGCCTCTTCGGCGATCGCCGTACTGGTGCAGCCGACCCGCAGCCGCGCCATCTGCCGGGGGCGGGCCCAGCGCCTGGTGCTCGATTTCGCCCTGCGCAACGATCAGATCAGTGTCGGCGATCCGGTCGTCACCTCGGGCATGGGAGGCGTCTTTCCCAAGGGGCTGATGGTCGGTATGGTCTCCGGGATCAGCCGCGGTGATTACGGCCTGTTTCAGGGGGTGACGGTGGAGCCGAGCGTCGACTTCTCCCGGCTGGAGGAGGTTCTCGTTTTGCTGGAGCCGACACAATGAAGCGGGTGGCCGGTCTGCTGCTGCTGGGTGGCCTGTTCGCCCTGATCGAGACGGTGCTCTGGCCGGGTGTGACCGGCTGGCGGGTCAAGCCCGACCTGTTGCTGGTGCTGACGGTCTATATCGGCCTGACCGAGAGCGTGCTGACCGGTGGTTTGCTGGTCCTTTTCATCGGCAGTTGTCTCGATGCCCTGGCCGGAACCCAGCCCGGCCTGAACGCCGTTATCCTGCTGGCGGTCGACTATCTGGTTCTGTTGATCGCCCGCCACTTCAACACCGAAAACGTGCTGCTGCTCTACTTTCTCGTCGCCTGCGGAACCCTGGTGCAGGCGGGTCTGCTGATCTTTCTCGGCCCCTTCGCCGATGTCGCCGGTCTCTGGATGGAGGTCTTTCCCATCTTTGTGCCGCAGATGCTGTTGAACCTGCTGGCGACCTGGGGGCTGCTGCGCCTGCTGCCCCGGCCGCAGCGGCGGTTGGCTCCGGGCGGGGAAGGGGCGGGGCTGGAACGTCTGGAGACGGGGCATGGGGCTTAATGCCGGCTGGGATACGGAGCCGATTCATCCCCGGCGGCTGTTCTGCCTGGCGGTGGCGGCGGTTCTGGTCTTTTCCCTGCTGCTGGCCCGCCTCTGGTATCTGCAGGTGATCAGTGGCGAGCGCTACCGGCAGCTTTCGGAGAAGAACCGTATCCGCTACCTGTCGATACCCGCCTCGCGCGGCCCGGTGCTCGACCGCTACGGGCGGATGCTGATCGACAACCGGCCCGCCTTCGCCATCTCGGTATTGCGGCAGGATGTGACCGATGCCCGTCGGCTGCTCGACAACCTGGCCGGCTATCTGCAGCTGCCGGTCGAGCAGTTGCTGCGCCGCTGGCGCGAGGGGCTGCGGCTTCCCCCTTACCGTCCGGTGCGGCTGGCCGACGACGTGCCGCGTGGCGTCATGGAACAGATCCAGGAGCATTCGGGCGAGATGCCCGGTGTGCTGGTCGAGGTCCACCCGGTGCGTGCCTATCCGGAGGGCGACCTGGCGGCTCATCTGCTCGGTTATGTCGGCGAGGTGACCGAGCGGGAGCTCGAGACCCTGGCGGATCGGGGGTACCGGCCGGGGGATTTCGTCGGCAAGCGGGGACTGGAAAAAGAGCTCGAAGCCTACCTGCGGGGGACCGACGGCGAGCGGCTGCTCGAGGTCGACGTACGCGGCAAGCGGATGCGCATTCTGCAGACCCGGGAGCCGCAGCCAGGCAATCGGGTCTTTCTGACCATCGACCGGGATCTGCAGCGGGCGGCGGAGCAGGCCTTCGGTGACCAGTCGGGGGCGGCGGTGGCCATCGACGTCAGAACGGGGGAGGTGCTTGCCTTCGTCAACCGTCCCGCCTTCGATCCCGCCCAGTTTGCCCGCGGCATTTCGCGTGCCGAATGGAAACGGCTGGTCGGCGATCCGCGCCGGCCCCTGCAGAACAAGGCGATCAGCGGCCTCTATCCTCCCGGCTCGACCTTCAAGATCGTCACGGCGCTGGCGGCGCTGCAGGCCGGTGTCGCCACGCCGTCGACCACCATCGACTGTGAAGGCGAGATCCGGATCGGCGACCGGATTTTCCGCTGCTGGAAAAAGAAGGGACATGGTCCGACCGATCTGAAAAAGGCGTTGCGCGAGTCGTGCGACGTCTGGTTCTACAAGGTGGCTCTCGAGCTGGGCATCGACCGGCTGGCGAAAATGGCCTTCGATCTCGGGCTGGGAGCACCGACCGGCATCGGCCTGCCCGGCGAGAAGGGGGGGCTGATGCCGACCCGGCAGTGGAAGCGGCGACGGTTCGGCCAGCGGTGGTATGACGGTGAGACGGTGATCGCCGCCATCGGCCAGGGTTACGTGCTGACGACGCCGGTGCAGCTGGCGGTGATGACGGCGGCCATCGCCAACGGCGGTCGGGTGCTGCGGCCGGAACTGGTCTACCGGATCGAAACCATGGACGGCACGGCGCTGGTCAAGCGCAAGACCGAACGCGTTCGGCAGGTCGAACTCGACGGGCGGGCGCTGCAGGCGGTGCGCCGGGGTCTGGTCGCCGTGGTCAACGAGCCGCACGGTACCGGCTGGGCGACCCGGCTGAAACAGGTGAAGGTCGCCGGCAAGACCGGCACCTCGCAGGTGGTCCGCCGCAAATCGAACGAGGAGGAGCGGCAGACGGCGCGGGACAAGACTCCTTGGCGCTTTCGGGACCACGCCCTCTTTGTCGGCTATGCACCGGCGGCCGAGCCGCGACTCGCCGTGGCGGTGGTGGTCGAGCACGGCCGGCACGGATCGACGGCGGCCGCTCCCATCGCCCGGGCGATCTTTCGCAGTTACTTCCATCTCGCCGACGGTGAAGAGCTGGAGAATCCCGGCTATCTCGGAGACTGAGGATGTTCGACCGGCGACTGCTGACCCATTTCGACTGGTTGCTGCTGGTTCTGGTGCTGCTGATCGCCGGCATCGGCATCGGCAACCTCTACAGTGCCACCAGCGCCTGGGAGGGGCGGATCGCCAGTGTCTACCTGCGGCAGATCGCCTGGCTCGGCTTCGGGGTGACGCTGGCGCTGCTGCTCTGCCTGTTCGATTACCGGCGGCTGCTTCATCTGAGTTTTTTCTTCTATGTCGCCAATGTCCTGCTTCTGCTCGGTGTTCTCGTCTTCGGCAAGACGATCATGGGGGCCACCCGCTGGATCGATCTCGGTTTTTTCAACCTGCAGCCGAGCGAAGTGATGAAGCTGGTCATCATCATGGCCCTGGCCCGTTATTTCAGCGAGAAGACGCCTTTCGGCGGCTTTGGTCTGAGAGAGCTCAGCATTCCCTTCCTGCTGCTCGGGTTGCCGGTGCTGCTGGTGGCCCGGCAGCCTGACCTCGGCACGGCCCTGCTGATCCTTTTCATCGGTCTGAGCATGGCGCTGTTCGCCGGTATCCGGCGGCGGACTCTGCTCCTGCTGACCCTCAGCGGCCTGCTCGGCTGCTGGGGCGGCTGGTATCTGCTGCACGATTACCAACGTCAGCGCATCATGACCTTTCTCGATCCCGAACACGATCCCCTGGGGGCCGGCTATCACATCATCCAGTCGAAGATCGCCGTCGGCAGCGGCGGGTTCTTCGGCAAGGGCTTCATGCAGGGTACCCAGTCGCGGCTCTCCTTTTTGCCCGAACGGCATACCGATTTCGCCTTTTCGGTTTTCGCCGAGGAATGGGGCTTTGCCGGTTGCCTGCTGCTCATCGGTCTCTACCTGCTGCTCATCCTCTGGGGGCTGTATATCGCCCGCCGGGCCGCCGACCGTTTCGGCAGCTATCTCGCCGTCGGTGTTACCGCCATGCTCTTCTGGCACATCGTGGTTAATCTCGGCATGGTCATCGGCCTGATGCCGGTGGTCGGCGTGCCGCTGCCGCTCTTCTCCTACGGTGGAACCAATATGGTGACGACGATGGTGGGGGTGGGGATTCTGCTCAACGTGTCGATGCGCCGCTTTGTGTTCTAGCGCAAGGGCGGTCGATACGTACGCATCTGCTGCGTTGCTCGCGACCTCGGTCGCTGCGGAGTAGCCTCCGGCTACACCTCACTCCCTCGGGCACGAGACGCCTTGCATCTGCGCACGTCTCGACCGCCCTGAAGCGTCTGTGCCATTCGTGGTAAGCAGTGACGCGTGACGAGCCCCTTTGAGCTTTTACGCGTCACTCGTCACCCGTCACCGCCTTTACTGCTATACTGAACCCGTAGCCAGTCGGGGAGATGGCCCATGCACGAAGCACGTTTCTGGGACAGGGAGGCGGACGGCAGGGTCCGGTGC
>CAYTVY010000150.1:0-5799 GCA_964441925.1 uncultured Geothermobacter sp.
AAAACCGCATTCAGGCCAAGCGCTTACACTCTTCATCCGGCACAAACCCACTGATTCAGGGGTATGAATCGATTATGTTTCGCGGGAAAGAGCGATTGGTGACCAACGGGGTGTTGCTGCTCTGCGCGGCCGCCCTTTTTCTCCTCGCCCTCCGTCCCCTGGAATCCTTCGATACCTTTTGGCAGCTGCAGTCCGGCAAATACATCTGGCAGACCGGCCAGTTCCTCTACCGCGACACCTTCAGCCTGGCGGCGGATCTTTTCCGCCTGGAGCACTGCTGGTTGCACGACCTGGTGCTTTACGGTCTTTACGGCCTGGGGGGATATGGCCTGCTGGTCGTCTTCAAGGCCGGGATGATCGCTGCCTGCGGTGTTCTGCTGCTGGGTTGGGCGCTGCGTCGGCGGGTGCCGGCCTGGATGGCGGTGCCGGTGCTGCTCTTGTGTCTGGTCGCTTCCGCCGATTCCTGGCTGGTGCGCCCCCAGCTGTGGACCTTTCTCTTTTCCGTTCTCTATCTCATTCTGCTTTACGCCGGTCGTGAACACGGCTGGCGCGCCTGGCTCTGGCTGGTGCCGCTGATGCTGTTCTGGGCCAACCTGCATGCCGCCTGCATCTTCGGATTTGCCCTGCTGGCCGCTTTCGGGGTGGGGGAGCTGTGGCGCTGTCTGCGGCGGGAGACGGACTGGCGCCAGTTCGGTATTTTTTCTGGCATCGCCCTGGCGGTGTTCGGCGTCTCCTTTGTCAATCCCTACGGCTGGCGCATTCCGCTGGGACAGCTGGCCGCCCATCTCGACCAGACCAAGGTGCTCACCGGCGAGGCGGCGTCGACGCTTTTCGGCAACATGGAGTGGCTGCCGCCGACCTTTGCCCAGGTGCCTCTCTTCTATCTGGTGATGGCGCTGTGGGCATGGCTGATTCTGCTGCGCTTGCTGCGCCGGCAGTGCGATGTCGCCGAACTGGTGTTCTTTGCCGGTTTCGCCTACATGGGATTCAGCCAGATCCGCCACACCACCCTGGTGGCCCTGCTGGCCGGCTTTTTCCTGCCGGCGGGCATCTGGCAACTGCTGCCTCCCCGGATCGCCGACCGGCTGGAGGCGCCGGTGATGCGTCGGGGGCTGTTGGCGTTGGCGCTGGTTCTGCTGGTTGGCTTGCCGGCCCGGGCGGCCTGGCAGGGCCGGCTCGGTCTGGGGCTGAAGGTTGGCAATTACCCGGTCGCCGCCGTCGATTTCCTGCTGGCGCAGACGTTGCCCGGCAACATCTACAACGCCTACGACTGGGGCGGCTACCTGATGTGGCGGCTGTTTCCCGACTACCTGGTCTTTGTCGACGGCCGTTCCGACAGCCGGGAATTTTTCGACAGCTCGACCCGGATCGAGAACGGGCTGCCGGGTTGGCGGCGGGATCTCGACCGCTACGGCGTCAACACCATCATCACCCGCACCTGCTTCTACGATACGGGCGGGCCGCAGAACCTGATCGGCAACCTGGTGCGGCAGCCGGGCTGGACCCTGGTCTACCGCGACGCGGTGGCGGTGATCTTCGTCCGTGACCTGCCGGCGACTGAAGGGGTGCGCCGGCGGTTCGGCCTGCCGTCCCGCGAAGCCTACCGCACCATGCTGGCCGAGGCCAGGCGGCTGCAGCGGGAGGACTATCCCCGTCCCCGCACCTGGCTGGCCATCGGACGGGCGAGTTACGCCCTGGGGGACCGGGCGAACGCGCTTGCGGCCTACCGGCGCTACCTGCAGACGGCACCACGGGACCGGGAGGCGCGGCTGATGGTCGAGCTGCTCGGGGGAATGTTGCAGCAATGATGGAGCGTCGTTTCGAACCCGCCGACCGTTGGTGGCTGCTCCTGCTGTTCGGGGTGGCCTTTGCCGTCTTTGCCAATACCTTCGGCAACGGCTGGACCTATGACGATTTTCCGGTGATCGTCGACAACCCGGATGTGCGCTCGCTGACGGCCTTCCTGCGTGACAGCTATCCGGGCCGGCCGCTGCGTGAACTGACCTACCTGCTCGACTACCGGCTGTTCGGCTATGCCCCCGCCGGCTGGCACCTGCAGCAGATTTTCTGGCATGCCCTCTGCGGAGTTCTGGTCTATCTGCTCGGCCGCCGGTTGCGGCTGAGTCACTGGTTTGCCGGGCTGGCGGCCCTGCTCTTTCTGCTGCACCCGATCCAGGTCGAGGTGGTGGCCAATCTGTCACATCGCAAGGACAGCCTGGCGCTGGCTTTCGGTTTGCTCTCCATTCTGGCCTATATCCGTTTTTTGCAGTGTCCGCGAGGTGGCTGGGGCTGGTTCGTCGGGGCCGTTGCCTGTTTCGGTCTTGCCCTGCTCGGCAAGCAGACGGCTGTTGCCGTTCCCCTGGTGTGGCTGCTGGGCGAGATGTTGGGAATTGCCGGCCCGCGCCGGCTGCTCTGGGCGCGGCCGGCCTGGAGTCTGGCCGCTGGCTTTCTGCTGGCGACAGGCGGTGTCTGGTGGCTGACGGGCTTTGGCAGGGGCGCGAACCTGGTGGCGGCGATGCGGGAGACACTGGCCTTCAAGGCCAACTATTTCGGTCCCTTTGAGGTCGGCATCTATTACCTGACCGTGCTCAAGTCCTGGATGTTCATGGGGCTGAAACTGCTTTGGCCGGTGGACCTGGCACTGGAGTACACTTTTCCGGTGGCGAAACGGCTGGCCGATCCCTGGGTGCTGGCGGGCGGGGGCATGCTGCTGGCGGCGGGGATCTGGCTGGGGCGGGGGTGGCGACGTTGGCCCGTTGCCTGCTGGCTGCTTTTGGCCGGAGGGCTCTTCTTTTTGCCCACCGCCAACCTGGTTCCCATGACCTACCTGGCGGCCGACCGCTACTTCTATGCGCCGCTGGCCTTCTGGTCTCTTTTGGTCGCTTTCGGGCTGCAGAGGAGTGCCCTGTCGGTGCGGGCGGTGGTGGCGGTGTTCCTGCTCGTGCTGGTGGTTCTCGCCGGTCTGAGCTGGCGCCAATGTGCGGTCTGGCGTTCGCCGCAGACCCTTTGGCGGCAGGCGCTGCGGGTCAGCCCGGATTCGGCCTTCGCCCTGAACAATCTCGGCAACATCGCCCTGCTGGCCGGTCGTACCGGTGAGGCCGAGGACTATTACCGCCGTTCGGTGGCGGTCAATCCCCTCAACCCGACGGCGCATTACAACCTGGGGATGCTGGCGGAACGACGCGGTGACTTGCGGAGCGCCCTGCGGCACTACCGTGATTTCGCCAGGCTGAATCACCCGGTCTACCGCCGGCAGCTGCAGGCGCTGCGCCAGCGCTTGTGGTTGCGGTATCGCATTCGTTTGTAGTTTCCTGTGAATTCCGAAATCCGGGGACACAATACCTATTTTCCACCCCACCGAGGGAGAAATGGGTATTATGTCCCCAGAAAAGAGGCTGCTGAATTGAAGTCTATTGATTGTGTCTATTGATTGATTGACGCTGACTTTGTCCTGGACTAGAGTTGAATGTGTTCTTGGTTCCTGGAGTTGTGAGTATGAAACCTTCCGCTGCCCTTGATCGGTATCGGTCCACTATTCGGACTATCGTCGAGCGCCACCGTGCTCGCAATCCGCGTGTTTTTGGTTCTGTTGTTCATGGATGTGATGTCGAAGGAAGTGATCTGGATATTCTTGTCGATCCAACCGCGGAGACATCGCTTTTTGACCTTGGAGCAATTCGTGTTGAATTGACGGAACTTTTGGGAGTCGAGGTGGATGTTTTGACACCTGCCGCCCTTCCGGAGCGTTGGAGGCAGAGCGTTCTTGAGGAGGCTCAGGTGTTGTGAGTGGGCGCGATATAACAGCGTTGGAGGATTACCTGGAGCATATTCTTCAGGCGATTGCCCGCATAGACCGGTATCTTGTGCATGTGGGAAAAACGGAGTTTTTCGCGAATGAAGAAAAACAAGATGCAGTGATTCGGAACTTGGAAATCATCGGCGAGGCGGCGGGCAATATTCTGCGCCACTTTCCCGATTTTGCAGAGCAACATCCTGATATCCCTCTCAGGGCCGCATACGGAACCCGCAATGCCCTGGCTCACGGTTACTTCAAGGTTGACCTTTCCGTTGTCTGGAATACCTTCGAGCGTGATCTTCCGGTTCTGAAGGACGTCGTCCTGCAGGCTCTCCGATCGCTATAGCGGATTTTGAGCCTGGAGCCGGGTAAGGCGTGGTCAACAATTTTCCATGACAGAAACGATTTCCCCCCACGAAACCCTCGACGATCTCGGCTGCTCGGGGGTGAAGATCATCCAGGCGAAAGATGGTTACCGATTTTCCCTCGACCCTTTTCTGCTGGCCGGGTTCGCGTGTCTTCGCGGCAGCTCCGGAACCATTGTCGATCTCGGCTGCGGCAACGGGGTGCTGCCCCTGCTGGCGGCGTCCTGGTCGGAGGCGGAAAGAATTGCCGGTATCGAGTGTCAGCCGGCGATGGTCGGGCGGGCCCGTCGCAGCGTGGCGCTGAACGGGTTCGATGACCGGGTTGCGATTCTGGCCGGCCGGGTGCAGGAGGTGCCGCAGTTGCTGCCGGTGCAGAATGCCGATCTGGTTCTGGCCAACCCGCCGTTCCGTCCGCCCCGCTCGGGACGGATCGCTCCCGACGACGAGCGGGCGATGGCCCGGCACGAGCTGGCCGGCGGTCTGGACGATTTTGTCCGGGCGGCGGCTTTTCTGCTGAAGAACGGCGGACGCTTCTGTCTGATCCATCTGGCCGAGCGGTTGGCCGATCTGCTGATGTCACTGCGCCAGGCGGCCATCGAGCCGAAGCGGTTGCGACTGGTGCATTCGCGGCGGCATGAACCGGCAAAGCTGGTATTGGTCGAGGGGCGGCGGGCGGGCCGGCCGGGGCTGGTGGTCGAGCCGCCGCTGGTGGTCTACGAGGGGGAAGGGTACAGCGCCGAGGTGCTCGCCTGTTACGGCGTCTGAGCCCGCCGGCGGGCCTTGGCGTATTCGGCCTGGCGGATCCGGGCCCGCAAGACCGCTTCGGCCAGCTCCCTGTCGGCCATGGCCGGCAGGGAGGTCCTGATCCGTTCCAGTTCTTCTGCACTCAGCGGACTGCGCAGGGGGCGGTGGTCCTCGCCGGTTTCTCCGGGCGGTTCGACCTTGCCCCGCCGCCAGTAGATGTCGCTGAGCAGTTCCTCACCCAGGGCTTGGTTGAGGCGTTGCAGGATCTGCGGCGCCATCAGCCGCAACTGCTGCATCCAGACCGGCTGATCGACCCGCACCTCGAGTACGCGGTCACGGATGCGCAGCGGCCGGGCGTGCCGTGCGATCTGGGGGCCGACCACCTTCTCCCACACCTGCCAGGCGCGGTACTGCCGCAGCTTCAGGTCGTAGCCGCGGCTGCTCAACAGGTCGGCGGCGATCGATCCGGCGCGCATGGCCCGTTTCATCGGGGGGCGCTTTGGTGTTTTCATCGTGCCCGCCTGCGTATCCGGCCGCCGAGGATCTGCCCGAGGACGGCGCAGGCCAGGGTCAGCGGTACGATGCTCCAGCCGAAACCGTAGTGCAGCCGCAGCAGGATGATGAGGGGGATCGAGACGTGAATGTAGACGAACCAGCTCAGGGAAAACCTGCGGGCACCTTCCCGCAGGTAGCCGAGGGGCAGGTTGGCGCCGAAGGAGACGACGAGGAGGCTGGTCAGGTGCAGCGCGGCCTGTTGTGACATGGGATGCTCCCGGAATGAAATCTGAGTGATTTTATCGCCTATTTGGGCGGGGGTCAATGGCGGGGTTGCGTCATGGCGGGGTTGCGTCGTGGGGACGCTTCGTGCCATGATGCCGGCCGCCGAGGGAACGG
>CAYTVY010000151.1:0-5708 GCA_964441925.1 uncultured Geothermobacter sp.
ACGGCAACTCCGGGGAGCGGACCGAAGCGCCTGCGACCAACAACCCCCAACCAACCCTGGTCTCGCGGATGGCCCGAAAAAGATCGCGTCAAATCGCCCGCTTCATCATTCTGCTGCTCTGCCTCGGGGCTCTCGGCCTGGGCATCTTTCTCGTCACCTTCGACCTGAACCGCTATCGCGGCGAAATCGAATCAGCCCTGAGCAACCTCTTCCGCAGACCGGTCCAGTTCGCCAACATCCGGTTGACCATCACCGAGGGCCTGGCCATCGACTGCCACCAGCTGGAGATCGGAGAGGGCGCCGGCGATGCCTTCTACCTGAAGGCCGACCATCTCTATCTCAAAGTCGGCCTGCTGCCGCTGTTGCAGGGGCAGCTGACCCTGCGCAAGATCATCCTGGCGCGCCCCCGACTGCTCATCAACCTCGAGACATCAGAACAACCCGAAACAACCGCAGCAGCCGGTAACGGCAGCAACTGGTCCGGAACCGATCTGAGGGAAATCCGCATCCACAACGGCAATATTGAACTGCACTTCCCCAACAAGAACGGCTACCCGCCGCTACGCCTGACCGGCGCCTACCTCAGCCTCGGAGCCCGACCGGACGGCCGACTCGATCTCGTACTCGACGCCAGACTCGAAAAGGAGCAGCTGAGCGCCCCCCTGCACCTCGAAGGTCTTGTCAGCGGTGACAATCCGCTGCAGTGGAGCCGCAATCCGCTGACCCTGGTTTTCGGGCTGCGCAACATACCGCTGGACGCCATCGATCGTCGACTGCTGCCCGCCGGCGTCACGCTTTCCGGACAGGCTGATCTCAGCTGTCGGCTGCAAGGCATTCCAAACGAAAAACTCGACTTCGCCCTCGAGCTGGATGCCGGCAGCAGCCGCTTGACGCGAGGGGCTGGACCGTCCCTGCCCCTCGGTCGCTGGCAGTTGCAGGGGAGCTGGCAACGACAAAACGGCATTCAGCAGCTGACCGGACTGACCCTGCGGCACGGCCGTCTGCACCTGAGCGGCGACCTGCAACTGGAGCAAGACAATCTCGCCGGCCGGATTCGGCTGGCACCACTTGCTCTTGCCGACCTGCGTCCCTGGCTGCCGCCGACCAAACGGCCCTGGCCGACCGGCACCTTCGCCTTCGATCTCAGGCTGCCGCCGACCCCCTGGACACAACTGACCGCCCCCAGCCTGCTGCAGCGCCTGCATGGCGAGATCCGCCTCGCCGACCTGGGCCTGCCACTCGAAAACCTTCCGCCGCTCGAACAGGGTGAAGCCCGTCTGCGGCTGGCAGAAGGCACTCTGGAGGTCACAGAGCTCACCGCCAGCTGGCAGGGCCGGCCGCAACGGCTGCAGGGACGCATCGATCTGGGCAACGACATCCCGACCGTCAACCTGCGAGCCAGGCTGTCACCACCATTGCCTGCCCTGCTGGCCGAAATCGGCGTCGATGCGAACCTGATCGCCCTGAACGGCCCTCTGCCCGTCAAGGCCAACATCGACGGACCTCTGGACAACCTCCGTTTCAGCCTCGAAGCCGACCTGAGCCGGCTGGTCGCCAGCTTCGACGGCTGGTTCGTCAAACAGCCGGGCGAACCCGGCACGGTGAAACTGCGACTGCAACATGAAAACAACGGCTGGACGATCGACCGGGGGCAGATCACACTGGGAACGACGGAGGTCGATTTCAGCGGTTCCGTCACCGATCAGGGCGCCTACAGCCTGCATCTGACCAGCAACGCCGTCGACCTGCAACGACTCGGCGCCGGCCGCCACCTCGCCTGGTACCACCTGCGCGGCACCGCCGATCTCGATCTGCGGCTTGCCGGAGCCACCGGCAGGCCGCCACAGTTTCACGGCCGGATCGGCCTGCAGAACGCCGGCGCGCACTTCACCTCACTTCTCGCCGATCTCGAGCGGATCAACGGCACCGTCCTCCTGCAGGGACGGGCTCTCGAGGCGGTACTGCTCAATGCCCGGCTCGGTGACTCGCCGGTCACCATCCAGGCCCGTCTCGCCGACTTCGACCGCCCCACCCTGGAACTTCAGTTGCAGAGTCGCAAGGTGCGGGCCGACGAGCTGATCTTCAATACCGCCGACAACTGGCTTCACGACCTGGACGCCCATTTGCTCATCGATGGCAAAGGCATCCGTTTCGAGCAGATCGCCGTCCACCTCGACGGTGGTACCGACTGCGTCGTCAGCGGTGCCATGCAGGGATGGCACAACCCGCAGGTGCAACTGCGGGCCGAAGCCGACTATGCCAACATCGACGAAATCATCGCCCTCTGGCAGGGGCCAGCCAAAAACCATGCCCATGGCGGGGGGAAAACGACGACCCGCAAAGAAGGGAAACAGGGAGCCCGGGTCAGTGTCGAGGCCCGGGTCGCCAGGGGACGTTTCGGCCGTCTGGAATTCTCCGAGGCCACGGGCACCGTCACCAGCGACGGCCGCGGCCTGCTGCGGGTCTTCCCGTTGCATTTCAGGGCCCGCGAAGGATACGCCAACGGCCTGGTGGTCAGCGATGCTGCCGGACCCGGCCCGAACCGACTGAAGATCGCCGGACATGTCGAGAACTTTCCGGCGGCGGCCATTCATCGTGACCTGCTGCGCCAAAAGAGCCTGCTCAGCGGCACCCTGCGCGGTGATGTCTACCTCGAGGGAGAAGCGGGCCGAAACTTCGTCCCGACTCTGCACGGCGGACTCAGCGTCGAAATCGAAAACGGCGTACTAAACAAGTTCACCGTCCTCTCCAAGGTCTTCTCCCTGCTCAACGTCTCACAGCTCTTCTCTTTTCAGTTGCCCGACATGGTGGAAAAGGGGATGCCCTACCAGAACCTGAGCCTGACCGCCGCCATCGACGACGGCGTGGTGCGTACCGAAGACCTGCTGCTGCGCAGTGAAGCAATGGATCTTTCCTTTGTCGGCGACTACGACCTGCCACGCAACCGGCTCGACGCCGTGCTCGGGATCAAACCGCTGAAGACCGTCGACAAGATCATCACCAAGATCCCCATTGCCGGCTGGATTCTCGGAGGCAAGGACCGGGCACTGATCACCGCCCATTTCAGGATCACCGGCGATGCCGCCAAACCGAAGGTCGAGGCCATTCCCATCACCTCCCTGTCGAAAAAGATCTTCGGCATCTTCAAGCGGGTACTCACCCTGCCGGGCGAGGTGCTGACCGATCCGGGCAAGGTGCTGCTGCCACAATCGAGCGACCCGAAAAAGTAACACCCTCGATCCCGTCCATGATTCGCGGTTCGTCTTTGACAGCAACCGGGACTTTGGTTAAAGTAGCCGCCACCATTGGCCATATTGGAAAAAGCACGGCTAAACACTTGTTTATCCAAAACAAATCGAACGGACACCGACATGACCCGGACCAACAATCTCAACGTCAGCGGCCTGACGCCGATCATCGCCCCGGCCGACCTGAAACAGGTGATCCCCCTGAGCGAAGAGGACGCCCAGTTCGTCACCCGCTCGCGCGAGGCGATCAAGAAGATTCTGCGCGGCGAAGACCGGCGGCTGTTCGTGGTGGTCGGCCCCTGCTCCATCCACGATCCGAAGGCCGCCCTGGACTACGCCGAACGGCTGCAGCAGCTGAGTCGCGAGGTGGAGGATCAGCTGCTGCTGGTGATGCGGGTCTATTTCGAGAAACCGCGCACCACCATCGGCTGGAAGGGCCTGATCAACGATCCCGACCTGAACGGCTCGCACCAGATCTCGAAGGGACTGGGCATCGCCCGCCGGCTGCTGAGCGACATCACCGGCCTGGGACTGCCGGTCGCCTGCGAGATGCTCGACACCATCACGCCGCAGTACCTGGCCGACATGATCAGCTGGGGGGCGATCGGCGCCCGCACCACCGAATCGCAGACCCACCGCGAGATGGCCAGCGGCCTCTCCTTCCCGGTCGGCTTCAAGAACGGCACCGACGGCAACCTGAAAATCGCTCTCGACGCCATGCAGGCGGCCCACCACAGCCACAGCTTCATCGGTGTCAACCGTGAAGGACGGGTCTCCATCGTCCGCACCATCGGCAACCCGGACGTCCACATCGTGCTGCGCGGCGGCAGCGACCGTCCCAACTATCAGCCGGCCGACATCGCCGCCACCGAACGGGCACTGGCGGAAAAGGGACTGAAAAACGGCATCATGGTCGACTGCAGCCACGGCAACAGCAACAAGGACCACAACCGGCAGGCCGAGGTTCTGACCAGTGTTCTCGAACAGCTGGAGGCGGGAAACCGCTCCATCTGCGGCCTGATGATCGAAAGCAACCTGAAGGCCGGCAACCAGCCCCTGAACGACCCGCAGCAACTGGCCTACGGCGTCTCGATCACCGACAAGTGCATCGACTGGCCGACAACGGAAGAACTGCTGCGTCAGGCCCGCGCCCGGCTGCATGCCATCGGCGGCCGCCAGCTCTGAAGAGACCGACTCAGAGAGCGAAATGCCTTGCGGCCCGGCCTGAAATCTCCTCCCCGATGGCCAGCGACGCCGTCGCCGCCGGCGAGGGGGCATTGAGCACATGGATCATACCGGGAGCCTCGGCGAAAACGAAATCGTCGACCAGCCGTCCCGCCCGATCGACAGCCTGCGCCCGCACGCCACTGCCCCAACCGGCCAGATCCTTCTCCCGAAGTGCCGGAACCAGCCGCTGCAGATCGGCCAGAAACCGCCGGCGGCTGAAAGAACGCCGGTATTCCACCAGCCCGGTACGCCACCACCGGGCGGCCAGTCGCCAGAATCCAGGGTAACCGAGAATCTCGGCCAGATCGACGACAGAGATGTCGCTGCGACGGTAGCCCTCGCGTTTCAGGGCAAGCACGGCGTTGGGACCAGCCTCCACCCGGCCGTCGATGCTCCGGGTCAGATGGACCCCGAGAAAGGGCAGCTCGGGGTCGGGGACCGGATAGACCAGGTTCCGCACCAGTTCCGCACCCGCTTCACCCAAGTGGTAGTACTCGCCGCGAAAGGGGAGGATATGCACCGGCGGCCGTAGTCCGGCCATCCGGGCGAGACGGTCGCTGTGCAGACCGGCACAATTGATCAACCAGCGGCAACAGATGTCGCCCCGGGACGTGCGCAGCAGAAAACCGTCCCCGTACTGGCGAATGGCCTGCAGTCGGCAGTCAGTGGCAATCGTTCCACCCAGCTCGCGGATTTCCGCCGCCAACGCCAGCGCCACCATCCGGTAGTCGACAACCCCGGTCTGCGGTACCAGCAACGCCGCCACCCAGACCGCGTGGGGCTCGTAACGGCGCAACTGCCGCTGGTCGAGCCAGCGCAGGCCAGTCAGTCCGTTTGCCTCGCCCCGTTGCCACAACATCTGCAGCCGATCCCGTTCGCCGGCATCCAGGGCCACCACCAGCTTGCCGCAACACCGGAACGGGATAGCCATCCGCTCGCAGTAGGCACAGAGTGCATCCCGGCCACGACAACAGAGTCGGGCCTTGAAGGATCCGGGGCGGTAGTAGAGGCCGGAATGGATGACGCCACTGTTGTGGCCGGTCTGCTGGCCGGCCACAACAGCATCCTTTTCCAGCAACACGAGAGACAGTCCGGGATGACGCCGCAACAACTGCCAGGCGGTCGCCAGACCGACAATGCCACCGCCGACGACAGTCAGCCCATACTCGCCGGACGCTGAATTCTCTCGTACACTCATGCCCCTTTCACCTGAATCAGTGGTTTGTGCCGGAT
>CAYTVY010000152.1:0-5708 GCA_964441925.1 uncultured Geothermobacter sp.
ATGACCATCGGCGAGGTTCGGGGGTTCGGCCGGCAGAAGGGGCATACCGAACTCTATCGCGGGGCCGAGTACCAGATCGATTTTCTTCCCAAACTGAAAATCGAGCTGGTGGTGCCGGACGAGCGGGCAGGCGAGGTTGTCGAGACGATCCGGCAGGCCGCCGGTACCGGCCGCATCGGCGATGGCAAGATCTTCGTGAGCGAAGTCGAGCAGGCGGTTCGCATCCGCACCGGCGACAGCGGTCTCGATGCCCTTTGAAGAGCGGGCAAGGATTTCGATTGTATTTCCGGGGTGTTTTTCTGCCAGGGAAGGAGTCTGCGGTATGAAAAAAGGTTTTCTGTTGGCAGGGATGCTCGTCGTTCTGATCGGCTTGACGCCGCTGTCCGCCTTGGCGTTCGAGGCCGAGGGAACGGCCTATTTCGGCTTGTTCGACAAGTATCTCTGGCGGGGATTCGATCTGAGCGGCGGCCTGCCCGTCGCGCAGGGGGGCGTCGATGTCGGTCTGGGAGGGGTGACCCTCAGTTACTGGAGCAGCCTGCAGCTTTCCCGTTCCGCCGGGGACGGGCTGGCTGCCGGAAATATCAGCGAAACCGACCTGACCGTCGACTATTCACGGCCGCTGACCGAGCGGGTCTCGCTCAGCGTCGGCAACATCTTCTATGCCCTCGACGGACTCGAGGATACCAATGAATTCTACCTCGGCTTGTCCCTGGACAGTGTCGCCTCGCCATCGCTGACCGTCTATTACGACTGGGACCAGGCGAAGGAGAACGGCCTGTTCTACGTACTGGCGTTCGAGCATCGTTTCCAGCCGTGGAAAAAGCTTCGGCTGACGCCGTCTCTCGCCGTCAGCTACAACGACAAGAGCGATTACTCCATCGGTGACTACAGCGACTGGCACGATGTCGAGGCCGGGCTGCGTGTCGACTACGAGCTGAGCGGATCCCTGGCGGTATCCGCGACGTTTCTGGCGTCCTCCGGACTGAGCGATGCCGCCCGGAAGGCGCTCGACAGCGAGACCCAGGGGGGCATCAGCATGACGTTTGCTTTCTGAGTCGCCGGTGTCTGACTCGGGTTCGCCAGCTGCGACCGGGCGAGATTGCCGGATCCGGAAAGGGCCGGATCTGTTATGATGGTGCGGCATTCCGAACCGAAGCCGGCGAGATGAACGAGACACCCAACCAGCGTTTCACGGTCAGAATCGGCGACGGCCTGCAGGTCGAGGCGGTCTGGTACGCCAGCGGCACCCTGTGCCTTTCCAGCCAGGCCGGCTGTGCCCTCGGCTGCCCTTTCTGTGCCTCGGGACGGGGCGGCCTGCGCCGCAACCTGACTCCGGCCGAGCTGGAACAGCAGGTTGCCCGGGCGCGGAAGCTGGGGCTGGCGCCGAAGCGCCTGACCCTCTCCGGCATCGGTGAGCCCCTGCACAATCTGGTCGCGGTCCGCTCTTTCATCGAGACGTGCCGCGCCCGGCAGCTGCCGGTGTCGCTGACCACCACCGGCGCCCCGCTGTCCGGGTTGCGCCAGGCGTTGCGGCTGCCCCACAACGGCCTGATGCTCTCTTTGCATGCCGGTTCGTCCGCCACCCACCGGCGGCTGGTGCCGCGCGGCCCCGACTACGACGCCCTGTGGGAGCTGCTCGATACGGAACTGCCGCGCCTGTCGCGCCGTGCCCGGCGCCGGGTCGGCATCAACTATCTGCTGCTTGCCGGGGAAAACGATTCCCCTGAAGAGCTCGACCGCCTGGCCGAACGCCTGGTGTCCCACCCCGAGCTGACCCTGCACCTGCTGGTCTGCAACCCGGTTCCCGGCAGTTCCTTCCGCAGCCCACCGCCGGCGAGCATCGATGCCGTCCATGCCCGTTTGCGTGCCGCCGGCATTCAGGTGCGTCGCGCCAACCGCTGGCGCCGGCAGCAGGAAGGGGGGTGCGGAACCCTGGTGCTGCGATGAGAAGAACGGGTTGAACCACAAGTGCGCCGCGAGGTCGCCGGAAGAGAAAGGGGGGGACGCGGTCCGGCGAAGCGGCGGGGCAGCATGCAGATATCCCGGGGCTGTTCGTGTTGCAGCCGCTTCAGAATGCGATGTTTTCGAACTCCATGTCGAGCACGTTGAAGACCAGCTGCCGGTGCCGCAGCAGCCGGCCCTCTCCCAGCAGAATCTTGCAGACCTCGCTCACCTGCAGGCTGGCGGCCAGCGCCGGGGTGAAGGAGGGGTTGCCGAGCTGCGCCTCGATCCCCTTGCCCTCCCGCCAGTGACGGTAGATCTTGCTCAGCGTCCGGTCGCCGGGCAGTACCGTCGCCACGTGCCCGTACCAGCCGGCGATGGCACCGTGCACCAGGGGCAGCCGCAGGTTTTCGCAGACCTCCTCGATCTCCAGGCGGGCGGAGACGCTGTCGACGGCATCGACCACGCAATCGGCCCCGGCCAGCAGCTCCCCGCCGCTGGCGGACGTCAGCCGGGCCTGCCGCGGCACGAGGGTGACGGCCGGGTTGATCTCGGCGATCCGGGCGGCGGCGGCTTCCACCTTGGGCTGGCCCAGCCGGCGGGGCGACGAAAGGAGCTGCCGGTTGAGATTGTTCTCCTCGAAGGTGTCGTCGTCGATGGCGACCAGGGTGCCGACACCGAGCCGGGCCAGCTGTTCGAGGATGTAGCCGCCCAGGCCGCCGGCCCCGATCACCGCTACCCGGCTGCTGAACAGCCGGCGTTGCTGCCTGACCGAAAGCATCCGCCGGTTGCGCTGGTAGCGCGCCGGCAGCAGGTCGTTGGCGAGAATGGCGCTCTCGATTTCGGCGACGCTCAGGCCGAACCGCTCGGCCGCCTCGCACTGGCAGGGCCAGGCGATCAGCCCGTTTTCGGACCGGGTACGGAGAAAGTCCTGCAGATCGTTCATCTCTCAGCCTCCACCGACCAGGGGAAAGATGGCCAGGGTCTCGCCGTCGGCCAGCGCCCGCTCGAGGTCGACATGCCGGCTGTTGACCAGCAGGATGCCGAGCTGTTCGCGGGGAATCGCCAGTTCCTCGACCACCTGCCCCACGGTCGTGCCTTCCGGATAGTTCCGGGTCTCGATTTCGAACCGGCCACGCCGGAACGTGGCAAACAGCTTGACGGTAATCTTCATGGGTTCGCCTCTTCGCAAAGAATCCTGAGTTGCAGCAGGCTGTCATCCGCCAGTGTCGGCGGCACGACCGGCAACGGCTGCTCCGGCGCCCGGCAGGCAGCCAGCAGCTGGCGACAGTCCCCGGCTGGCAGCAGAATGCCCCGCCGCAGGATGCGCGGCGCCAGCTCCGGCAGCAGCAGGTTGAACAGCTTCAGCCGGATCCGCCCCCGCCGGACGGCGGGCGGACGGGGCGGATTCTGATGACTGATGCCGTCGCGCAGGGCGGCCAGCGGCCCGCCGCGACGCATGGTCGCCCCGACCAGTCCGGGCATGGCGCCGGACAGGGCCAGCACGTCGCCGTCACCGATCAGGGCGCCGGCCGGATCGTCGACCACCCGGTGGTTGAGAAAGATGGTGCTGATCCGCCGTTGCTGGACCTCGTCGTCGATGCCAAGCTGCCGGCCCAGCAGCTCGCGCACGCTGCATCCGACCGTGACCTCCAGCACCACCCCCGCCTGCAGCAGCGCGAAGACGGCCGGCAGGTCAGGGACCGTCAGTCGCAGTTCTAGGGTCAATCCGCCGGTCATGACCGCATCCTGTCGCCGATGACATCCTCCCGGGAAAAGGAAGGCGGAAGGCCGTTGCCGGCCCTCCGCCCCTGCTGCTACCAGTTGAAGACCGAATCGAGCTGCTCGTCGCTCATCGAGAAGGTCTGGTTGTGCGGCGCGATCGGCTCGGTGTAGAAGAAGCGCGGCAGCCGGTCGTCGGCGCTGGTGAAGCCGGCCCGCCGGTTGAATTCGCGCTCGGCCGTGAGAATCTTCTTGCCCAGTTCAGCCACGCCGTCGGCGGTCAGCTCGGTGCCGTAGAAGGCGTTGATCATGTCGAGAAAGGCCTGGAAGGTCTCTTCCTGGTCGAGAATCGCAAAAGCGATGAACAGGCACATGCCAGTCGAGTCGATGGCGGCGGTGGCGATCTGCAGGTTGCGCGAAAGCTCGACCTGGCCTTCGGTGCCCAGGGGATCGACATCCCCGCCGACCTTCAGGATGTTGGTCGCGATGGCATAGCCGGCGGTGTGATCGGCCCCCATGGTGGTGGTGGCGTAGGTGACGCCGATGCCCTGGATCGGCCGCGGATCATAGGCCGGAATCGCCTGGTTCTTGACCACCGGCACCTTCTCGACCCCGAAGACCTTGCCGGTGATCGCCGCGCCGCAGCCGAGCACCCGGCCGAGGGGGGTGCCCTTGCCGACCTCCTCGACCAGTCGGATGGCGGCTTCGCCGTCACCGAACGCGGCCAGTCCGGCCTGCATGGCGACCCCGATGGTCACCCCCATCTCGATGGTGTCGAGGCCGAAGTTGTCGTCCAGGTAGTCGAGCCGGGCGATGACATCGAGATCGTCGATGCCGCAGTGGCCGCCGTGTGACCAGACCGTTTCGTACTCGGGCTGCTTGGTCAGATAGTTGCCGTCCTTGTCGTTGAAGATGCCGGAGCACTGGATCACGCAGCCGCGATGGCAGCCGTGGGTGGCGACACCGCCGCGCCGGATCTCCAGTTCGGCCAGCGCCTCGCCGCTCAGCTTGGCACCGCCCTCGAAAACGCCCGAGGAGAAGTTGCGGGTCGGATAGCCCCCGGCCTCGTTGAGTACGTTGGTCAGCACGTTGGTGCCGTAGGCCGGCAGCCCCTCGCCGGTGACCGGGTGTTTGCGCAGGCCCTCGACGAATTTGCGGTTGGCGTCGCGGAA
The DNA here is from genome assembly GCA_964441925.1 of uncultured Geothermobacter sp. Lineage (GTDB taxonomy): Bacteria > Desulfobacterota > Desulfuromonadia > Desulfuromonadales > Geothermobacteraceae > Geothermobacter. Next base: position 4,836 of record CAYTVY010000152.1, read on the forward strand.
GGCCTCCGGATGCTTCGGTGCCCGGGGTTTGCACCCGGCGTCGTCGAGAATGATCGCCTTGACCCGTTTCGACCCCATGACCGCCCCGACGCCGCCACGCCCGCAGTGCCGGGTGGGGCGCAGTTCCGGATCGGTGCAGGCGATGGAGGCGGCGAGCAGCAGCCGCTCGCCGGCCGAGCCGATCGACATGTAGGCCACCTTGTCGCCGTATTCGCCGCGCAGCTTTTCGATCAGCGGATAGTTGTCGAGCAGCTTCAGACTGTTGTCGGCCTCGACCCGCACCTCGTCCGGGGTGACGATGATCTTGTAGAGATCGTCGCCGGCCGGCTTGCCCTCGATGACGATGGCTGCGTAACCGATGCGCGCCAGCACCTGGGCGGCCTGACCGCCGGCGTTCGACTCCTTGATGGTGCCGGTCAGCGGACTCTTGCAGCCGACCGACAGCCGGCCGGTCATCGCCCCGGTGGAACCGCTCAGCATGCCGGGCGCGATCACCAGCTTGTTCTCGGCCCCGAGGGGATGACAGAGCGGGTCGACCTCCCTGCTGACGATCAGTGAGGTGATGGCCCGCCCTCCCAGTCCGGCGTACTCGCCGACCGGCTCGATGCGCACTTTCGGACCACCGTCCGCCCCCATGTCGATTCTGACAATCCTGTCCATTTCACCTCTCCTTTGACGCTGAAAAGACCAATCCCTCTCCTTTCCACCCGGGAGGCGGGGCCGTTTCCGACCCAACCCATCGGCCCTTCGCCATAGGTTCTCCCCTTAGGCAACCGGGCTCGGAGCCAAACGACTGTCAACAAGACATCATCATACCCGGAAAAAGAAATTTGGCATCCCCAAACAGCAAATTTGCGCCCGAACAAGGGGTCG
>CAYTVY010000153.1:0-5599 GCA_964441925.1 uncultured Geothermobacter sp.
CTCACTCCTTCGCCCGCGCCGCCTCGAACCGGTTCATCCCCGCCAGCAGAAGGCCCAGAGCGATGAAGGCCCCCGGCGGCAGGATCATCAGCAGCAGCGGCTGATAGCCGGCCCCGAAGAGTGAAACACCCAGCAGGCTGCCGCCACCGAGAATTTCCCGCACACTGCCCAGAACGAACAGTCCGAGGGTGAATCCCAGGCCCATGCCGAGACCATCGGCAATCGAAAGCAGCAGGCCGTTTTTCGAGGCGAAGGCCTCGGCCCGGCCGAGGATCAGGCAGTTGACGACGATCAGCGGAATGAAGATGCCGAGCGCCTTGTAGAGATCGTAGACATAGGCCTCCATGCAGAGCTGCACCACCGTCACGAAGGAGGCGATGATGACGATGAAGGCGGGAATGCGAACGCCCGCCGGGATCAGCTTGCGCATCAGGGCCACGGTGAAGTTGGAACAGACCAGCACGAAGGTGGTCGCCAGGCCCATGCCGAGGCCGTTTTCCGCCGAGGTGGTGACGGCGAGGGTCGGACACATCCCCAGCAGCAGCTTGAAAACCGGGTTTTCCCGCCATAGCCCGCGAACGAAGACGTCTGCCAGACTCATTTCGCCTCCTTTGGTGCCGCTACGATCTCCTGCCGGTGCGCCCGGTAGAACTCGAGTCCCGAGCGGATGGCGCCGACCACCGCCCGCGGCGAAATGGTAGCACCGGTGATCTGGTCGAAATCGCCGCCGTCCTTCTTCACCCGCCAGTCGGCGTTGTCCAGCCCCTTGCCCTTGAACTGCTCCTTGAACCAGGGCTCGACGATCTTGGCGCCCAGCCCCGGCGTCTCGGCATGCGACAGGATCTCGATGCCGCTCAGATGTCCGGCCGGCTCGATACCGACCATGATGTCGATGTTGCCGCTGTAGCCGTCCGGCGCCGTCACCTTGAAGGCGATGCCGTTCAGGCGGCCGTCCCGGCGGCCGAAAAAGAAGGTCCGGTAGACCGGCTGCCCCTTCTTGTCGGTCCCGACCTGCAGGGAGAGGGTTTCGGCATCCGGACTGTTGTCGAAAGGCGGCAGAACGGCCTGCAGGGCCCGCACCATCTCCAGTCGCCGCTGTTCGGCGATCGGCTCCCGGGTGACGGACTCGACCAGGGAGAGGATCAGGCCGGCACCGGCGGCTATCAGGGTCAGGACGACGGCCAGTCGCACCGTTTCACGCATCGGGTCACCCCTTTTCCGTCACCAGGCCGAATTTCTTCGGCTTCAGGTAGCGATCGATCAGCGGCGTCGCCGCGTTCATCAGCAGAATGGCGAAGGACACCCCTTCCGGATAGCCGCCGAACAGCCGGATGAGGACGGTCAGCAGACCGCAGCCCACGCCGAAGACCAGCATGCCGCGGCCGGTCACCGGCGTGGTAACCATGTCGGTCGCCATGAAGAAGGCCCCCAGCATCAGGCCGCCGGTCAGCAGGTGAAACAGCGGATCGGGATAGCGGCCCGGGTCGGCCAGCCAGAACACTCCGGACAGCAGGACCACGGTCCCGAGATAGGCCACCGGCACATGCCAGGTGATCACCTTCTTCCAGAGCAGGTAGCCGGCCCCAAGCAGCAGGGCGAAGGCCGAGACCTCGCCCAGGCAGCCACCGCTGTCGCCGAGAAAATAACCGGCCAGGCCGGCCGACAGGTCGGACGGCAGGGCTCCGTGCAGCATCACCGCCTCCTTGGCCCGCCCCAGGGGCGTGGCGGTGGTCACCGCGTCCACGGCCGAGCCGAGCGGCGCCGGCGCCGTCCAGCGGGTCATCTGCACGGGAAAGGAGATCAGCAGCACCACCCGCGCCACCAGGGCCGGATTGAAGGGGTTGCAGCCCAGGCCGCCGTAGATCTGCTTGGCGATGACGATGGCGACGAAGGCCCCGAGCAGGCTCATCCACCAGGGGCTCGACGGCGGCAGGTTCATCGCCAGCAGGATGCCGGTCAGGGCGGCGCTGCCGTCCCCGATGCTCAGCGGCTGCCGCATCAGGCGCTGACAGGCCGCTTCGAAGGCGACACAGCCGAGCGTGCAGATCAGCAGGGTGGCCAGGGCCGGCAGGCCGAAGAGATAGACCGCCACGGCACAGGCCGGCAGCAGGGCGAAAATCACCTGACGCATGATCTGCCCGGTACTCGCCCCGGAAGCGATGTGCGGAGAACTGGAGAGATAGACCGGAGACGACACGATCAACCCTTTCTACGCCGGGCCATGATGGCCGCTTTCGCGTGGCGAATGCTCTGGACCAGCGGCAGGGCCGCCGGGCAGGAGTAGGAACAGCAGCCGCACTCGATGCAGTCCAGCGCCCCCAGCTCCGCCGCCTCGTCGATCATGTCGAGTCGCGCATAGGCGGCGATACTGGTCGGCAGGATGCGCGCCGGACAGGCCTGGACACAGCGGGCGCAACGGATGCACGGGCCTTCCGGCCGCTTCAGCACCTGTTCCTCACCGAACAGCAGCAGCCCCGAGGTGCCGCGGGTCGCCGGCACGTCGAGCGTCAGCTGGGCCATCCCCATCATCGGACCGCCCATGATGATCTTGGCCGGCTCTCCCAGAGTTCCGCCGCAGACGTCAACCAGATGGCGCAGCGACATGCCGATACGGATCCGCAGGTTCTTCGGCTGCCGCACGGCGGCACCGGCCACGGTGGCGATCCGTTCGACCAGCGGCCGGCCGCGCAACACGGCGTCGGCGATAGCGGCACAGGTGCCGACGTTCTGCACCACCACACCGACATCCATCGGCAGACCGCCGGAGGGAACCTCCCGGCCTGTGATGGCACTGATCAGCTGCTTTTCCGCGCCCTGGGGATACTTGACCTCCAGCGGCACCACCTCGATGGAGCACCCGGCGGCCAGCGACGACATCCGCTCGATGGCGTCCGGCTTGTTCGCCTCGATCCCGAGAAAGGTCCGCTCGACACCGAGAATCTTCCGCAGGATGGCGATACCGTCGAGAATCCGCCCGCTCTCCTCCAGCATCAGCCGGTGATCGGCGGTCAGAAAAGGCTCGCATTCCACCCCGTTGAGGATCAGGGTGTCGATCGGCTTTTCCGGCGGCGGACTCAGCTTGACATGGGTGGGAAAGGTCGCCCCCCCCATGCCGACGATGCCGGCGTCGCGAATGCGGCCCCGCAGTTCGTCGGCACTTGCCGTCTCGGGATCGAGCGACGGCATCGCCTCGTCCCAGGCGTCCTCCCCGTCGGCCCGGATGACAATAGCCGGCAGATCACGCCCCGAGGGGTGCGGCCGCGGCTCGACGGCAATCACCTCACCCGAGGTGGATGCATGCACCGGCACCGAAACGAAGCCGGCGGCTTCGCCGATCACCTGGCCCTTGCGAACCCGGTCGCCGACCTGGACACAGGCGGTCGCCGGCGCTCCGATGTGCTGGGCCAGAGGCACCACCAGCTCCTCCGGCAGCGGACAATCCTCGATCGGCTTGCCGGCGGTGAATTCCTTCCTGTCGGGCGGGTGCAGTCCGCCGGAAAACGTTTTCATGCGCATGGTCGACTATCCTGCGACTTTCTCGTTCGCACCTGCATCCGCGTCGGACGAATCGTCGGTTCCCGGCACCCGGAAGCTGCTCCCTTCCGGATAGCTCTGACGAAAATCGCGGATACATCTGGTCGGGCACTTCTCGATGCCGGGTCCGGCCTGACCGTGGTGTTCGTAGACCACCCGGGCGAGAAAATCCTCGATGGCATAGGCTTCGGGTGCCGTTTTCTTGCAGATCTGGCAGGCAATGCAGCCAACCTCGCAGTACTTGCGCACCACCGCCCCCTTGTCGTGGCTGTTGCACAGCACATGGACCGTCGCTCGCCGCGGCGTCATGGCAATCACCTGCCGCGGGCAGGCGGCGACACACTTGCGGCAACCGGTGCATTTTTCCCGGTTGATGACGGCCAGGCCGTCAGCGGTCATCTCGATGGCCCCGAAGGGGCAGGCCCGCTCGCAGCTTCCCAGCCCGAGACAGCCTCCCGGACAGGCCTTCGGCCCGTCGGCCAGCTTCTGGGCGGCGTTGCAGTCGGCCAGGCCGAGATAGCGGTACTTCTCCTTCGCCTTGCGATTGTCTCCCTGGCAGCGGACCACCGCCACCTGCGGCTCGGCCGCCTCGGCCTCCACGCCCATGATTCGGGCGATCGCCTCGACCGTCTCCTGCCCCCCCGGTGTGCAAAGAGCCGGGGACACTCCGTCCTCGACCACCGCCTTGGCATAGGCGCCACACCCCGGGTAACCGCAGGCGCCGCAGTTGGCGCCGGAGAGAACATCGAGGATGGCCGATTCCCGTGGGTCGACCTCGACCGCGAACTTGCGGGCCGCCGCACCGAGGGCCAATGCCGCCAGCAGGCCGATACCGCCCAGACTTGTCACTGCTGCTATCATCTGTCTGTTTTCCTGTCGCCTATCCCTTGACCAGCCCGGCAAATCCCATGAACGCCAGCGACAGCAGTCCGGCCGTCACCAGGGCGATGGCGGTGCCGCGAAAGCTCCGGGGCACCGGACACAGGTCGATCCGCTCGCGCAGTCCGGCGAACAGCACCATGGCCAGGGTGAATCCGAGGGCCGCGCCAATGGCGAAGACGACACTCTCGAGAAAGGAATAGTTCTTCTGGATGTTCAGGACGGCCAGGCCGAGCACGGCGCAGTTGGTGGTAATCAGGGGCAGGAAGATGCCGAGCGCCTGGTAGAGAACCGGGCTCAGCTTCTGCACCGCCATCTCCACCAGCTGCACCAGCGAGGCGATGACCAGGATGAAGGCGATGGTCTGCAGGTACTCGATGTTGAAGGGAACGAGAATGAAGTACTGGATGAGCCAGGTCACCACCGCCGCCACGGTCAGGACGAAGGTCACCGCCATCCCCATGCCCAGCGCCGTATCGACCTTCTTCGAAACGCCGAGAAAAGGGCAGATGCCGAGAAAGCGGGCCAGCACGAAGTTGTTGACGAACACCGCGCTGACCAGGATGAGGACCAGTTCAACCATGGCGCACCAGCTCCCTGTAAATTGGTCAGACCAGATCTTATAAATCAGGGCTCGCGGCCCTGTCAAATCTTTTCAGAGGCTGCCCATAAACGGATGACCGGCGGCCGGGGAGATTTGCTCCGGCCGCCGGCGGCAGTTCCTCCTGCGCTCGATCCCGCCCCTGTCGCCGGGCCGGATCAGGCCTTGCCGCAGGCGGCCAGCAGGGCCTGCAGGGCGGCCGGGTTGTTCGACTTGATGGCACCGGCGAGAAAATCCTTGACGCCGGGCCGGTAACCCTGGTTCCAGATCCGGTCGAGAAAATCCGCCGACGTCTTGCAGACGCAGTCGGCATTCTCCGTCGCCTTGCCGTCCACCACCCGGCAGCCTTCGGGCGACAGGAAAACCGTCTTCTTCACCTCGTCGACCGAAAAATAGAAACTGGTCTCCTTGTCCACCTTGCCGGCCTGGCACTGCCGCTCCATATCGCTGAACAACGCGTCAATCATTGTTTCCTCGCAAAGAATCCCTGTTCATCCAAAGGCCGGAAAACCCATCCTCCGGCCTGGTTCTTGGCCCCCGGCCGCCTTCCACCTGAATCAGTGGGTTTGTGCCGGATGAAGAGTG
>CAYTVY010000154.1:0-3142 GCA_964441925.1 uncultured Geothermobacter sp.
CATTCAGGCCAAGCACTTACACTCTTCATCCGGCACAAACCCACGGATTCAGGTTTCTTCACCGACCGGCAGCATAGGGAATGGTTCCCCCGAAAACCGCCATCCGCGCATGACGGTTTTTCTGTTCAGACCGACTGCAGATCCGAGGTTGACCCATGGCGAAAATCAAGCGTGCCCTGATCAGTGTCTCCGACAAGACCGGCATCGTCGAACTGGCCAGTGAGCTGGCGAAGTTCGGTGTCGAAATCCTTTCAACCGGCGGAACCGCCCGATTGATGCGGGATGCCGGCCTGACCGTCAAGGACGTCTCCGAGTTCACCGGCTTTCCCGAGATGCTCGACGGCCGGGTGAAGACCCTGCATCCCAAGGTGCATGGCGGCCTGCTCGGCCTGCGTGACAATCCGGAGCACGTGGCAACCATGGCCGAGCACGGCATCGAACCGATCGACATGGTGGTGGTCAACCTCTATCCCTTCGAGGCGACGGTCGCCAATCCCGACTGCACCCTGGAAGACGCCATCGAGAACATCGACATCGGCGGACCCACCATGCTGCGCAGCGCCGCCAAGAACAACCGTTCGGTGACGGTGCTGGTCGATCCGGCCGATTACGGCGCGGTCCTCGAGGAGATGAAGGCTTCCGGCGGTGCGGTTTCCGCCGAGACCAACTTCCGGCTGGCGGTGAAGGTCTACCAGCACACGGCGGCCTACGATGCCGCCATCTCCAACTGGCTGGGACGCCGGCTCGGCGAAGAGCATGCCGATTTTCCGCCGGTGCTGACCCTGCAGTACCGCAAGGCCCAGGGGATGCGCTACGGCGAGAACCCGCACCAGAAAGCGGCCTTCTATGTCGAGAAGGCCGTGACCGAAGCCTCCGTCGCCACCGCTCGCCAGCTGCAGGGCAAGGCCCTGTCCTACAACAACATCGCCGACACCGATGCGGCTCTCGAATGCGTCAAGCAGTTCAGAGAGGGGCCGGCCTGCGTCATCGTCAAGCATGCCAATCCCTGCGGCGTCGCCCTGGGTGCCACGCCGCTCGAGGCCTACCGTCGGGCCTTTTCCACCGATCCGGAATCGGCCTTCGGCGGCATCATCGCCTTCAACTGCGAGCTGGACGGTGAAACCGCCGCCGCGATCTGCGAAAAGCAGTTCGTCGAGGTGATCATCGCGCCGAAGGTGAGCGAAGAGGCCGCCGCGGCGGTGGCGGCCAAGAAGAACGTCCGGCTGCTCGAATGCGGCTTCTGGCCGCAGGAGCCGGCGTCGCGCCTCGACTTCAAGCGGGTCAACGGCGGTCTGCTGGTGCAGGACACCGACCTGGAGCTGCTGGTGGACATGAAGGTCGTGAGCAAGCGCCAGCCGACCGAAGAGGAGATGAAGAACCTGCTCTTCACCTGGAAGGTGGCCAAGTTCGTCAAGAGCAATGCCATCGTCTACGGCAGGGACGGCATGACCATCGGGGTTGGCGCCGGCCAGATGAGCCGGGTCAACTCGGCCCGTATCGCCGCCATCAAGGCCGAGCACGCCGGACTCGAGGTGAAGGGCGCGGCGATGGCCTCCGATGCCTTCTTCCCCTTCCGCGACGGCATCGACAACGCGGCCGAAGTCGGCATCACCGCCGTCATCCAGCCGGGCGGTTCGATCCGCGACGAGGAAGTGATCGCCGCCGCCGACGAGCACGGCATGGCGATGGTCTTCACCGGGATGCGGCATTTCAGGCATTGAGAAAGGCAGTGACGAGTGACGAGGGACGAGCAAAAACGACTTGTCCCTCGTCACTCGTCCCTCGTCACTTTGGGAGAACTGTCATGAACATTCTGGTTGTCGGCGGCGGTGGCCGCGAGCATGCGCTGGTCTGGAAAATTGCCCAGTCGAACCTGGTGGACAAGGTCTGGTGTGCTCCGGGCAATCCGGGAATCGCCTCCCAGGCCGAATGCGTCGATATCGCCGCTGACGATATCGATGGTCTGCTCGCCTTCGCCCGGCGGCAGCAGATCGATCTCACCGTGGTCGGGCCGGAGCTGCCCCTGGCCCTGGGGATTGTCGACCGGTTCCGCCGGGAGGGGCTGGAAATCTTCGGCCCGGATGCCCGGGCTGCCCGGCTGGAAGGCAGCAAGAAATTCTGCAAGGACATCATGGCCAAGTACGGTGTGCCGACGGCCGCCTACGGGACCTTTACCGACCGTGAGCAGGCGGTGGCCTTCATTCGCGAACAGGGGGCGCCGATCGTTGTCAAGGCGGACGGCCTGGCCGCCGGCAAGGGGGTGGTGGTCGCCCGCAGCGAAAAGGAGGCGATCGCCGCCGTCGACGCCTGCATGCGCGACGCCGCCTTCGGCGAGGCCGGCCGGACCGTGGTCATCGAGGAGTTCCTCGACGGCGAGGAGGCCTCGTTCATCGCCTTTACCGACGGCAAGACCATCCTGCCTCTGGCCTCGTCCCAGGACCACAAGCCGGTCTTCGACGGCGACCAGGGACCGAATACCGGCGGCATGGGGGCCTACTCGCCGGCGCCGGTGGTGACCGATGCGGTGCACCGGCAGGTGGTGGAGGAGATTCTGCAGCCGCTGGTGGCCGGCATGGCCGCCGAGGGCTGTCCCTTCAACGGCATTCTCTACGCCGGGCTGATGATTCGGGATGGCCGGGCGAAGGTGCTCGAATTCAATGTCCGGTTCGGTGACCCCGAGTGCCAGCCGCTGCTGATGCGGCTGAAGTCGGACCTGGTGCCGGTGCTGCAGGCCTGTGTCCGGGGCGAGCTCGACCGCGTGCGCCTCGAATGGCACGACAAGGCCGCCGTCTGCGTGGTCATGGCGTCCGGCGGCTACCCCGGCAGCTACGCCAAGGGGTATCCGATCTCGGGCCTGGAAGAGGCGGCCGCCATCGACGACCTCTTCGTCTTCCATGCCGGCACCGGTCTGGAAAACGGCCGCTTCGTCAACCGCGGCGGCCGGGTGCTCGGGGTGACCGGCCTTGGCAGCGACATTCCGACGGCCATCCGCAAGGCCTACCAGGGGGTGAAGACGATTTCCTGGCAGGATGTGCATTACCGTACGGATATTGGGAAAAAGGCAGTGACGAAAGGGCAGTGACGAGGGACGAGTGACGAGTGACGAGTGAAGGGAAAAGCCGTGACGCGTGACGCGTGACGA
>CAYTVY010000154.1:3242-5569 GCA_964441925.1 uncultured Geothermobacter sp.
CGTGACGAAAAGGCAGGGACGAGTGACGAGGGACTGGAAAAGCCGTGACGGCGTGACGGAAGAACCCGTTGTTACGCGTCACGAAAAAAACTCGTCCCCCGTCACTCGTCACTCATCCCTGATTTTAGGAGCTAATTTCATGAGCGACACACCGTTGGTCGGCATCCTGATGGGCAGCGACAACGACTATGCCATCATGGTCGAGGCGGCGAAGGCCCTGAAGGAGCTGGAGATTCCTTTCGAGATGACGGTCAGCAGCGCCCACCGGACGCCGGCGCGGACCGCCGAGTACGTCCGCACGGCGCGGGAGCGTGGCCTGCAGGTCCTGATTGCCGGTGCCGGGGCGGCGGCGCACCTGGCCGGCGTGGTGGCGGCGGAGACGACGCTGCCGGTGATCGCCGTGCCCATCGACGCCACCTCTCTCAAGGGGCTCGATGCCCTGCTGGCCATGGTGCAGATGCCGGCCGGCATTCCGGTGGCGACCATGGCCATCGGCAAGGCCGGGGCGCGCAACGCCGGCATCTTTGCCGCCCAGATCCTGGCGACCCGCGACGCCGCCCTGGCGCAGCGACTGGCCGGGCAACGGCAGAGGATGGCCGAGGGCGTCCTGAAAAAGGCCGAAAAATTGCAGCAGCGCCTGGCCGAGGACGGTTTCTGAAGGCTGTCCGCCGGTCACGGGACCGGCGGCGGCTTGCCGGGCTTGACAGCGGGAAAACCCATCGACTAACGTGGAAAAGATCGTTCCGCCTGCCGGAGCTGTCCGATCCAACAACCTGAAAATATTCACAAGATACCAGGAGAGTTCCTTGACCACCCGAGACAAGAGCTTCTTCGAGCACATCTGGGACTTTTTCTGCTCCCTCAAGCTGGCCATCGCCACCCTGATCCTGCTGGCCATGACCTCCATCATCGGCACGGTCATCCAGCAGAACGCCAATCCCCAGGATTACATCCGGGAATACGGGCCGACCGCCTACAAGATCTTTCTCGCCCTCGATTTTCTCGACATGTACCACTCCTGGTGGTTCGTCACCCTGCTGGTCGTCTTCGCCGTCAATCTCACCTGCTGCTCGATCAAGCGGCTGCCGCGCATCGTTCGCCTGGTGCGCAACCCCGAGCTGACGCCGGACGACAGGTTCTTCCGGAGTCTGGGGCGCAAGGGCGAAGTCGAGACCCCGCTGGCGGCGGAGCAGGTCGCCGAACGGCTGAGCGTGTTTCTCGGCAAGGCGTTTGCCGCTCCGCGCCGCAGTGAAAAGGATGGGCGGATCCATCTGTTCGCCCAGAAGATGGCCTGGGCCCGTTTCGGGGTCTACGCGGTGCACGCCTCGATCCTGGTCATTTTCATCGGCGCCCTGATGGGCGCATTCTGGGGCTACAAGGCCTATGTCAACATTCCCGAGGGGAGCAGTACCGACAAGGTCTGGCCGCGCGGCGGCGAGACGCCCATCGACCTCGGTTTTTCGGTACGCTGTGACCGGTTCGAGGTGCAGTACTATCCGGGTACCATGCGGCCGAAGGAGTTTGAATCCGACCTGGTGGTGCTGGAGAACGGCAAGGAAGTGCTGAAGAAGACCATCGAGGTCAACGATCCGCTCACCTACAAGGGGATCACCTTCTACCAGTCGAGCTACGGCCCGATGGGAAACCCGCAGTTCCGGTTCCGGGTACGGGAACGGGCGACGGGCAAGACGGTGGAGGTGACCGCCCGCCAGGGGCAGCCGGTGCAGTTGCCGGGCGGGGCCGCCTTCCGGGTGGCCGATTTCACCGAGCATTTCCAGAACTTCGGGGCGGCGGTCCGGGTCGAGCTGCTGCCGGGAACGACCCATGAGCACAAGCCGGGAGAGCGCCATCCCTCCTTCGTGGTGCTGAAGAACTTTCCCGACTTCGACGCCCAGCGCGGCGGCCGCTACATCTTCAGTCTGCTCGATTACAAACAGCGCTACTACACCGGTCTGCAGGTGGCCAAGGACCCCGGCGTCTGGGTGGTCTGGCTCGGCTGTTTCCTGATGGTGACCGGCTGCTTCGCCGCCTTCTTCCTGTCGCACCGCCGCATCTGGGTCAGTATCGAGGCGACGGAGAAGGGCAGCCGGGTGCGCTACGGCGGCAACGCCCACCGCAACCAGCCGGCCTTCGAGATCTGGTTTGAACAGTTCAGCGACCAGTTGCAGTCGCAGCTCGGGAACTGACAGGGACCGATAACGAAACACCATGCCGTCATGGTCCGGAACGCCCGGCCATGACGGGGTTTTCAAGCCTCGGGAGGCACAACAACCATGCTCAGTGTCAAGTTTTTCAATTTCACCACCATCGCCTATTTCGGCGCCATG
>CAYTVY010000155.1:0-5524 GCA_964441925.1 uncultured Geothermobacter sp.
GATGCCCCGCCCCGACGCGGGGCCCGTTCCGGCAGCCGGTCAAGGGAAACCCGCCTGGTTTCCGCCGGTTTCCCTTGATCGGCCGCGGAAAAAACTGCAGAATACCTGAATCAGTGGGTTTGTGCCAGATGAAGAGTGTAAGTGCTTGGCCTGGATGCGGTTTCAAAAAATCGTAAGGCGCACCCACAGGTTCGCCGGTGATTTTTGGGAAGCGCAGACAGGTCATCCGCCTTCACCGCAGGTTACGGCGTGATGAAAATGGCTTGCGCTATTCGCCGGTGACAAGCTCACGGATTCAGAGGATATCAAGACTGTCCGCTCCTGCCCGGAATGACCGGCCGCCTCGCGGCGGCCGGCTTTGATGTGCGTATCCTCCCCAGGAGGCGATCCATGCTGAACAGCCTGAAACTGAAATGGAAAATCCAGCTCAGCCTCACCGGCCTGGCGCTGTTGCCGCTGCTGGTCCTGCTCTTTCTGGTCGGCGGCTTCACCAGCGATGTCATTCGTCGCGACATGGATGTCATGTCGCTGAAAACGGTCAACTTCGTCGAGCAGTCGATCGCCCTGACCCAGAAACGCATCCGCGACGAAATCGGCCTGATCAGCGGCAGCGCCGATCTGATCAACGCCGTCTACTACGCCTCCCTGACCGGCGACAAACAGATGCTGGCCGACCAGACCGCCGCCATCCAGCGCCGGTTCGATTTCGACCTGCTCGAAGTACGGGACAAGGACGGAAAGATGCTCTTCCGCCGTCTCGGCGGGGGGCTGAACTTCCCGGCAACGGCCCCAGTCGATCATCCCCTTCTGGCATCAAGCCTCAAAGGCAAGCCCGTCACCCGCCTCACCCGCTACGACGATCGCTACGCCCTGGTCGGCGCCACCCCCATCCGGCTGCAGAACCAGACCGTCGGCCACCTGGTCGCCGCCGTGCTGATCGACGACGCCTTCGCCTCCACCATCGAGGAGACCGGCGGCGCCCTGACCGCCTTTTACGACGACAACGGCATCATCGCCAGCTCGACCGACGCCTTGCGCCAGCTCGACCTCAAACAACTGAACAGCCAGCAGATGGCCACCTTGACCATCGGCGATGTTCCGCACGGACTCTATTCGGCCCCGCTCGACCGCAGCGGCCTGCACCTGCTGCTGGCCATCGACCGCAGCGCAGAACTCACGGCGCGCAAGAAAATGCACAACCTCTTCCTGACCGTCGGTGCCATCGTCGCCCTGGCCGCCATCATCCTCGGAGCCCTGCTTTCCCGCAGTATCGTCCACCCCCTGCAGGCGGTGGTCGGCAGCCTGCGGGAGATCGCCGAGGGCGAGGGGGACCTGACCCGCAAGCTGCCGGTGGCCGGCAACGACGAGGTCGGCCTGCTGGCCGCCAGCTTCAACCGCTTCGTCTCCCGGCTGCGTGACATGGTCAGCCGCACCGGCAAGGTTGCCTTCGAACTGGTCACCGCCAGCGAAAAGATTCACACGGCGGCCGGCAAGGTCAACGAAGGTGCCGCCGTCCAGTCGGAATCGCTCGAGCAGGCGCACTCCGCCCTGGTCGACATCGACGATTCCACCGGCCAGATCGCCGAATCGATCAGCAGCCTGGTCTCCGCCGTCGAGGAGAGTTCATCCGCCACCCTGGAGCTGGGCGCGACCATCGAACAGATCGCCGGGCAGATGGAAAAACTGTTCGAGACCGTCGACTCGGTCTCCAGCTCCATCAGCCAGATGAGCGTCTCCAGCCAGCAGGTGGCGGAAAACATCGACATCCTCAACAGCTCGACCGAGGTCACCGCCTCGAGCATCATCGAGCTGGACGCCTCGATCAAGGAAATCGAAGAAACCGCCGAACAGACCGGCAAACTGGCGGAAGCCGCGGCCCACGACGCCGAACAGGGCAAGCGGACGGTCGAGGCGACCATCGCCGGCATCGACGCCATCAAGCAGACGGTCGACGATGCCGGCGCCGCCATCCAGGAGCTGGGCAACCAGTCGCAGGCCATCGGCCGCATCCTGACGGTCATCGACGACATCGCCGACCAGACCTCGCTGCTGGCGCTCAACGCCGCCATCATCGCCGCCCAGGCGGGCGAGCACGGTCGCGGCTTTGCCGTGGTCGCCGACGAGATCCGCGAACTGGCCGAACGGACCGCCGTCTCCACCAGTGAAATCGGCCAGATCATCGCCACCCTGCAGGACGGCACTCGCGAAGCGGTCCGCGCCATGGAGGCGGGGGCCGCCCGGGTGGCCGAGGAGGTCCGGCGCTCCGAAGAAGCCGGCCGGGCCCTCGAACAGATCCGCAGCAGCACCCTGAAGGCCAATGAGCAGGTTCGCACCATCGTCCGGGCAACCCAGGAGCAGAGCCGCGGCAGCCGGCAGATCACCGACAGCATCAACCAGATCACCAGTATGCTGGGACAGATCGCCGGGGCCATCAAACAGCAGAACGACGGTATCCGGCAACTGGCACGGGCGGCCGAGGCGATGAAGGAGATCGCCAATCAGGGCAAGCTGGGAACCGCCGAACAGGCCAAGGGCAGCCGCCAGATCACCGCCAGCATGGAGCAGATCCGGGAGATGATCGAACGCATCGACGGTGCCGCCAAGGCCCAGGCCGAACGCAGCCGGCAGGTGGTGGAGGCGGTGGCCCGCATCCGGCAGATCGCCGAGGACAACGCGCTGCGCACCCGTGAACTCGACCAGGTCGTCGACGACCTGACCGCCCATGTCAATACCCTCGAGACCGAGGTTGGAGCCTTCAAGGTGTAACGCCCGTCGCTGGGAACAGGTTCAGGAACCAAGGGACGCCCTGGCCTTCCGGCCTCATCCATCGTCCGTCAACAAAGAGAAGGATCTTCGCCATGAGCACCTGCAAAACCTACCGTCCGGCCACCCTGCTCGTCCACCAGGGCATGGACCGCGACCCGGCCACCGGCGCCGCCGCCATTCCCATCTACCAGGCCTCGACCTATCATCATCCCGGTGGCCGGTCCGGCGACTACGATTACGCCCGCAGCGGCAACCCGAGCCGGCAGCAGGTCGAAGAGGCCGTCGCCCTACTCGAAGGCGGCATCCAGGGTTTCGCCTACAGTTCCGGCATGGCGGCCATCGCCTCGGCCCTGTCGCTGCTGCAGCCGGGCGACCATCTGATCGCCCCTGACGATCTGTACGGCGGCACCTGGCGCTATCTCAACCTGATCCTCGCCGACCAGCAGATCGAAGTCAGCCTGATCGACCAGTCCGACCCGCAAAAGGTGGCCGACGCCATCCGCCCCAACACCCGGGCCCTTTTTCTCGAAACACCGTCCAATCCCCTGTTCAAGGTGGCGGACATCCGGGCCCTGGTCGACCTCGCCCGCCGGCACGGCCTGCTGACCCTGATCGACAACACCTTCATGACCCCGCTGCGGCAGAAACCGCTCGAACTCGGCGTCGATGTCAGCATCCACAGCGCCACCAAATTTCTCGGTGGCCATTCCGACCTGCTGGCCGGGCTGGTCACCACCGCCGATCCCGAGCTGGCCAAGCGGCTGAAGCGGCACCAGAACGCCTTCGGCGCCGTTCTGGCCCCCTTCGACAGCTTTCTGCTCGCCCGCGGCATCAAGACCCTCAAGCTGCGGCTGGATGCCGCCGAACGCAATGCCGGCATCCTCGCCGGCCGACTCACCGACCACCCGGCGGTCGCCCGGGTCCACTATCCCGGCCTGGCCGATTTTCCCGGCCGCAAGGTTCACAGCGCCCAGGCGACCGGCGCCGGCGCCGTGCTCTCCTTCGAGCTGAAGGAGGAGGCGGCCCTCGGCCGCCTGCTCGAACGCGTGCAACTGCCGATCATCGCTCCCAGCCTGGGCGGTGTCGAAACCATTCTCACCCACTGCTGGTCGATGTCGCACGCCGCCATCCCCGCCGAAGCAAAAACGGAAATGGGCATCCGGCCGACCCTGCTGCGCATCTCCGTCGGTATCGAGGACGTGGAGGATCTCTGGGAAGACCTGGCCCGCGGCCTGGAGGATCCGGTCTGAGCGGGACGGGGGCGAACGCCCCGTCCAGGCTGCCCTCGCAGGTGTGTTCCCGGCGGATCCGGCCTGCCGCCGGTACGATATTCAGCAATCTGCATTCTTTGTTTGACAAGACAAAAAACAGCGTTCTATGGTTGACGGGTCGCATGCCCGCGCATGTCTTTTCACCCCACCCTGAACAAGGAGGATGCAGATGAGCCAGCAGAACCGACGCGATTTCCTCAAGAAGGCGACGGTCGCCACCGCGGCGGCGGCGGCCGCGACCACCATCGGCGCCCCCGCCGTCCATGCCAAAAAGACCTACACCTGGAAGATGGTCACCACCTGGCCGCCGCACTTCCCGGTGCTGGGAGAGGGGGCCGACAAGCTGGCCGAGTGGATCGAGAAGATGTCCGACGGCCGGCTGCGGATCCAGGTCTACGGCGGCGGTGAGCTGGTCCCGCCGCTGCAGGCCTTCGACGCCGTCAGCCAGGGCATGGTCGAGATGGGACACGGCGCCTCCTACTACTGGGCCGGCAAGTCCCCCGCCACCCAGTTCTTCGCCGCCGTGCCCTTCGGCATGAACGCCCAGCAGATGAACGCCTGGCTCTACTCCGGCGGCGGCCATGAATTGTGGGAGGAGCTTTACGCCCCCTTCAACCTGAAGCCGATGCCGGCCGGCAACACCGGCGTGCAGATGGGCGGCTGGTTCAACCGCGAGATCAACACCATCAAGGACTTCAAGGGGCTGAAGATGCGCATCCCCGGCCTCGGCGGCAAGGTGCTGGCCAAGGCCGGCGGCACCGCGGTGCTCTCGGCCGGCGGCGAGATCTACACCAACCTCGAGCGCGGCGTCATCGACGCCACCGAATGGGTCGGCCCCTACCACGACTACCTGATGGGCTTCTACAAGGTCGCCAAGTACTACTACTATCCGGGCTGGCACGAGCCGGGCACCGTGCTCGAGACCTTCGTCAACAAGAAAGCCTGGGACTCCCTGCCGAAAGACCTGCAGGAGATCGTCACCACCGCCGCCGCCCGCTCCAACATCTGGATGCTGAGCGAGTTCGAGGCCAAGAACAACACCTACCTGCAGAAGCTGATCAAGGAGCACGGCGTGCAGCTCAGGCAGTTCCCCGACGACGTCGTCAAGACCCTGCGCCGGTACGCCGCCGAGGTCATCGAGGAGATCGCCGCCAAGGACAAGCAGACCAAGAAGGTCTACGAGTCCTTCCGCAAGTTCCAGGACAACGTCCGGGCCTGGGCGAAGATCTCGGAGAACGCCTTCGCCAAGATCACCAGCTGACCCAGGTTCCGAAAACCGGAAAGCAACAAAGGGCGCCCCGCAACCGGGGCGCCCTTTGTTCGTGGTGTAAAAAGTGACGAGTGACGAGTGACGCGTGACGCGTGACGCGTGGAACGGGGGGCCGTCCCTCGTCCCTCGTCCCTCGTCCCTCGTCACTCGTCACTCGTCACTCGTCACTCAAACAACAGCAGATGTGCGCGTATCGGCCGCCCGCCCCCCTCAGCCG
>CAYTVY010000156.1:0-5514 GCA_964441925.1 uncultured Geothermobacter sp.
GATTTCAGAAACCGACGGAGGAGGTTGAAACGTGGCTGAGATTATCGACGGCAAAGCGATTGCGGCGCGTCTGCGCGAGGAGATCCGGCAGGACGTGATCCGCCTGAAAGAGAAGCAGGTCACTCCGGGGCTGGCGGTGGTCCTGGTGGGGGACGATCCGGCGAGCCGGGTCTATGTCTCGATGAAGGAGAAGGCCTGTGCCGAGGCGGGCATCTTTTCGGATGAGCACAAGCTGCCGGCCGAAACCGGCGAGCAGGATCTGTTGGCGCTGATCGACCGGCTCAATCGGGACGAGCGCATCGACGGCATCCTGGTGCAGCTGCCGCTGCCGGATCACATCGACGAAAGCAAGATTCTCGAGGCGATCTCGCCCGAAAAGGATGTCGACGGCTTTCATCCCTACAACGTCGGGCGGCTGGCGACCGGCAATCCTCTTTTCCAGCCCTGCACGCCCTACGGGGTGATGAAGATGCTCGAGGCGATCGACTGCGATCTGACCGGCAAGGAGGTGGTGGTGGTCGGCCGTTCCAACATCGTCGGCAAGCCGGTGGCCCTGATGTGCCTGGCCCGGCATGCCACGGTGACGCTCTGCCATTCGCGCACCCGTGACCTGGCCGCCGTGGTCGGCCGGGCGGATGTGCTGATCGCCGCCGTCGGCCGGCCGGAACTGATTCGCGGCGAGTGGATCAAGGAAGGGGCGGTGGTGATCGACGTTGGTGTCAACCGGGTGGGCGAGAAGAAGCTGGTCGGCGACGTCGATTTTGCCGGTGCCAGCCGGCGGGCCGCCTCCATCACGCCCGTTCCCGGTGGTGTCGGACCGATGACCATCACCATGCTGCTGTACAATACCCTGCTGAGTGCCCGGCGGCGGGCCGGCGAGTGCTGAGGGGGGAGCCGGAAAGCCTGTCTGCCGGCCGGAGCAAAAACTTTTTTGACCTGGCGAAAAATCTTTGCAATTCTGTGTCCGTTGTCCATAATTGCTTCACCGGCGAAGGAGTGACCCCATGAAGAAGACCCCCCTGAACCGCACGCATCGCGAACTCGGCGCCCGGATGGTCGATTTCGGTGGCTGGGAGATGCCGGTGCAGTATTCCGGCGTCATCGACGAACATCTCGCCACCCGCTCGGCGGCCGGCCTGTTCGATGTCTCGCACATGGGAGAAATCGAGGTTTCCGGTCCCGGCGCCCTCGACTACATCCAGCATCTGACCATCAACGACGCCTCCCGGCTGGTCGACGGTCAGGTGCAGTATTCGGCCCTCTGTTATCCGCACGGCGGGGTGGTCGACGATGTCACCCTCTATCGCTTTGCGGCCGATCGCTACCTGTTCTGCGTCAACGCCGCCAACGCCGAGAAAGATTTCGCCTGGATGCAGCAGGTGCTGGACGAGGGGGACTTTGCCGGCGTCAGGCTGCGCAACCTGAGTGACGACTACGCCCAGCTCGCCCTGCAGGGGCCGAAGGCGGAGGCGATTCTCTCCCGGCTCACCCGCTGCGAGCTGCCGGCGATCAGGTATTATCACTTCGCCGAGGGACAGGTGGCGGGTGTGCCGACCATCATCAGCCGCACCGGCTACACCGGCGAGGACGGTTTCGAGCTCTATTTCACCAGTGAGGCGGCGGAATCGATCTGGGAAAGCCTGATGGCCGCCGGCCGGCAGGACGGTCTGAAACCCTGCGGCCTGGGGGCGCGCGACACCCTGCGCCTGGAGATGAAGTACGCCCTGTACGGTCATGAGATATCTGCCGAGATTTCGCCACTCGAGGCCGGGCTGGGCTGGATCACCAAGCTCGACAAGCCGTCATTCATCGGCCGGGACGCCCTGCTGGCCCAAAAGGAGGCCGGCATCCCCCGTCGCCTGGTCGGTCTGGTGATGACCGGTTCCGGCATCCCTCGCCAGGATTATCCGGTTTTCGACGGTGATGAGCAGGTCGGAGTGGTGACCAGCGGCACCATGTCGCCGTCCCTCAGGGTTGGTATCGCCCTGGCGCTGGTCAAACCGGGGTGCAGCGGCGTCGGCAGGGAGCTGCAGGTCGGTATCCGCAACCGCAAGGTCGGTTGCCGGGTGGCCAAAACCCCGTTTGTCAAGAACGGGCGTTCCTGAAAAGGGGCCCTGTTTTTCAGTCGAGTCTAGACAAGGAGAGCTGGCATGGAATTCCCGGAAGAACTGAAGTATACCGAAGAGCATGAGTGGGTTCTGGTGGAGGACGATATCGTGACCGTCGGCATCACCGATTTCGCCCAGGACGCCCTGGGGGACGTGGTGTTCGTCGAACTGCCCGAAGTCGGTACCCAGGTGGAGGCCGGCAAGCCGTTCGGCGTTGTCGAATCGGTGAAGGCGGTATCCGACATCTACGCCCCGGTTACCGGTGAAGTGGTCGAGGTCAACGAAGAACTGCCCGACACTCCGGAGCTGGTCAACACTTCGCCTTACGAGGACGGCTGGATGGTCAAGATCCGCCTTTCCGACCCTGCCGAACTCGACAACCTGCTCGAGGCCGACGCCTACGAAGCCCTGACCGCGGAAGAAGGCTGAGGAACGATTTGCCGCCGGCGTCGTTTTCGGCGCCGACATGCCAGGGCCTGGACCGAGAACCCCTGTTGACGTCTGTTTTCCGCAGGCCATGGCCGGAAGCCGTTCCGGTCATGGCCTGTGCCTGTTGAGGAACTGACTCCGGGAGGAGATAATGCACTATCTACCCCACACCGATGAAGACGTCCGGCAGATGCTGGCCACCATCGGCGTCGAGACCGTCGAGGATCTCTTCGTCGAGATCCCCGCAGCGATCCGGCTGAACCGTCCCCTGCAGCTGCCGCCCGCCCTGTCGGAGAGCGAGCTGTTGCGCGAGCTCGACCGGCTGGCGATGCAGAACGCCTCGCTGAACTGCTGGACGTCCTTTCTCGGTGCCGGCGCCTACAACCACTTCATTCCGGCGGTGGTCGACCATCTGGCCTCGCGCAGCGAGTTCTATACCGCCTACACGCCCTACCAGCCGGAGATCAGCCAGGGCACCCTGCAGGCCATCTTCGAGTACCAGACCCTGATCTGCCAGCTGACCGGCATGGAAGTGGCCAACGCCTCGATGTACGACGGGGCCTCCGCCACCGCCGAAGCCGCCCTGATGGCGGTACGGGCCACCCGGCGCAAGCGGCTGCTGCTCTCCGCCGGCCTGCATCCGGAATACCGCCAGACCATCACCGCCTACTGCCGTTATCTCGGCCTCGAACTGGTCGATGTTCCGCTGGATGCCACGGGCCGGACCGATCGGCAGGCCCTGGAGGCGGCACTCGACGAGAAGACGGCGGCGTTCATCGTCGGCTACCCCAATTTCTACGGCGTCATCGAACCCCTGGCGGAACTGGCCGGACCGGTGCATGCCCGCAAGACGCTGCTGGTCACGGCGACCGCCGAGGGGATCGCCCTGGGGCTGTTGAAGTCACCGGGCGCATGCGGCGCCGACATCGCCGTCGGCGAAGGGCAGAGCTTCGGCCTGCCCGTGTCCTACGGCGGGCCAGGCGTCGGCTTCTTCGCCGCCCGCAAGAAGGCCGTTCGTTCGCTGCCCGGCCGGCTGGTCGGCGAAACGGTCGATAACCGGGGCCAGCGGGGCTTCGTGCTGACCCTGTCGACCCGTGAACAGCACATCCGGCGGGAGAAGGCGACGTCCAACATCTGTTCCAACCAGGGGCTGTGCGCCCTGATGGTCACCATCTACCTGTCCCTGCTCGGCAAGCAGGGCATCCGGGAGGTGGCCGAGCACAACCTGGCCAAGGCTGCCTATGCCCGCGAGCGGATTGCCGGACTGCCCGGCTTCCGCCTGCCCCATTCGGCACCGGTCTTCAACGAGTTCGTGGTCGAATGTCCGCGTCCGGCCGGGGAACTGCTGGCCCACCTGGAGCAGGAGGGGATTCTCGGTGGTGTCGACTTGCGACGTTTCGATTCCGAGCGGGACGACCGGCTGCTGGTCTGCGTCACCGAGCAGAACAGCCGGCAGGATATCGACCGGCTGGTGGCCGGGCTGAAAGGAGGTGCGGCATGAGTCGCGTCGGAACCCGTGGCCTGGTTCTCAACGAGAACCTGATTTTCGAAGTGTCCACACCCGGACGCCGGGGCTACAGTCTGCCGGAACTCGACGTGCCGGCGGCCGGCCTGCCGGAGGAGCTGGTTCGCGACGAGGTGGCCGGTTTTCCCGAACTGTCCGAAGTGGACGTGGTGCGTCACTTCACCCGCCTGTCCACCTGGAACTACGGTGTCGATTCCGGCTTCTATCCCTTGGGCAGCTGCACCATGAAATACAACCCCAAGGTCAACGAGGTGGCCTGCCGGCGGCCGGGGCTGGTCGACCTGCATCCCATGACCCCTGACCATCTCAGCCAAGGGGCGCTGGAGCTGATGTACCAGCTGCAGCAGGGCCTGGCCGAGGTGTCCGGCTTTTCCGCCGTCACCCTGCAGCCGGCGGCGGGGGCCCACGGCGAGCTGGCCGGGATGCTGATGATCCGGGCCTGGCACGAGGCGCGGGGCGGCGGCCGCACCCGGGTGCTGATTCCCGACACCGCCCACGGCACCAATCCGGCCACCGCGGCGCTGTGCGGCTTCGAGGTGGTGCCCATCGCCAGCAGCGAGCAGGGCGTGCTGACACCGGAGGTGGTGCGCGAGCACATGGACGACAGTGTCGCCGGCCTGATGGTGACCAACCCCAACACCCTGGGGCTGTTCGAAAGCCACATCCGGGAAATCTGTGACATCGTCCACCAGGGCGGGGGGCTGGTCTACTGCGACGGCGCCAACCTCAACGCCCTGATGGGCATTGCCCGTCCCGGCGACATGGGCATCGATGTCATGCACTTCAACCTGCACAAGACCTTCTCCACCCCGCATGGCGGTGGCGGTCCCGGCGCCGGCGCCGTCGGCGTGGCCGCCTGCCTGGAGCCCTTCCTGCCGGCTCCGGTGGTGGTGAAGACCGACGAAGGTTACCGGCTCGATGCCGACCGGCCGCAGTCGATCGGCCGGCTGCGCTCCTTCAACGGCAATTTCGGGGTGATGGTGCGCGCCTGGGCCTACCTGCGCAGCATGGGCGGCGAGGGACTGAAGCGGGCGAGCGAACTGGCGGTGCTCAACGCCAACTACATCCGGGCCCGGCTGGAGGAGGCCTTCCATCTGCCGTACAAACAGCGATCCCTGCACGAGGTGGTCTTCTCCGACCGGAACCTCGGCGGCGACTGCCACACGCTCGATCTGGCCAAGCGGCTGATCGACTACGGCTACCACCCGCCGACCATCTATTTCCCGCTGGTGGTGCAGGGCGCGATCATGATCGAGCCGACCGAGACCGAGAGTAAGCAGGTGCTCGACGAATTCTGCGACGCCATGCTGGCCATCGCCGGCGAGGCGGACGAGAACCCCGATCTGTTGCACGAGGCGCCGCGCTGCACCCGCACCGGCCGCCTCGACGAGACGCGGGCGGCCCGACAGCCCTGCCTGTGCTGGGAGCCGGACAACCAGTAGTCTGTTGGGG
>CAYTVY010000157.1:0-5510 GCA_964441925.1 uncultured Geothermobacter sp.
ACTGGCAGGAGCGGATGCACTACATCGACGACGCCCTCGGCCAGTGCGCCGGGCTCTCCTCCTTCCCGCTGAAACCGCCCTACCACATCCACAACTACCCGAAGTTCATCTCCGCCGGCGCCGGCATCGAGATGGACGAGGAGAAACTGACCGAGGCGGCGAAGCGCTACCGGACCCTGGTACGGGCGATCAACATCCGCCGCGGCATGCGGCGCAAGGACGAGAAGCCGCCGGAGAACCACTGGAAGCACCGTTTCCCCGAACTGGAGAAAGAGCTGCTCGACACCTACTACAAGTTCAAGGGCTGGAACGAGGAGGGCATCCCGACCAGGGAAACCCTGGAGGCGCTCGGCCTCGACTACGTGGCCCGCGACTTTCTCGAACGGGGCATCCTGAACGAAGGCGAGACCGGGGCCGGCGAAAAGGTCGAGGCGGCCGAGACAGCAAACCCGTAAGCAGCCGGGAGGACGTGAACCGTGAGCAAGAAGAAGAAAACGATCAAGAACATCAAGATCGACGTTGACAAGTGCAACGGCTGCCGGGCCTGCGAGGTCATCTGCTCCGCCTTCCACGCCGTGCCGAAGTACAGCAGCAACAACCCCGCACGCTCGCGTATCCGGGTGATTCACGACCCGCTGCGCGATATCTACGTGCCGGTCTACGCCGGCGAATACACCGTCGCCGAGTGTGCCGGCCGCGACAAGTACGTCATCGACGGCAAGGAATACGACGAGTGTGCCTTCTGCCGCGCCGCCTGCCCCTCACGGCCGGAGTTCAAGGAACCGGATTCCGGCCTGCCGCTGAAATGCGATATGTGCGAGGGCGAGGAGGAACCCCTCTGCGTCAAGTGGTGCCTGGTCGACGCCCTGACCTACGAGGAACGGGAAGAAGAGGTGGAGGTCGAGGAGGGCGAGGCGCCGGACGAGATCGAGACCGGTCTGGAAACCCTGATCAACCGCTACGGCCTCGACAAGATCCGCGACACGATGGAACAGCTGGCGAAGGACAAGGGCTGAAAACCGGATCTCGCGCGGAGACGCGAAGGCGCAGAGAAAACATCGGACCTTCTCTGTGACTCTGCGTCTTGAGTGAGCAAAGCGAACGGGCGCGAGGCGACCTGGCATTATTGCCCGCATCAACCAACAAACAGACAGGTGACAGCGTGGAAACCGTAGCTCCCGAACAGGAAATCATCGAGGTCATCAAGGAGAAGGGCGGTGACTCGTTCAAGTACTGCTACCAGTGCGGGCTGTGCGACGCCGTCTGCCCCTGGAACCGGGTGCGGCCGTTCAGCATGCGCAAACTGGTCCGCCAGGCGACCTTCGGCCTGACCGAGATCGACAAGGAGGAGATGTGGCGCTGCTCGACCTGCGGCACCTGTCCCCAGCGCTGCCCGCGGGGAGTGAACCAGATCGAGGCGGGCGTGGCGCTGCGGCGCATCGCCGCCGAGTACGACGTCTATCCGGGACACGTGGCGCCGGTGCAGAACGTCGTCGCCAGCCTGACCTCCGAAGGCAATCCCTTGAGCGGCGAGCGGGAGAAAAGGGCCGACTGGGCCAAGGGGCTGGGCGTCAAGCCCTTCTCCGAGGAGATGGAGCTGCTCTACTTCACCGGCTGCTATTTCAGCTACGACCCGCGGATGCGCCAGGTGGCGGCCGCCACCGTCGCCGTCCTGCAGAAGGCCGGAATCGACTTCGGCATTCTCGGCGCGGCCGAAAGCTGCTGCGGCGAGAGCATCCGCAAGACCGGCAACGAGGATCTCTTCAAGCGCCTGGCGCGTGACAACATCAAGGTCTTCGTCGACCACGGGGTGAAGAAGGTGCTGGTCTCCTCGCCCCACTGCTACCACACCTTCAAGAACGAGTACCCCGAGTTCATGGTCAACTTCGAGGTGGTGTTCATCTCCGAGCTGATCGCCGAACTGATCGCCGACGGCCGGCTGGAGCTGAAGGGAGAGTTTCCGAAGAAGGTCACCTACCACGACCCCTGCTACCTGGGACGGCACAACGGTATTTTCGACGCGCCCCGCCAGGTGCTGGACAGCATTCCCGGCCTGCAGCTGAGCGAAATGGCGGACAACCGCGAGCACAGCCTCTGCTGCGGCGGCGGGGGCGGCCGGATCTGGATGGAGACCCCCAAGGAGGACCGTTTTTCCGATCTGCGCGTGCGGCAGGCGGTCGCCGCCGGCGCCGAGGTGCTGGTGACCTCCTGCCCCTACTGCATCACCAACTTCACCGACAGCAGCCTCGATCTGGACGACGACGAGGCGCTGGAAATCAAGGACCTGACGGAAATCGTCCAGGCCGTGCTCTGAGACAGGGGACGCATCATGGCAAACAGACCTGCAGCACGACATACCGCGGACAAGGGCGACGTCCTGGTGGTCGGTGGCGGCATCAGCGGCATCCAGGCCTCGCTCGACCTCGCCGATTCCGGTTTCCGGGTCTTTCTGGTCGACCGCTCGCCGGCCCTCGGCGGCAAGATGGCCCAGCTCGACAAGACCTTTCCCACCAACGACTGTTCGATGTGCATCGAGTCGCCCAAGTTCATCGAGTGCTCGCGCAATCCGAACATCGAGATCCTGACCTACACCGAGGTGGAGCGGGTCGAGGGCGAAGCGGGCGATTTCCGGGTCACCCTGACGAAGAAGCCGCGCTACATCATCGAGGAGAAGTGCACCGGCTGCAACATCTGCGTCGACTACTGCCCGGTGGAGATCCCCGACCCCTTCAACCAGGGGCTGGCGAACAACAAGGCGGTGCACATCCACTTCTCGCAGGCGGTGCCGCTGGTCACCTACGTCGACCCCGAGACCTGCCTCTACCTGCAGGAGGAGAAGTGCCAGATCTGCGTCGGCGTCTGCAAGACCAGGGCGATCGACCTGCACCAGCGGCCGCAGCGGGTCGAGATCGAGGTCGGCGCCATCGTGCTCTCCCCCGGCTACGACACCTTCGACCCGAAACTGCGCAACGATTTCGGCTACGGGCTGATGGAGAACGTGGTCACCAGCCTCGATTTCGAGCGGCTGCTCTGCTCCACCGGCCCCTTCGAGGGCGAGGTGCTGCGTCCATCCGACCACACCCATCCGAAGAAGATCGCCTGGATCCAGTGCGTCGGTTCGCGCCAGGTGCTCGAAGGCGGCAACAGCTACTGCTCGGCGGTCTGCTGCACCTACACCCAGAAGCAGGTGATTCTGGCCAAGGACCATGACAGCGAGCTCGACGCCACCATCTTCCACAACGACATCCGCGCCTTCGGCAAGGATTTCGAACGCTTCTACCAGCGGGCCGAGAAACTGGAGGACGTCCGGTTCATCCGCAGCTACGTCACCGTCGTGCGCGAGGACCCGCAGACCAGGAACGTCACCATCCGCTATTCGACCTTCGACGAGGGGGTGAAGGAAGAAGAGTTCGAGCTGGTGGTGCTCTCGGTCGGGCTGAACCCGCCGGCCGGCAACCGGAAGCTGGCGGAAACCTTCGGCATCGAGCTGAACGAGCACGGCTTCTGCAAGACCGATCCGCGCAACCCGATCCTGACCAACCGCAAGGGCGTCTTCGTGTCCGGCGCCTTCCAGGGACCGATGGACATTCCCGAGGCGGTGGTCACCGCCAGCGGCGCCGACGCCCTGTGCGGCAAGCTGCTCAGTCACCGCCGGCACCGTCTCAGCCGCGAGCGGGTCTACCCGCCGGAGCGGGACGTCTCGCAGGAAGAGCCCCGCATCGGGGTGGTGGTCTGCCACTGCGGCGCCAACATCGGCCGGGTGGTCGACATCCCGGCGGTGGTCGAGTACGCCGCCACCCTGGAGCACGTCACCTGGGCGGGCGAGAACCTGTTCGCCTGCTCCACCGAGAACGCCAAGCAGATCGCCGACGCCATTGTCGAAAAGGGGCTCAACCGGCTGGTGCTGGCCGCCTGCACGCCGCGCACCCATGAGCCGCTGTTCCGCGACACCTGCCGCGAGGCGGGACTCAACCCCTATTTCTTCGAGTTCGCCAACATCCGCGAGCACTGCTCCTGGGTGCACGCCAAGGAGAAGGAGAACGCCACCGAAAAGGCCAAGGACATCATCCGCATGTCGGTGGCCCGGGCCGCCCACCTGGAGGCACTGCAGGAATTCGAGCTGCCGGTCGACAAGCGGGCCCTGGTGATCGGCGGCGGCCTGGCCGGCATGACCAGCGCCCTGAACATGGCCGAGCAGGGCTTCGAGATCTACCTGGTGGAAAAAGAGGCCGACCTGGGCGGCATGGCCCGCCGCCTCCACTACACCCTCGAGGGGATGGACGTGCAGGCCCACCTGCGGGAGCTGATCGCCAGGGTCTACCGCAACCCGCGCATCCATGTCGCCACCTCGGCCCGCATCCTCGACGTCACCGGCTACATCGGCAACTTCGAGACCACCGTCGAACGCGAGGGCGGCCGGCGGCAGACCATCCGCCACGGCATCGCCGTGGTGGCCACCGGGGCCGAAGAGTACCGGCCCGACGAATATCTCTACGGCGAGAACGAGCGGGTGCTGACCCAGCTCGAGCTGGAGGAGGCGATCGTCGCCGGCAACAAACGGGTCGCCGCCGCGTCCAGCCTGGTGATGATCCAGTGTGTCGGCTGCCGTGACAGCGAACGCAACTACTGCAGCCGGGTCTGCTGCGGCCAGGCGCTCAAGAACGCCCTGAAGCTGAAGGAGCGCAACCCCGACATCGACATCCACATCCTCTACCGCGACATGCGCAGCTACGGCTTCAAGGAGGATTTCTACCGCCGGGCCGCCGAGCTGGACATCAAGTTCATCCGCTACCAGCCGGAGGAGAAGCCGCAGGTCGCGGCGGCCGGTGACAGGCTGACGGTTACCGTTCCCGATCCGGTGCTGGGGCAGCGCCTGGAGCTGGAAGCCGACCTGCTGGTGCTGTCGGCGGCCGTGGTGCCGACGGCGGGCGGCCGGGAGCTGGGACGGCTGTTCAAGGTCTCGATGAACCCGGACGGTTTCTTCCAGGAGGCGCACGTCAAGCTGCGGCCGGTCGACTTCGCCGCCGACGGGGTCTTCCTCTGCGGCACCGCCCAGTACCCGAAGCACATCCACGAGACCATCAACCAGGCCTACGGCGCCGCCGGGCGGGCGGTCGCCATCCTTTCGGGCGACACGGTCACCGCCTCGGGCGCGGTCTGTGACGTCAACGAGTACGCCTGCGTCTCCTGCGGCGCCTGCATCAGCGCCTGCACCTACGACGCGATCAGCTTCGTTGATACGCCCCGGGGCCGCAAGGCCCGGGTCGAGCCGGTGCTCTGCAAGGGCGACGGCCTGTGCAACGCCAAGTGCCCGACCGGGGCGATCTACCTGAAGCACTACACCGACGACGAGATTCTCGCCCAGATCGACGAGGCGATTCCGTGAGTAACGGGTTCACCACAGAGGACCGGAGGAAAAGCAAAGGAGAAAAATGATTTTCCCGGTGTCCTCCGTAACCCGGGAGGACAGAGCGAACGGGTGGTGACAAGGATTTTCACCATCATTCTCA
>CAYTVY010000158.1:0-5439 GCA_964441925.1 uncultured Geothermobacter sp.
CTCCTGACTCCTGACTCCTGACTCCTGACTCCTGACTCCTGACTCCTGACTCCTATTTTTTCAATTCGATTCCGTAGGCTTTGATCTTGCGGTGCAGATTTGAACGTTCCATCTCGATCGCTTCGGCGGTGCGGGAGATGTTCCAGTCGTTTTCCTCCAGCTTGCGCAGCAGATACTCGCGTTCGAACTCCTCGCGGGCTTCGCGGAAGCTGGCCCCTTCAAGTTGCAGCCCGGCCAGTGTGCTGCGCACCTTGCCGTTTTCGCGGCCGCGGGTGATAACGTCTGGCAGGTGCTCACAGGTAATGACCTCGTCCGGAACCATGATCACCAGCCGTTCGATGATGTTCTTCAGCTCCCGCACGTTTCCCGGCCAGCTGTAACGCATCATCATTCGCAGTGCCGACTCGTCCAGACGCTTGATGCTGCGGCTTTCCTTGCTGCAGAAGTGACGCAGGAAGTGATCCGTCAGGAGCGGGATGTCGACCAGCCGTTCGCGCAGTGGCGGCACGTGAAAGGGAAGAACGTTGAGCCTGTAGTAAAGATCTTCGCGGAAGTTGCCGGCGGCGATCTCCTGCTCGAGATTCTTGTTTGTGGCGGCGATGACCCGGACATCGACCTCGATGGTGCGGTTGCCGCCGACCCGCTCGAATTTGTGCTCCTGCAGAATGCGCAGGATCTTCGCCTGGGTTTTCAGACTCATGTCGCCGATCTCGTCGAGAAAGAGAGTGCCGCCGTGAGCCTGGTCGAATTTGCCCTTGCGGGCGGCGGTGGCGCCGGTAAAGGCCCCCTTTTCGTGACCGAACAGTTCCGACTCGATCAATTCTTCCGGGATGGCGGCGCAATTGACTTCGACGAAGGGACGTTCCTTGCGCTTCGAGTTTTCATGAATGGCCCGGGCGACCAGTTCCTTGCCGGTGCCGTTTTCTCCGGTGATCAGCACCCAGCCGGAGGTCGGCGCCGCCACGGCGATCTGCTGCTTGAGCTGTATGATCGGCCGGCTGGTGCCGATGATTTCGTAATCCTTGCCCAGCTGCTGCTTCAGGTTGCGGTTCTCTTCCGCCAGGTCGACCACTTTCAGGCCGTTCTGGATCGACAGCAACACCTTTTCCAGTGACAGGGGTTTCTCGATGAAGTCGAAGGCTCCCATCTTGGTGGCCTTGACGGCGGTTTCGATGGTGCCGTGGCCACTCATCATGATGACGGTCAGTCCCGGGTGCAGCTCCTTGATCCGGCGCAAGGTTTCCAGCCCGTCCATTCCCGGCATCCAGATGTCGAGCAGAACCAGGTCGGGTAGCTCGCGCCCCAGCATGGCCAGGGCGTCTTCGCCGGTTTCGGCGAAGAGTGGGTTGTAGCCTTCGTCCTGCAGGATGCCCTCAAGGCTTTCCCGGATGCTCGCTTCGTCGTCAACAACAAGTATCGTGCGCATTGTCTGTCCGTTGGATTCGTTAGGTGTCAGGCCGCGGGCAGCTTCTCGCTTACCGGCAGTTCGACTACGAACCGAGTGCCGTGAGGCGTGTTGTCCTTGACCCGGATGTAGCCATTATGGTCGGAAATGATGGTGGCGACAATGGCCAGTCCGAGCCCGGTGCCCGATTTCTTGGTCGAGAAGTAGGGCTCGAACAGCCGTGCCTTGTCTTCCTCCCTGATGCCGCTGCCGGAATCGGCGACCTCCATCGTTGCCATCTTTAGTTCAGGGCTGTAGTGACTACTGATGTCGATCCTTCCCCTGCCGTTCATGGCGTCGATGGCGTTGTCCAGCAGATTGATCAGGACCCGTTTGATCTGTTCGCGGTCGAGATTGAAGATTGGCAGCGACGGGTCTGGCCGGAAGTTGAAGACGATCTCTTTGTGTCCTTCCTGATAGAGAATGAGGGTTTCGCTGATGATTTCGTTCAGATCGTTCGGTGCCGGATTGCTCGCCGGCATACGCGCGAAGTTGGAGAACTCGTTGACCAGGGTTTTCAGTTCGTCGACCTGCTTGATGATCATGCGGGTGCATTCGTCGAAGACCGTGTCGTCTTCGCTGAAGCGGTCGAGGTAGCGGCGGCGCAGGCGCTGGGCCGACAGCTGGACCGGAGTGAGGGGATTCTTGATCTCGTGGGCGATGCGGCGTGCCACCTCGCGCCAGGCAGCCATGCGTTGGGCCTTGATCAGCTGGGTCAGGTCGTCGAAAACCACCACGGTCCCCATGAATTCCCCGTTTTCATCGCGCAGGGTGGTCATGTTGACCAGCAGGGTCAGTCTCTGATCCTGGATTTGCAACGACAGTTGCTTGCGGATCGAATCCCTGCCCGAATGGACCAGCTCGCGCAGAAAATCCTTGATGATCGGCAGATAGGTCGGGCCGACGACCTCGCGGAAGTTGCGGCCGATGATATTGTGTGGGTTGATCCGCAGTAGCCTGGTGGCCGATTTGTTGATGGTGGTGATGGCGCCGCTCTTGTTGATCGAGATCACGCCCGCCGTGACGTTCGACAGAACGATCTCCATGTAGCGGCGGCGCTGTTCGAGCTCGAGGTTCGACTGGCTCAACTCGAGATTGGTGCGGCGCAGGGCCTGCTGATGCTGCTTCAGATCCTGGGTCATCTTGTTGAAGGACTGCACCAGGGAGCCGACTTCGTCATCGGTCTTGGCGGTCAGCTGCAACTCGAGGTCACCGGCGGCCACCCTTTCGGTCGCCTCGGCCAGGTCTTGGAGCGGGCCGGTGATGCCGCGGGCCAGGTAGAAGCCGAACCAGGTGGCGAGAAAGAGGATCACCAGGGCGATCAGCAGCAGGACGATGACATAGCCCTGCTGGATTTTCGACTTGAGAAACTTCGTCCCCTTGTATTGCTCGTAGGAGGTGGAGATCTCCTTCATCTTGCTGACCAGCGAGTAGGGCACGTAGTAGTTGACCACCACCGCACCGACGATGTCCTCGGGGTTGAAGTTGGAGTAGATGGGTACGATGCCCCGGATCAGATCGGCCTTGCCGATCGGCGTGATGCGGGTGATGCGTTTGCCCAGCAGAGCCTCGCGAATCGCCTCGGAATCGGGATTGGTGAACTCCGCCGCCGGGATGTGCGGATTGGATGCGCGCACCAGTTCTTCATAGGTGGCGGAAAAGACTTCGACCACACCCAGGTTGTACTCTTTCTGTTTCTGGATGATCAGTGCCTCGAGCCGGGGCAGGTTGCTTTCGTTGAGCAGTTTTTGTTCCTTGATGGTGGCGGCCAGCTGGTCGGCATAGTAGAGGGCATTGGAGGCCGAGTTGCGATAATAGGTTTGGGCGACCTCGAGGGATTCCTGCAGCGAGGTTTCGATCTGGGTGTTGAACCAGTTTTCGATGGTGGTGCTGATGAAGCCGGCCGAGACCATGAACAGAACCATGGTCGGAATCAGCGAAAAGGCGACGAAGGAGAGCACCAGCTTGCTGCGCAGCCGGGCGCCGGGGACGTCCCGGCGTCGCTCGATGATCAGCTTGAACAGGTTGCGAAAAACCAGAAAGAGAAAGAGGATGATCAACAGGATGTTGATGTTGATCAACGCCAGGACAAGGACTGTATTCGACAGGGGAATGCTGGAGGTGAACTGGAACAGTTCGGTTTCGAAGCGGGAAAAGACGATGACCAGCGCGACGATCACCAGGACGAGCAGCCACTCACGTCGCCGTTTGCGCAGCTCGCTTTTTCTGGTTTTGTCCTGGTCACCCTGGCTCATCTGGCTACCGTTCATGGTCGAATCGGAACGATGGGGCTGTCCGGTTGCCCAAAGGTAGGATAAAACAGGGCATTTGGCAAGGGGGGCGGGAGGTCGTGACGCAGAAGAGCCGCCCCTGAGGGCGGCTCCGGAGTCGACGGGCAAAGAGGGGGCGGCTCAGGCCTTGGAGAAGACCAGCTCCTCCTGGTAGGCTGCCGGTGCTTGCTCCAGGGCCTCGAGTAGGTCTTTTTCGGAGAACTCGACGATCTGCCAGTGATCGCGGGCTGCGAGTACCCGGCTGACCGCCTTGTGGTTGATGTCGTGGCCGGCCTTGAAAGCCTTGATGTGGCCGAGAAGCGGATAGCCGAGCAGGCTGAAGTCGCCGATGGCATCAAGAATCTTGTGGCGCACGAACTCGTCGCTGAAACGCAACCCCTCCCTGTTGAGAACCCCCTCGGGTCCGATGACCACGGCGTTATCCAGCGAGCCGCCGCGCGCCAGACCGTTGGACTTGAGGGCCTCGACCTCATGCAGGAAGCCGAAGGTGCGGGCCGGAGCAATGTCGCGACGAAAGAGTTCCGGGGAAAACTTGATCGAGCGGGATTGCAGGCCGATGCAGGGATGGTCGAAAGCAATGTCAAAACTGATGCGGAAGAAACGGGAAGGGATCAGGCTGACCCGCTTTTCTCCCTCGACCAGGGTGATCGGTTTGCGGATGGCCAGGTATTTGCGGCTGCGCTGCAGGCGCTGCAGCCCGGCTTCGCTCAGCAGGTCGATCAATGGTGCGGCGCTGCCGTCCATGATCGGGACTTCCGGACCGTCGATATCGATGTGCAGGTTGTCGATGCCGAAGGCGGTCAGGGCGGCCATCAGATGCTCGATGGTGGAGACGCTCAGCCCCTGCTTGCCGATGACGGTGGCGAGCCGGGTGTCGACCACATTGCAGGCCTTGGCCTCGATGGCGACGGTGCGCTCTCCCTCGTTGCGGTGAAAGATGATTCCTGTGCCGGCCTCGGCCGGACGCAGGGTCATGGTGATATCGCGACCGGAATGGAGTCCGATTCCGGTTATGGTGACGGGCTTGGCAATGGTGGCCTGAAAAATCATCTGCCTTCTCCTGGGTCGTTCGCCTTGTTCGAGCCGGCGTGTCATTCTTGCTCATGCAAGATGCAGGCCACAATGCGCATGCCGTTGATGGCGAGAAAAATGACGTAAATGCCGATCGTTATGTGAGACGGCCAATCGACGGTGGCGAGATCTTTGTGGAAGGAAAAACACACAGTCTGTAGCCGCTCGGCCACAACCTGCCGACGATGTGGCCGGGCGGCTACAGACGGCCGGAGCGCAGAATGGCGATCGCCAGCCAGAGCCCGAGGATGCCGGCGACGGAATAGCCGAGAAAGCCGAGGATGGGAAAGCCGAAAAGCAGGGGTCCCTTGTCGGTCTGCATGATCAGCGACGAGCCGACGATCAGGGCTGCGATCAGCAGGCTGAAGGATATGCGGTTGCTGGCCTTGTCGAGGTCGGTGATCAGTTTTTCCAGCCCGCGGTGTTCAAGGTCGATTTTGAACTTGTTGCGGTTGACCCGGTTGATGAATTCCTTGATGTCGGTCGGCAGGTTGCGTGCCAGGCTGAGATAGGATTGGGCGACCCGCCCGAAGTCGCGGCCGAGATTGCCCGGTGACAGGCGTTCCTTGACCAGTCTTTCCAGCCAGGGACGCAGATAGCCGATCATGTTGAAATCGGGATCGAGCTGCCGGC
>CAYTVY010000159.1:0-5387 GCA_964441925.1 uncultured Geothermobacter sp.
AATGACTTGCGCTATTCGCCGGTGACAAGCTCACTGATTCAGGAATAAAAAAGACGCGCCGGTCAGGAGGGAGAACGCGGCGCGCCAATGGAGGTGAATTGTCGGCAACGGATGGGTCCGGTCCGTTGCCTTTGTTCATCTTATCGACAGCAGCGGGGAGAACTTTAGCAGAGAGGCACAAAAAAAAGACGCGCCGCACAGGAGGGATAAGCGGCGCGTCAAACAGAAGGGTTGTGACGCTGGTGTTGCTTGTAAGGAGGGTAAGGAAACGAGTTGAGCAACTCACACCGGAAACGCCTGCCACAACATTTCCGACGTTGATTGCAGCCTAGCGCAAGCGAATTTTTTACACCATGTGAATCTCCGTATCCCTTGCAGGGCATTTGTCTGCCGGCCGACTGTGCAAATGTGCAGCCCGCGGACGACAGGCATCTTGCGAACGGCCGGCAAGAAGGGTATAAATCCCGAATCAGCGAACACCTCACCAGCGCAAGCGCGAACCGACACCAGCAAGGAGTTTCACGTTTTGCCACATCTGCTGATCATCGGCTGTGGTGACATCGGCCGCCGGACGGCCCGACTGGCGATGGAACGGGGGATGCGTGTCACCGGCGTGGTACGCAGCGAAAAAAGTGCCCGGCTGGCGGAAGAACAGGGCATCCGGCCGATTGTCGCCGATCTGATGGACCCTGGCAGCCTGAAGGACTTGCCGACCGCCGGCAGCCTGGTCCTCTACGCCGCCCCGCCCCCCGGTGGGGGACCGATCGACCCGAAGATACGACACTTCTGTCAGGCGGTGACCAGTGGCGCGGAACCGGCGAAATTGGTCTACCTGAGCACCAGCGGCGTCTACGGCGACTGCGGCGGCCGAATCGTCACCGAAACCACCCCCGTCAATCCCCAGACGGCCCGGGCCAGGCGCCGCCTCGACGCCGAAACAGTAATTCGCGACTTCGGCGAAGAACGGGGCGTGCCCACCGTCATTCTCCGGGTGACCGGCATCTACGGTCCTTTTCGCTTCGCCCTGCACCGGATCATCGAAGGGCACCCTCTGCTCGACGAACGGGAAGCTCCCCGCACCAACCGCATTCACGCCGACGACCTGGCCCAGGTCTGCCTGGCCGCCCTGGAAAAGGGAGCACACGGCGATATTTTCAACGTCTGCGACGGCCAGGAAAGCAGCATGACCCACTATTTCAACGCCGTGGCCGACGCCTTCGGACTGCCACGGCCACCCCAGGTATCGATGGACGACGCGAAAAGAGTCATGAATCCGCTGATGCTCTCCTATTTCCAGGAATCGCGGCGCATGGACAACAGCAGGATGCGGCAGCAGCTCGGCGTCCGCTTGCGCTATCCGACCCTGGAAGAAGGTCTGGCGGCCAGTGTCGTGGAGATGAAACGCATCGACCCCGGTTTTTTCGCCCGCCTGAACTCCCTAGGGGGTTCTTCTCTTGCCTGATCCAGGGCCATCGGGCTAACATCGCACCATTCTCGCAACAAACAGGACGAACTGCATGATCGACGTCATCATCATCGGCGGCGGCATCTCCGGACTGGCCGCCGCCCATGCCATAGAGTGTCAGGCCGAAAAAGCCGGCATGGACATATCCATCACGGTACTGGAAAAAGAGCCGCGACTGGGCGGCAAGATCCGGAGCCTCCAGGAGGAGGGATTCCTCTGCGAATGGGGGCCGAACGGTTTTCTCGACAACAAACCGGCGACCCTCGACCTGTGCCGGGAGATCGGTATCAGCGAACACTTGCTGCGCTCCAGCGACAATGCCCGCAAACGTTTCATCTACAGCCGCGGCCATTTGCACCGGCTGCCCGAATCGGGGCCGGCCTTTCTCCGCTCCCCACTGATCAGCTGGCCGGGAAAACTGCGGCTGGCTGGGGAGTTTTTCGTGCCTCCCCGCCGCAGCACCGAAGACGAAAGCCTGGCCGATTTCGCCCGCCGGCGCCTGGGCGGCGAGGCCCTCGACAAGCTGATTGCGCCCATGGTCTCCGGGATTTTCGCCGGCGATCCCGAACGGATGAGTCTGCAGAGCTGTTTTCCCCGGATCTGCGAACTGGAACAGGAATTCGGCGGCCTGCTCAAGGCGATGATCAAGCTCGCCCGCAAGAAACGGCAGGAACGCAAAGCGGGCAAGCAGGTCGCCGGCGCCGCCGGTCCGGGAGGCATCCTGACCTCCTTTGCCGGGGGGATCCAGAAGCTGACCGATTCTCTGGGCAGAGCCATACGTGGCGACATCCGGCTGGGGACAGAGGTCATCGCCATCCGGAAACAGACCGACGGCTGGTCCGTCGAACTGGCAAACGGTGAGCACCTCGAGGCCGAGGTCATCCTCAGTTGCGCTCCCGCCCATGCGCTGAAGACCATGGTCGAGACCCTGGACCTCGACATCGACACCCTGCTCGACCGGATTCCCTACGCGCCGATGAACGTCGTCTGCCTCGGCTACCGGCGGGAGAAGATTCCGCTGGACCTGGACGGTTTCGGTTACCTGATTCCCCGCAGCGAAGGTTGCCGCATTCTCGGCACCCTCTGGGATTCGAGCATCTTCCCCCATCGGGCGCCGGACGGCATGGTCCTGCTGCGCTCAATGATGGGCGGTGCCACCTACACCGAGGCAATCG
Organism: uncultured Geothermobacter sp.; assembly: GCA_964441925.1. Lineage (GTDB taxonomy): Bacteria > Desulfobacterota > Desulfuromonadia > Desulfuromonadales > Geothermobacteraceae > Geothermobacter. Next base: position 2,641 of record CAYTVY010000159.1, read on the forward strand.
AGCTGTCCGACGAGCAGGTGCTGGCAATGGTGCGGGCCGACCTCGAGCGCATCATGGGCATCCAGGCCGCACCGGACTTCGTCCGGATCTTCCGCCATCGCCGGGCGATTCCGATGTATCTGCTCGAACACCGCCGACGGGTGGCGGCCCTGGAAGAACACCTGACGACGCTACCGGGCCTCTTTATCAGCGGCAACGCCTTTTACGGCGTCGGACTGAACGACTGCGTCCATGCCGGCAACCAGGTTGCCGGCCGAATCATCACATGGCTGAAGTCCCGTAACCGCGGCTGAGAACGTCCAGCTACACGACGGCCGGCTCCATGGTTCGGGACATCCTGCAGGGGGAGGGACCGTCATGGACAAGGGAGGATTTCGCACGACCGTCTGTGAGCTTCTTGAACGGGCCGACGTCCAGATCGACGGCGACCGGCCCTGGGACATCAGGGTCCACGACGAGCGCTTCTTCCGTCGGCTGCTCGCCGACGGATCGCTGGGGCTGGGCGAGTCCTACATGGACGGCTGGTGGGACTGTGACGCCATCGACGAGCTGATCTGCCACCTGCTGCGGGCCCGTCTCGATCAGCAGGTGACCTCGTTTGCCGCCGTCCTCGACGGTCTGAAGGCCCGTCTGCTCAACCGGCAATCCCGCCGCCGTGCCTTTCAGGTGGGAGAACATCACTACAATATCGGCAACGATCTCTACCGCCGGATGCTCGACTCGCGGATGATCTACTCCTGCGGCTACTGGAGCGGCGCCGAGACCCTGGAACAGGCCCAGGAGAACAAGCTCGACCTTTCCTGCCGCAAACTGCAGCTGCATCAGGGCATGCGGGTGCTCGACATCGGCTGCGGCTGGGGCGGCACGGCCCGTTTCATGGCCGAACGCTACGGCGTCGAGGTGGTTGGCATCACCGTCTCCACCGCCCAGGCCGAACTGGCCCGCGAAATGTGCAACGGCCTGCCGGTCGACATCCGGGTCTGCGACTACCGGGAGGTCGAGGGCTCCTTCGACCGGATCATCTCCATCGGCATGTTCGAGCATGTCGGCTACAAGAACTACCGCACCTACTTCCGCAAGGTGCACGAGCTGCTCGCCGATGACGGCATTTTCCTGCTGCACACCATCGCCGGCAACACGACCGCCATCAAGACCGACCCCTGGATCGAGCGCTACATCTTCCCGAACGGCATGCTCCCCTCGGCCCGTCAGGTCAGCGAAGCCTGGGAGGGGCTGCTGGTCCTCGAGGACTGGCACAACTTCGGCCCCGACTACGACCGCACCCTGATGGCCTGGCACCGCAACTTCGAGGCCGCCTGGCCCCAGCTGCAGGCGGATTACGACGAGCGGTTCCACAGGATGTGGCGCTACTATCTGCTCTCCTGCGCCGGCGGCTTCCGTGCCCGCTCCAACCAGCTGTGGCAGATCGTGCTGAGCAAGAACGGCATTCCGGGGGGCTACCGGGCCCCACGCTGATTGCGGATCAACGCCGCTTGCGCCGAAAGACGTCGGTCTTCAGACTGGAGACCCGGTCGAGAAAGAGCAGGCCGTCGAGGTGGTCGATTTCGTGCTGGATGGCCACCGCCTCGAAGCCGCGGGCCCGCACCACCTGCTCGCTGCCCTGCGCATCGGTGAACTGCACCAGGATCTTCTCGGCGCGGGTGACGTTGCCGGTATAGTCGGGCACGCTCATGCACCCCTCGCGCATCGTCTTTTCGCCCTCGGTCTCGAGGATCACCGGATTGATCATCACCAGGCAGCCATGGTTGTCGTCACGCCCCAGTTTGCTGTGCGACACGTCGATCACCACTACCCGCAGATCGGCACCGATCTGCGGTGCCGCCACCCCCACCGAATGACCGGCATCGTACATGGTATCGAGCAGATCGCGGATGAGCGACCGCACGGCGGCATCGAGACGATCGACCGGCCGGCAGACCTGCTTCAGTCGCGGATCCGGGTAGAGCAGAATCTCCCTGACCGCCATCGATCAGAGCTCCACCGGATTGATGCTGCGCACGGAGATGTCGACCCCGAGATCCTCCCTGACCTTTGCCATGATCCGGTCGAGTTCCTCGACGCTGATCTCGGGCGGCAGAGTCGCCTCCAGCATCATCACGTAGACCGGCCGCTGCTCGCTGCCGATCAGCTTGGTGTTCAGGTCGGTGATGTTGATGCCTCGTTCGCCGAGTTCACGCGCCACCCGGTAGACGATTCCCGGCCGGTCCGATCCGTAGACCGAAACCATGCACAGATCGCCCTTCAGCTCGGGGCGTTTTTCTCCCCCGGGACGCAGGGTGCGCAGAAAAACCGACAGGTTCTCCTGTTCGAGTGGCGAAAAAAAGTCACGCAACTGCTCACCCCGCTCGTATTCCGGATGGGAAATGATCAGCTGCATGGCGAACTGTCCCCCGAGAATCGAGCAGCTCGAATCGGCGATGTTGCAACCCATGTGGTAGAGGATTTCGGTCACCCGGGAAACGATACCGGGGCGATCCCGGCCGATGATGGTCAGGGCGAAATGATGCATGGGGCTCCTCCAGTGCGACAAAAGGGATCGTCGGGAATCGGACGGACGGTTCCGGTCATCCGGAACGCATTCACCACCCTTTTCTAACATGCCGGGGGGACAATTGCCAGACTGACTCCTGACTCAGTGGGTTTGTGCCGGATGAAGAGTGTAAGTGCTTGGCCTGGATGTTCTTTTCAGAAATCTAAGGCGCACCCACAGGTTCGCCGGTGATTTT
>CAYTVY010000160.1:0-5385 GCA_964441925.1 uncultured Geothermobacter sp.
TGCCACCCTAGCTCAGCTGGTAGAGCAACTGATTCGTAATCAGTAGGTCGAGGGTTCAAGTCCCTTGGGTGGCTCCAGATTTCAAGGGGTTAGCGAGTTTCGCTGGCCCCTTTTTTCGTAAAAATGTCAGAGAATGTCAGACATGCTCACCATCACCACCAACGGCCCCCCGGACTGCGCCCGGGCCGGCACAACAGGCCGGCACAAAATACTGGCCAGGGCCGGCCGCTTCATGTTAGGTTGTATACAGTATACTGTTCAGGAGGAATGCAGCTGCATGGAGAAAGCCGATCTGAAGGAGGCACTCAAAAGTGCCATCCAGACCGAAAAGGACGCGATGGATTATTACAACTTCGCCGCGCAGAAAGCCTTTGACGGGCGGGTGAAGAAAACGTTCGAGCTGCTGGGACGTGAGGAGCGCCAGCATGCCCTGACATTCTACAATGCCTATCCGGACAACGACCTCCCCTCCTTCGACGAGCTGATGGCCGCCCCGCCCAACACCGGGTCTTCCTGGTGGAAATCGCTGCAGCGCACCCTGGTCGGCGATTTCGACGAGCGCCTGGCCCTGGAACTGGCCATCGAGCAGGAAGAGCAGCTGGAAAAACAGCTGCGGGCGGCAGCGGAAAAGATCGACGACGCGAAGGTTCGCGACATCTACCTGGCCAACGCCAGCTCGACCCATCAGCACCTGCTCCTGGTCGAGGAGGATTACCGCGGCCTGCTGGGGCAGTCCTCCTGAGACAGGAATCCCCTTCGCACGCCATTTCTTTTTCCGGGGACATAATACACATTTCAAAACAGGTATTATGTCCCCGGAAAAGCGGGATAGAGCCGGCGCAGCTCGCGCATCAGATCCCGTGTGCCGATCAGGCCGTAGATCCGCACCCAGCGTGTTCCGTCCGGTTCCCGCAGGAAGACCAGCGGGTAGTGCTCCATCTTGTCGGGTACGAAGGCGTCGAAGGCCCGCATCACCCGTACGATATCGTCGCGGTTGCCGGTGAGAAAGGTCCAGCCTTTTTGTGCCCGGTAACGCCCGGCGTATTCCCTGAGAATTTCCGGCGAATCGTGCTCCGGATCGATGGTGAGGGAAACGAACCGGGCAGTCTGCCCCTGTTCGGCCAGTTTCTTCTGCAAATTGGCGAAACCGGCCGACATCACCGGACAGATGGTGGTGCAGGTGGCATAGATGAAATCGACCAGCACCGGTCCGTCGCCGGCCAGCAGCTCCGGCAGCCTGATCCGCTGCCGGTTCTGGTCGAGCAGGACGACATCGGGCACCTGGTAGGCCACAACCGATCGCTGGTAACGGGCGGCAAAGGATGAAGAAACCGTCAGCAGCAACCACGACAGAATCGCCAGGCATCGCAGAAATCCCATACAAGACTCTCCTCAGACAAAAGTCAGAAACCGAAAAGGACCTGCCACCACCGGCCAGGTCGCCAGCGACAGAAAGAGAACGAGTCCGGCCAGGGCCAGCAGAATCCAGCGCCGCTCGGCGGCCGCGACCAAAAGACGCAGCGACGGCACCCGCCCAAGCAGGCGCCCCATTCCCGGCAGCATGGCGAAGAAACTCCCGCCGAAAAGCCCAAGATACAATGGATAGCCAATCCAGTGATAGCCCGCCTGCAGCAGGTCGAACGGGCAGTGGTGCCCAGGCAGCTGGTAGATGTAGACGGCGATGAAACTGATGGTTGCGGCCAGCGCCAGGGGGACGAAAAAAGCAGCCGCCAGCGCCGTCACCGGCCGCAGCCAGCCGGCCTGGAAACGGAGCATGGCCAGCAACATCCCGACCAGCAGCAGCGACCAGCCGTAGAAAAGCACCATCACCGGCCGCACCGGCAACCGGCCGAGACTGCTGGCCACACCACTGCCGGCGGCACTGAACAGGGAACCGCAGCAGGAGGTGATGATCTGCGGCTGCAAACCGGTAAAGAACGCCACCTGCCACATGAAATCGAGCAACACCAGCAGCCAGAGTACCGGCAGCAGACCATAGACGACACGTGTCAGGGGATAGTCGGGGGCTCGCCGGGTCAGACCGTTGAGCACCAGCCAGAAAGCCGCCAGAAAGAAAAGCAGCAGTTTCAGCGGCAACAAACGCCAGCCGACCGGATTGGCGTTCAGGGTACCGGTGGCGCACATGGCACCGACGAACTGGCCATGCAGGCTGTCGACGGTGTAGACAAAGAGGAGCAGCCCCACCAGCTGAAAACCGACGGCCCAGGCAACCAGGGTGGAAACCAGAGAGGTCCGCTGCTCCAGACGCAACTGCTCCTCGGAGCAGGACTCAGGTCGCCAACACCGCAAGACCGCCCATGCCACCGGCAGGGCCAGGGTCAGCAGCAACAGCGAAAGCAGCGATCCCAACAGCAGTGCCAGTATGCCGGGATGCAAAATCATCCATCCGCCTCGAGCAGAAGGCCATCGCGCAGACGAAAGCGGTTTTCGACCATCGGATGGTCGGCCACCAGCGGATCATGGGTCGCCAGCAGGAGCGACATCCCATCGGCGGCCAGCTCCTGCAGGATGCCGAGCAGCTCCCGACTCAGCCGGCTGTCGAGATGGGCGGTCGGCTCGTCGGCAATCAGCATCCGCGGCCGGTTGATCAGGGCCCGGGCAACGGCCACCCGCTGCTGTTCACCCCCGGAAAGCCAGCGCACCTTGTGCTGCGCCTTGTCCGCCAGCCCAAAACGGGCCAGCAATTCATCGGCCCGCCGGCGCATGGCGGCAAAGCCGTCTGCCAGAGGATAGAGCGGCAGCAGGACATTCTCCCGGGCAGACAGGTCACGCATCAGGTGATACTGCTGAAAGATGAAACCGAAGGTCTGCCGACGGACCTCGGTGAGAAAACGCTCCGGCAACCGCGACACCTCCCGCCCTTCGAGCAGCACCCGGCCGCTGGTCGGCCGGGTCATGCAGCCGATCAGCGAGAGCAGGGAGCTCTTGCCGGAGCCGCTCGGCCCCTGCAGTACGCACACGTCCCGCTCCACAATCCGCAGGGAAATCCCGCGCAGCGCCTCGACTCGGTCGGGCCGGCGCGGATTGTAGACCTTGGTGACGTTTTCCAACTGGATCATTGCCATGCCCGTCGGCCCGTGCCGCTCATGATCTGGCGCACGTCCGTCCGCCATGCGCACTCAAGATGCAGAAGCGCAGAAACCGTTTTCTGACTTTTGCCTGAATCAGTGGGTTTGTGCCGGATGAAGAGTGTAAGTGCTTGGCCTGAATGTGATTTCCAAAAATCTAAGGCGCACCCTTAGGTTCGCCGGTGATTTTTGGAGAGCACAGGCAGGTCAATGATTTGCGCTATTCGCCGGTGACAAGCTCACTGATTCAGGTTTTGTTCTTCTCTGCGACCCTGCATCGCCGTGCAGGAAAAATCTCGGCCCACTACCCACCCCGCAACACCGTGTCCGGGTCGGTGATCGCCGCCTTCCAGGAAGGGACGATCGTCGCCACCACGTAGGGAGCCGTGGTCAGCAGTACCAGGGACAGCAGCTGCGACAACGCGACTCTCGGCACCAGATCAAAGGCCGGGAAGAGCACCGACCAGCCCTTGAGCACCATCGCCAGCAGCGGTGCGCCGAAAAAGAAAACATGAACCCAGGCCAGCAGCAGCCCACTCAGTACGGCGGTCAGGGAAATGACCACCCCTTCCCAGAACTTCAGCCACAGGACATCAGCCGTATCCCAGCCGATGGCCTTCAGAACACCGATTTCCCGTTTTTCCTCGGCGCTCAGGCCGGTCGCCTTGTCCCAGGCAAGGATGACGAAGGCGAGCAGTGCCGCAAGAAAAATGGAAAGCAGCATGCCGCTGCGCCAGTTGAAAACCGCATCATAGGTGCGCAGAATCTCGTGCCGGGTGATCGGGCGGCTGTTCGGCAGCAGCCGGCGGACTTTGCGGGCCACGGTGTCGATCTCGTTCGGATTGCGCACCTCGACGGCGATGTCGGTCACCATTCCTGCCGGCAAGGCAAAAAAAGCGGCCAGGGCCCGGCTCTCCATCAGAATCAGGTCGTTGGCCAGCAGGCGGGACGGCGAGGTGAAAATGCCGACAACCTGCAAACTCACTCCCAGGTTGTTGCCGTCGATCAGGATCAGGTCGTCGCCGACCTCGAGCATGCGGATCGCCGCCACGCCACTGCCGACGGCGCATTCATCCGCCGCACGCGGCAACCGGCCCTGCAGCAACGTCACCTCTTCCGTCTTCCCGTCGACACCCAACAGGGTATAATTGGCGCCGGTCAGGGCATCGTAGTAATAGCCCCAGACACGCGGCCTGACCTCGCCCACCCCGGGAATCGTACGCAGACTTTCGGCTGCCGACGCCGGCATCAGCGCATGACGACCGGCGGCCAGGCGCTGCACCACCAGCTCGGGCGCCTCGCTCAGTAACAGTTGCGCCTCTCGTTGCAGGGAGCGGGCAAGCAGCAGGATCGAGGCCAGAGCCGTCACCGTCAGAATATAGACGACAAGAATCGAACCGGTTTTCCACCGGCGGCGCCAGAGCGAGGCGAGAGCGAATTCGAGAAGTTTGAGTTGGCGCATCTCAAGGTTCCGCCTGACGAACCAGAATACGGGTTTGCAGGTTGGTGACCGGCGGTGCCAACAGCGAGCCGGAAGGAAAATGCTCCAGCGCGCCCGGAGCATCCTGGAAAGGCGTGAAAAAATCGGCCTGTGACGGATGGCGGGTGTAGCGGGCCTCGGTCCAGAGGGAAAAGTCGGTCAGCCGCAGCGTCCGCACCAGTTGCCGACGCGGTTCGAGCCAGGCGGCGTCCGCCCGCTGCCGCTGGCGGGAACCAACGACCAGACAACCGGCCAGAATCCCGAACAACAGCAGCAGCAACAGCAGAAAGCGCGGATAACGCGGCATCAATCCCTTTCGATCTCCTTCAGCTCGCGGCCGTCAAAACGGAACAGCCTGCCGCCTCCATGGTCACGCATGAAGGTTTCAGCCGGTTTCGTTCCCCGCACCGGCACCAGTTCCTGCCCCATGGGGCCGAGCACATCGCTGCCGGCAATGAAGTAGACCTCGTCGGCCAAAACCGGCCTTGCCGAGTAATACTCGGTCACCCAGACTTCCCGGACCTCCTTTACCGTCCGTCCCGGCAATTGTCGCGAAGGTTCCTGCAGGTAACGAAACAGGTCCCTGGGACCGTCGAAATCAAGCCGGCTGCCACCGGTGAACAGGATGACCGCCTGCCACGTCGGATAGGGAGCGACGAACATGCCGCATATCGGGCACCGTGCCTTGGCTTCGGCGGCCCCGGGCACGCCGGCCCAAACCAATTGCGGGATGGCAACGAGATTCGCGAACAGGAGGATTGCCAACAAAAACAGACGCATAACAATAATCGCACTTCCAGGTCGGGTTTTATTTCT
>CAYTVY010000161.1:0-5373 GCA_964441925.1 uncultured Geothermobacter sp.
GCTCTTTCGTCATGTCGATGCCGTAGCGCAGGCAGTTGCGGTAGATGTTGGGAAAGCGGTCCTTCAGGTAGTCGGCGCTTTTGTGGGTGATGTCGAGAAAGACGCAGTCGTCGCCGTGGATCTTCATCTCGTTGTCGATGGCGCGGGCGACGATGTCGCGCGGCGCCAGGTCCTTCAGGGGATGGTAGCCCTCCATGAAGGCGGTGCCGTCGGCCCGGCGCAGGATGGCGCCCTCGCCCCGCACCGCCTCGGAGATGAGAAAGGACTTGGCGTGCGGGTGGAAGAGGGTGGTGGGGTGGAACTGCATGAATTCCATGTTGGCCACCGTCGCTCCCGCCCGGTAGGCCATGGCGACACCGTCGCCGGTGGCGATGTCGGGATTGCAGGTATAGAGGTAGACCTTGCCGGCGCCGCCGGTGGCCAGGGTGGTGATCGGGGCGCCGAAGGTGATGATCTCGTTGCTGTTCCGGTCGAGCACGTAGGCGCCGAGGCAGCGTTCGTCCCCGCCGCCGATCTTGCGGGCGGTGATCAGGTCAATGGCGATGTGGTTTTCGTAGACGGTGATGTTCGGGTGCCGGCTGACCGCCTCGACCAGGGCCCGCTCGATCTCCTGGCCCGTCATGTCCTTGAAGTGGAGGATGCGGCGCTGGCTGTGGCCGCCCTCGCGTGTCAGATCGAACGTGTTGTCGTTGCGGCGGCTGAATTGCACGCCCCAGCGCACCAGGTCGCGGATCGCCTCCGGGCCGCTTTCGACCACCAGGCGTACGATGTCGGGCTTCGACAGCCAGGCGCCGGCGACCATGGTGTCTTCGACGTGCTGGTCGAAGCTGTCGGCGGCCGAACTGACGGCGGCGATGCCGCCCTGCGCCAGGTTGGTGGCGCTGTCGTCGCTTCGGCTTTTGGTGACGATGCAAACGCTGCCGTGATCTGCCACCTTCAACGCGTAGGAAAGACCGGCGATGCCGCTGCCGATGACCAGAAAATCGGATGTTATCTTCATAGTTTTGTACTACCGGGCGGGCGGGGTCTGCCGGACCTGCGGCCGCCATGACGCAAGTGATGTCGGGGCTGTTTCGGTACGAAATGTCATTATCCGCATCCGCTTCCTGTCGTGTCAACCAAATTCAATAGGCATACCATGTTGAATTTTCAGGCCTTTTGGGGTATACAGGCCCTCTGATGAAAGGGATGGCCCGTACATGCCTGCTGGCGGCCCTGGCACTGGCGATCGCGTCACCGGTGACGGCGGCGATCTACCGCCAGGTTCGTCCCGACGGTTCGGTCGTCTTTACCGACACCCCGCTGGAAGGAGACTGGCAGCTCTATTTCAGCCGCGAGAGCAGCATCTACGACATCATCGACTACTTCGCCCGGCTCTACGGCCTGGACGAGGCCCTGATCCGGGCGGTGATCAAGGTCGAGAGCGATTTCGAGCCGGAGGCGGTCAGCCGCAAGGGGGCCATGGGCATGATGCAGCTGATTCCCGGGACGGCGGCCGAATTGGATGTTGTCAATCCGCTCGATGTCGTCGATAATATCCGCGGCGGCAGCCGCTACCTGCGGCGGATGCTCGATCTGTTCGACAACGACCTCGACCTGGCCCTGGCCGCCTACAACGCCGGTCCGTCGGCGGTACGAAGGTACGGCGGCATTCCCCCGTTCCCGGAAACGCAGCGCTACGTCCGCAGGGTCAGGCATTACTTCGAAATCTATCGCCAGCAGACAGAGCCGACATTGTGAATATCCGAACCGGACTTTTCAATCTGCCCAACCTGCTGACCATGGGGCGCATCCTCGCCGTGCCCCTGATCGCCTGGCTGCTGACCTACGACAGCCGCAGCGCCGGCATGTGGGCGGCCGCAGTCTTCGGCCTGGCGGCCATCACCGACGCCTTCGACGGCTGGCTGGCCCGCAAGTGGCAGGTGGTCAGCGTGCTCGGCAAGTTTCTCGATCCCCTGGCCGACAAGCTGCTGGTGATGGCGGTGATGATCATGCTCATCCCCCTGGGCAGGGTACCCGCCTGGATGGTGCTGATCATCCTGTCGCGGGAGATCATCATCACCGGCCTGCGCTCGATCGCCTCCTCGGAGGGTGTGGTCATCGACGCCAGCCCGCTGGGCAAGTACAAGACCATCTTCCAGATGAGTGCCCTGCCGGGACTGATGCTGCACTACGATTACTACTGGTTCTTCGGGCTGCCGATCGAGCTTTTTCATGTCGACATGCACAAGGTCGGCATGTTCTTCTTCGTTATCGCCCTGGTGCTGACCGTTGTCTCCGGTCTCGACTACCTGGTGCGTTTTTTCAGTGTAATTTCAAGAAAATAGCCGGTTTTTCCGCAACTTTCGGCCGCGACCGAAAAAAGTGTTTTTTTTTTGTTTGACTTGCCACTTTCGTTTTGCTATAAATTGCCCCGCCTCGCAAGGGCAACACCGACAAGCGGGAATAACTCAGTGGTAGAGTGCGACCTTGCCAAGGTCGAAGTCGCGGGTTCGAATCCCGTTTCCCGCTCCAGAAAATCAACCCCAGGGCGATGAGTCCTGGGGTTTTTTCGTCAACAGGAAACCGCATGCGTTTCTTCGTTCCGGTACCGCAAGGACTGGAAGAACTCCTGCAGGTCGAGCTGGCCGACCTCGGCGGCCGCGAGCTGCGCCTGACCCAGGGCGGTGTCGGCGGTGTCGGCGAGCTGGACACGCTCTACCGCCTCTGCCTCTGGTCGCGCCTGGGCAGCCGGGTACTGCTCGAGCTGGCGACCTGGCAGGTGGCCGGTTACGACGACCTCTACCACGCCGCGCGGGGATTCGACTGGCCGGAACATCTCGCCGGCGGCCGTTTCGCCCTGACGGTGGCCAGCCGCCGTTCGGTGCTCGAACACTCCGGCTTCGCGATTCTCAGGGTCAAGGATGCGCTGGTCGACTCCCTGCGCAGCCGGAACGGCTCCCGGCCGGATGTCGACACGGAAAACCCGGACGTGCGTTTCCACCTCTTTCTGGCCCAAAACGAGGTCCGCCTCTATCTCGACTTTTCAGGGCCGGGCCTGCACCGGCGGGGCACCCGTACCGGGGCGGGGCAGGCACCCCTGAAAGAAAACCTGGCCGCCGCCCTGCTGATCCGGGCCGGCTGGCCCGAGCTGGCGGGCAGCGGCGCGGTGCTGCTCGACCCGATGTGCGGCTCCGGCACCTTTCTGCTCGAAGGAGCGATGATCGCCGGCCGTATCGCCCCGGGCCTGCGCCGGGAGCGGTTCGGATTCGAGGCCTGGCCCGGGCACCGGCCGGATCTCTGGAGGCAGTTGCGGGACGAGGCCGCGGCCATCGCCGACGGGCAGCGTCCGCTCGTACCCCGGATCCTCGGCTTCGACGCCGACGGCGAGATGGTCGCCGTCGCCCGGCGCAACCTGGCTGCTGCCGGCCTGGCCGACCGGGTTGCCGTACGCACGCGGCGGATCGAGGATCTGTCCGCCACCGAACTGCCGGGCGGCCCTGGCCTGCTGGTGGTCAATCCGCCCTACGGCGAACGTCTCGGCGACCGGTTGGCCCTCCGGCGCCTCTATGCCGGCATCGGAGAACTCTTTGCCACGCTTTCCGGCTGGCGGGCCGGCCTGCTGACCGGCGATTCCGACCTGGCACGGGCCACCGGCTGGGCGGCGAAACGCTCCAGCCGGGTGAAAAACGGTCCCCTCGACTGCCGCTTCTATCTCTTCGACCTGTGTCCGGAACACCGCCGGCAGCGGGCCGAGAGTCCCTGGCAGGAGCGCGCCCGCCGGGACGGCGCGATGTTCCGCAACCGGCTGCGCAAGAACCTGCGCCGGCTGCAGCGCTGGGCGGACAAAGAGCACGTCGCCTGCTATCGCATCTATGACCGGGACATCCCCGAATTCGCCCTGGCGATCGATCGTTACGGCGAACGGCTGCACGTCCAGGAGTTTAGGCCGCCGTCCCACATCGACGAGCGGCTGGCCCGGGCCCGGCTGGAGGTGGCGATCGACATCCTGCTGGAAGAATGCGGCCTGCCCGCCGACCGGCTCTACTGCAAGGAACGGCGCCGTCAGAAGGGCCGCGAGCAGTACCGGCCGCTGGCACGCAGGGGGGAGCTGTTCGAGGTCGAGGAAGACGGACTGCGGCTGCTGGTCAACCTGCAGGACTACCTCGACACCGGGCTCTTTCTCGATCACCGGCCGGCCCGCCGGCTGATCCGTGAACTGGCCGCCGGCCGGCACTTTCTCAACCTCTTCTGCTACACGGCCAGCGCCACGGTGCACGCCGCCGCCGGCGGCGCGAAAACGACGACCAGCGTCGACCTGTCGCGCACCTACCTCGACTGGGCCGAAAGGAACCTGCGCCTCAACGGCTTTCACGGCCGTCGCCACCGGCTGGTGCGCGCCCACTGCCTCGAGTGGCTGCGGCGGGAGCGGGCCGAATACGACCTGATCTTCTGCGACCCGCCGACCTTCTCCAACTCGAAGAGCTTTGCCGGCACCTTCGACGTGCAGCGCGACCAGGTGAAGCTGCTCGAGCTGGCCATGCGCCGTCTGGCGCCGGGAGGCCTGCTGATCTTTTCCACCAACAGGCGCGGGTTCAGGCTCGATCCCGCAGTCGAACGGCGCTGGTCGGTGGAGGACTGGACCGAACCTTCTCTGCCGCCCGACTTCGGCCGGCGGCCCCCCATCCACCGCTGCTGGCTGATCCGGCGGGCCGAAGCTTGACCCGCGTCAAGGACAGGGCCGTCCCGATGCGCAGAATGGGGGAAGAAAGGAGATGATCATGAAACAGATCCTTATCCCACTGCTGTTCGTCCTGCTTGCGGCCGGCAATGCCCGGGCGATATCGACCATCGAATGTCACTGTTTCCGGGACCGCGAGTTCGATCCGGACAGGCCGGCGGCCACCGACGATTACATCCTGGCCACCAGCCAGAACAGCCTGCTGGCCCATCTGTTCGCCAAAGACAAAAAAGAGATCGTGCGGGCCCGCATGTCCGGTGTCGCCTCGCGGGATCTCTGGCTGGCCTTCTACCTGGAACGCCAGACCGGACAGAGCGCCGCCTCCTGGCTCGAACGGAGGGGAAAGGGCCGGCAATGGCCTGCCTTGATGCCGAAGGACGTGCTGAAAGAGCTGTCGCCGGTGCCGGAGGGTGAGGCCGCCCTGGCCGTGGCGGTCATCGACCGGATGCTGGCATCCGGCCTCGGCGTCGATGCCAGGGTTCTGCGAGATCTGCGCCGGCAGGGAACGGACGACCGGCAGCTGATCGCCGCCTGCGTCCTCGGCCGGCTGCTCGGCCGCAGTCCGGTCGGGCTCGCGCAGCAGGTGGCGGACGGCAAAACGACCTGGGGGCTGCTGGTGGCCGAGGCCCGCCTGCGGCCGACCGAACTGAACG
>CAYTVY010000162.1:0-5367 GCA_964441925.1 uncultured Geothermobacter sp.
CGCCCCCGGACGGCGCCTTACGCGATCCTATTTTTTCTTTTTCTTCCCGAACTGAAAGGGATGTGCCTGGCGGCTGATGACGAAGTCGGCGAAGATCTTCAGCCACAGGGTCGAGCCGGCGATGCCGATCCAGGTATTGAAATCCATGAATGGACCGATGGCGACACCGGTGGCGATGTAGAGTGGGACGCCGAGAGCGACCCAGGCCGCCACCAGGCCGGCGGCGAGGTTGACGATGCCGGTGAAGGGGGCCCATTTCTCCGGGTTCTTCGGCGGCTCTCCACCCTTGAGGGCGACTTCTGAATAATCCTTTTTCCTGAAGATGCGCCAGGCACGGCGCAGCCAGAAGAAGGCCATGAAATAGAGGGCCAGATAGAGGATCCAGGTCAGGGCGATACTGACGGTGAACATGGGCATGGAGGCATTCTCCTGTCGGGGGTGTCGGGCAAGAAAAATCCCGCCAGCACGGGGCTGGCGGGATAATGACACAATCGAATCGAATCGACAAGAACCGCGGCTCAGTGCGCGCCGCCGATCTCCTTCGAGCCTTTCGGGATACGAACGGCTTCGACCAGCTTGGCGATCTCTTCGGGCACCGGAGCGGTCATGTTCTTGACGGCGAAGGCGACGACGAAGTTGACGATCGCGCCGATGGCACCGAAGGCGTTCGGCTCGATACCGAAGAAGAAGTTGGGCTTGCCGCCGAACAGGCCGAGGAACGAGGTTCCCTTGATGAAGAAGATGCCTTTGTGGGCGAAGACGTAGAGCATGGTCACGCCGATACCGGCCAGCATGCCGGCGATGGCACCCTGCTTGTTCATGGTCTTGCTAAAGATGCCCATCATCAGCGCCGGGAAGATGGAGCTGGCGGCCAGACCGAAGGCGATGGCCACGGTGCCGGCGGCGAAGTCGGGCGGATTCAGACCGAGGTAACCGGCGACGACGATGGAGCAGGCCATGGCGATCTTGCCGGCGAGCAGCTCGCCCTTCTCGGAGAGGTCGGGCATGAATTTCTCTTTCAGCAGGTCGTGCGAGATGGCCGACGAGATGGCCAGCAGCAGACCGGCGGCGGTGGAGAGCGCGGCGGCCAGGCCACCGGCGGCGACCAGGGCGATGACCCAGTTGGGCAGCATGGCGATCTCGGGGTTGGCGAGAACCATGATGTCGCGGTTGACGCTCAGCTCGTTGCCGGCCCAGCCGGCGGCCTTGGCCTTCTCGGCGAACGCCTTGTTCTTGTCATTGTAGTACTGGATGCGGCCGTCGCCGTTCTTGTCGGTGAACTTCAGCAGACCGGTGACCTCCCAGCGCTTCATCCAGTCGGGACGCTCGTCATACTTGATCTGGGCGCCCGGCGAGAAGACGTCGGCACCCTGCATGATGCCGGGATGGATGGTCTTGAGCAGGTTGATCTTGGCCATCGCCGCCACGGCCGGAGCGGTGGTGTAGAGCAGGGCAATGAAGACCAGGGCCCAACCGGCCGAGGAGCGGGCGTCCTTGACCTTGGGCACAGTGAAGAAGCGGACGATGACGTGCGGCAGACCGGCGGTACCGATCATCAGCGACACGGTGTAGACGAACATGTTGAAGTAGCTCAGCCGCGGCGTGGTGGTGTACTGGGCGAAGCCGAGCTCCATTGAGATCTGATCGAGTTTGTCCAGCAGCGGCGTGGTGGTGCCGACCAGGTCGGAACCAAGGCCGAGCTGCGGCAGCGGGTTGCCGGTCAGGTGCAGCGAGATGAAGATCGCCGGCACGGTGTAGGCGATGATCAGGACGCAATACTGGGCGACCTGGGTGTAGGTGATGCCCTTCATGCCGCCGAACACGGCGTAGACGAAGACGATGGCCATACCGACGATGACGCCCATGGTGTTCGAAACCCCGAGGAAACGGGAGAAGGCGACACCGACACCGGTCATCTGACCGATGATGTAGGTGACGGAAGCCATCAGCAGGCAGAGAACGGCCACCGTGCTGGCACCCTGCGAATAGTAGCGGGAGCCGAAGAACTGCGGCACGGTGAACTTGCCGAACTTGCGAAGGTAGGGGGCGAGCAGCATGGCCAGCAGGACGTAACCGCCCGTCCAGCCCATCAGGAAGAGGCCGCCACCGTAACCCATGGCGGCGATCAGGCCGGCCATCGAGATGAAGGACGCGGCCGACATCCAGTCGGCACCGGTGGCCATGCCGTTCAGGACCGGGTGAACGCCGCCGCCGGCGACGTAGAATTCCTTGGTGCTGCCGGCACGTGCCCAGATGGCGATGCCGATGTAGAGCGCGAAAGTCAGGCCGACGATGATATAAGTGGTTGTTTGCAGACTCATTGTATAGATCCTCCCTTAATCTTCGTGGACGTCAAACTTCTCGTCGATTTTGCCCATGAGTTTGGCGTAGATGAAGATAAGCGCCACGAAAACATAAATGGAGCCCTGCTGGGCGAACCAGAATCCAAGCGGGTAACCGCCAAGTTTGATGTTGTTGAGTGCCGGGGCCAGAATGATGCCGAGCCCGTAGGACACGATGAACCAGACGATCAGGACGTTCCTGACCAGGCCGAGGGTCGCTTTCCAATACCCTTCATGATCATGAGCATGATGTTCTGCCATAGTTTTGCCTCCTCTCTCTCCTCATTACGTTGGTTGAACAACCCGACTCTTTTCTCCTCCCCCTGGCATCGGTTGCAGCAAGGGAAGGAGAACACCAGCAGTTGCTGAATTCCGACTCTGTCACCTCCTTGCCGTTTCGTCTCCGGTCTGCGGAGACGAAAGAACACCGCCAATACCACGAGTTTACTGGTTCAATTGCCACCCGGGGGGACACTGCCACCGAGAAAGTGGCCGACATAGCCGAGCTTGCTGGATATGATGGTGCCGGCCTCCACCAGTTGCGGCACCAGTTCGTCCCGGATGAGTTCCGGGGACATCCGGAAGTCCGGAGCGACCAGGCAGAGGCTGCCGGCCAGTCGTCCGGCCTTGGACAGTAACGGCACAGCCAGGGCGGTGACGCCGTCACCGAGGGTTCCCGTATCCTGGCAATAACCCCGGGCGTGGGTGGCGGCCAGCTCGCGCTGCAGCAGCGCGTCGAGCGGCGGACGCTCGTTCTCCTCGGTGAAGGCGAGCTGGATGCGGCCGGCCGCTGTTGTTTCCAGTGGGTAACGGCGGCCCACCAGGGAAACGATCTTGACCTGATGGGTGGTGTCGACCATGTCAAAGAACAGCACGTCGCCGGCACGTGGCACCGTGAGGTAGACGGCTTCTTTCGTGGAGCGGACCAGTTTTTCCATCACCGGTCGGGCCTTGCGCAGCAACTCCATGCGGGAAAGCAGTTTCTGCGCGACTTCGTAGGCTGAAAGCCCCAGCCGGTATTTGCTCGAACCGTTCTCGCGTTCGACATAGCCTCGGCTCTCGAAGGTGGCCATCAGGCGAAAGACGCTGGTTTTGTTCATGCCAAGGCGTTGGCTGAGCCGGGAGATACGGACTTCGCCTTCCTCTTCCGAGAGTGCCTCGAGAACGTCCAGTGCGTTCTCGACCGACTGGATGGAATAGGATTCACGCCCTCTCGTGCCCAAGTGTCAACTCCTCGAAAGCTGCCGTCGTTACCGGTGATGCCCTGGTTTTGGCACGCTGTTTTAAAAAAGTTGGACGAAAAAGTAATACGGCGTTTTATTTTTGTCAATCTCTTTTTTTTGCCGGAGGCATTGAGTGGAAAAAATCCTTTTTAAACAAGGGGATATAAAATATGTCCTGTTATATAAGTGGCCGGATTGTTACCCAATGAATCGCAAAATATGCCGCATGTGTGCTGGGCTGTATACGCTTTGGTAAAATTGTATTTTATTATTTCTGGTAAAAAGTTTGATAAATCGCCGCACGGTTTGCCCTCTGGCGGGGTGTTTGTGAAACAGGTTTCCTGTTTGGAGTGTTTGGCGGTTTGACGGGCAAAAGAGGGTTCGCAATCCAGCACTGTTGCCATGAATTATAGCGCCGATGTTTCGACTGTCGAATCGATACGAAAAAAAATTTCACATCGACGCCGGGGGCTGTCCAGGGGCGATACGGGGTTTGTTTGTGGAAGGGGTCAGGTTGTGGCCAGCTTTTGCACCAGGGGGAGGTCGGCCGGCAGGAAGGGGAGAAATGGCAGTTCATCGGGACGCACCCAGCGGTGTTCCGTTACGCCGAAGTGACGGATGTGGCCGCCGAGGATGCGGGCCCGGTAGGCGAGCAGCAGAATGGCGCCCCAGTCGTAGCGATGGTAGATGACATCGACGATGCTGCCGACCTCGATGTCGATGGCGAGTTCCTCGCGCAGTTCGCGTTTCAGTGCCTGCTCGGGTGTTTCGCCGGCTTCCAGTTTGCCGCCGGGGAATTCCCACAGTCCGGCATGCCGGCAGTCGTCCGGCCGGCGGGTTACCAGATAGCGGCCCTGCCGCTCGATGACGGCGGCGGTGACGATCAGGGGTGGCATCCGCTGGTGCTCGTCGGCGGTTCGGTTTCGGTCGGTTCGATGATCTCGACGCCCAGCACCTGCCGCATCTGCCGCAGGGCGAAGGCGCCCTCTTCCGGGTCGAGGTGGGCGACACAATCGACGGGCACTCGGACCCGGTAGCCGCGCATCACCGCGTCCGCCGCCGTATAGAGAATGCAGATGCTGGTGACGCAGCCGGTCAGAACCAGTTCGTCGATCTGCAGTTGGCGCAGCTGTGCTTCCAGTTCGGTGGCGTGGAAGCCGGAGTAGGTGGTCTTGGCGATCACCGGTTCGCCGGGCAGGGGCGCCAGCTCATCGACGATGCGGGCGCCTTCGGTGCCGCGCACCGCGTGCGGCGGCCAGCCCATGCGGCGGAATTCCCGATCGTCGGGGGCGTGGGCGTCGCAGACGTGGATGACCGGTATCTTTTGGGCGCGCGCCTGCTCCAGGCGTCGCCGCAGGGCCGGCAGGATCGTCCGGGTTTCCGGAACCTCCAGCGGCGCGCCGGGCCGGACGAAATCATTGAGCATGTCGATGATGACCAGGGCCTGTCGCATGGCAGCCTCCCCGCTTGGTGCTGGTTGGTTTCGGTCGCAGGTTGCTTGCGACCTTTCGGTCGGACGAGCTGGATCCGGGGTTTCGCCCCCGGACGGCGCCTTACTCTTTGGCGCTCCAAAGAGTAAGCAGAAAGAGCGTCGCCCGCGGCGGGCATTGCTGTCGCCAAGGTTCGGTGGGTCGAGGTTCCGTTCGTTTCATCGAAGAACTGAGGTGCTTCGGGCCAGCAGGAAAAGCATCCCAACGAGCGGCAGGCCGCTCGATGGGCCAGGCCGCACCGCCGCAGCCCCGACGGGAACGGCCAATGGCAACGGTTGTTGCCGTGACAAGCGTTACGGCATGAGGCAGCTC
>CAYTVY010000163.1:0-5355 GCA_964441925.1 uncultured Geothermobacter sp.
GCGGCCGATCGACAGGCCGCTGGCAACCGGAACAGGAGGGCGAAGCATGCTGGGAGCCATTGCCGGAGACATCATCGGTTCGCGGTTCGAGCACCGGCCGCTGACCGGAGACGATTTCACCCTGTTTTCCCCCGATTGCCGGTTCACCGATGACACGGTCCTCACCTGCGCCACGGCCGATGCCCTGCTGCACGGTATCGACTACGCCGTGGCCTATCGAAGTTGGTACCGGCGTTATCCCGATGCCGGCTACGGGATGCGGTTCGCGCGGTGGGGAGGGGCGGATGATGCCGGGCCCTACCATTCGTTCGGCAATGGTTCGGCCATGCGGGTCAGCCCGGTGGGCTGGCTGTGCGACGACCTGCCGGCAGTGTTGGCCGAAGCGGCGAAAAGCGCGGCGGTGACCCACGATCATCCGGAGGGGATCCGGGGAGCGCAGGCGGTGGCCGCCGCCGTGCTGCTGGCCCGCAAGGGGGAGGGGAAGGCCGGGTTGAGGTCCTTTGTCGAAACGACCTTTGGCTACGATCTTGGCCGTCGGCTGGATGAGATCCGGCCGGATTACGGTTTCGATGTCACCTGCCAGGGGTCGGTGCCCGAGGCGCTGATCTGCTTTCTCGAGGCGGACAGTTTCGAACAGGCGGTGCGCAACGCCGTGCTGCTCGGCGGCGACGCCGACACCCAGGCCGCCATCGCCGGCGCCGTCGCCGAGGCCTTTTGGGGGCTTCCGGATGGGATCGCCAGACGTTGCCGGACCTATCTCACCCCGGATATGCAGAAGCTGCTGGCCGTCTTCGCGCGGCGTAAAGACGCCGGCCGGTGAAGTCGATCCGGGACGGACGGTTTTGATTCTGCAGGCACTCAGCCCGGCTGGTGTCCCGGACGCAGCAGGTCGTTGACGGTCTTCACCGGCTGGAAGATGGCGGCCGGAATTTCCACGAACAGGGTATTCCAGCCGGCCATGGCGCCGTTCCACAGCCCCGGCCGCTCGAGGGCCTTGACTGGTTGCCCGGCCAGGCTTTTCTCGGTGATGATGACGGCCGATTCGTCGACGTAGTGCCCGAGCCGGTGCGGTTTGCCGGCCGCGTCCCGCAGGGCGCAGGCCATGAAGACCGGGTTGAAATGGGTTGCCTGCCGCAGCAGCTCGCGTGTTTGCGGCCGGTCGGCGGCGAGCTGGGCCATCTCGACGATCTGGCGGCTGACGCCGTTGTTCGTGCGGGTCCAGAAGGGCCCGCCGCCGGGTTCGCCCCGGTTTTCGACCATGCCGCAGACCCGCAGGGGGCGGTCGAGCATGTCTCGCAGTCGAGGGGGCGCTTCGGGGCCGGCGGCCGGCGCTGTGTAGCCGAAGGTTTTGCCC
This sequence comes from uncultured Geothermobacter sp., assembly GCA_964441925.1. GTDB lineage: Bacteria > Desulfobacterota > Desulfuromonadia > Desulfuromonadales > Geothermobacteraceae > Geothermobacter. The sequence continues at coordinate 1,355 of CAYTVY010000163.1, forward strand.
AGAAAGTCCGCCGCCTCGGCCGCGGCACCCGTCCGGCTCTCGTCGATGGCCTGCAGATGGCTTCTGATTTGTGTTTCCAGTTCCACCAACAGGCCGCCGAGCACCTTCCACCAGTGCACCACTTCCGGTTGCAGGTGGGTGGGAACCACATTGTCGATGTTTTTGATCAGGACCAGATCGGCATGCATGTTTTCCAGATTGCCGATCAGGGCGCCGTGCCCGGCCGGACGCAGTACGAGTCGGCCGTCGGCGCTCCGCACCGGTTCGCCATCCGGGTTGACGGCGATGGTATCGGTCGCCGGATCCTGGCAACTGAAGTCGACAGTGATGTCGATGCCGGATGCGCGGCGGATGGCGTTGCAGGCCCTCTCGGCGGTACGGGCAAAGGCCGTCTGCCACTCGGGAGAGACGGTGAAATGGACTCGGCCCGACCGGCAGCCACCTGGCAGCAGGGCAACGGTTTCGGCCAGATGTTCTTCCATCGGGGTGCGCGCCTGACGGCCGTAGAGGTGGAAATCGATCAGGCCCTTGGGGGTCCGGCCGTAGTTCAGGCCGTCTTCGTCCAGCAGGATGTCGAGGAAGGGCCCCAGCGTCCGCCGCGCGAGCAGCAGGTCGGGGTCCAGTTCCTTCTGGCGCATGGCCGCCGCCAGGCGGGGATAGAAAGCGAAACGTCCGAGATGGGAAAAGAAGGTTTGATGGAAGGGATGGTTCGGGCAGGCGCCATCATGTTCCCATTGCTGCAGGGCTTCGTCGCTGTGGAAAAGTTCCTTGAACATCCGGGTGGCGGCACCGCTGGCCGGCACGAAGCGTGAAAAACGCCCCGCTTCCGCTGCCTGGTCGAAGAGGGAAGCGAGCCGCCGCCGGCGTTCGTCGTCCAGGCGCAGAATGCCGTCGCCGACGATGCAGGGACGTTCGACGGCAACGGCTGGCGGCGGATTGCGGAACAGCTCGAACTGACGTTCGATCTCGTCCCGGCTGATGCCCCGATTGGCGAGCTGTTGCAGATCCCGGTCTGTCAGGTGCATGATGATTTCTCTCCTCCGGACGTGATTCGGTCTGTCCGGCAGCGGCCTAGCCGGCTGCGGGAGCAGGATTCCGAAAATACTAGCTTTTCGTCCCCGGGTTCGCAAGTGCTCGCGGACGGTGGAATTTGCCGATGAACATTGACAGAGGGACGACTGAAAGTGTAACAAGGTAGCTTTCGAAGCCGGTGCAGCCGGCCTTGATCACCTTCATTTTCCGCAAAGAGGACGCCATGCCGCATTTCAGTCCCGAAACGAACGAAAGTTTCCTGCTGCAGGCGGCGGCCGAGATCTGTATGGCCGCCCGCACCGCTCCCAAGGGCAAGGGGAAGGATCTGCTGGTGACGGCCGTGGTCAGTGCGCAGGAGAAGGAGGCGCTGATCGAACGGATGCTGCTTATTTCCGAGCGGGATTCGTTGCCGTTCTTTGCCCGTGACGCCGGCAATCTCGAATGCTCGCCGGTGGTGATTCTGTTCGGCAGCCGCAAGGATCCGCTGCGGCTGCCCCATTGTGGCTACTGCGGCTTCGTCGACTGTGATGCCATGCTGGCCGCGGGTGGCACCTGCTCCTTCAATACCGGCGATTTGGGTATTGCCCTCGGTTCGGCGGCCAGCCGGGCCGCCGATCTGCGGCTTGACAACCGGATCATGTATTCGGCGGGCAAGGCGGCTGTCGAGCTGGGTCTGCTCGGCGAGGAGGTGCGTATCGCCTACGCGCTCCCCTTGTCGGTGACGGCCAAGAGCCCCTTTTTCGATCGCTAGCTTGCGGTGGGCGAGCTGTTCGACATCGTCGACGAGCACGATCGGGTCATTGGGCAGGCCCCGCGTTCACGCTGCCATGGTGATCCGTCGCTGATCCACCGGGCGGCGCATGTTTTGGTTTTCGATTCGCGTGATCGGCTGCTGCTGCAGAAACGCAGTGCCGCCAAGGACATCCAGCCCGGCAGGTGGGATACCAGCGTCGGCGGCCATCTGGCGCCGGGAGAGGACTACCTGGCCGCCGCCCGCCGGGAAATGGGCGAGGAGTTGGGGATTTCCGGAGTGTCGCTCACATTTCTCTATCACTCGAAAATCCGCAACGGCATCGAGTCGGAGAACATCGCGACCTTTCTGACCCGGCATGACGGACCGTTCGTTTTTGCCCGATCCGAGATCGATGAAGTCCGTTTCTGGACCGCGGCCGAGATCGAGCGGCATCTCGGCACGGGGGTGCTGACTCCCAATTTCGAACAGGAGTGGGCGCTGTATCAGGCCTGGCGCCGGAAATGCGCCGAGGGCGGTGGTGAACCGGCCCTTTGATCGGTGCCGGGTCGGCCGTGAGCCGGGTGCCCAAAAAAAAAGCAGACCGGCTGCCTGTCTGCCCAATAATTGAGCAATCGGCGGGCACTGTTGGAAGCCGGTCCTGAAAAGAGCAGGGCCGGACGGTGCAACATCGCGGGAAACAGACGTTTTTTTATTGGCTCGACCAGGGCGGTTTTGTGGCAGATTTTTTGCTCGATGCTAGGGGCTGAACCTGGCCGGCCCATTCTGCCCATGACAGGGGCCGGTATCATGTGGAGGACAAAACGACATGCGAAAAGTTGAAGCCATCATCAAGCCGTTCAAGCTGGATGAAGTCAAGGAAGCCCTGAACGAGATCGGCATTCAGGGGATCACGGTCAGCGAGGTCAAGGGCTTCGGTCGCCAGAAGGGCCATACCGAGCTTTACCGCGGTGCCGAGTACGTGGTCGACTTCATTCCCAAGATCAAGATGGAAATCATCGTCGCCGACGACATGGCCGCCAAGGTGGTGGAGGTGATCGAGGAATCGGCCCGCACCGGCCGGATCGGCGACGGCAAGATCTTCGTCACACCGATCGACGAGGTGGTGCGTATCCGGACGGGTGAGCGGGGCGAAGAGGCGCTCTGAGGCCGGAGCCGGAAGGACGACAGGATTGCAGGCCGGCCGCGGTGCGGCCCCTCATTATCAATCGGAAGGAGAAAGAGATGACCCCGAAAGACGTTGTGGCCTTTGCCAAAGAAAACAATTGCCAGATGGTCGACTACAAGTTTCTCGACTTCGTCGGTATCTGGCAGCACTTTTCCACCCCCATCAGCGAATTCAACGAGGATATCTTCGAGGAGGGCATCGGCTTCGACGGCTCGTCGATCCGCGGCTGGCAGCCGATCCACAACTCGGACATGCTGATCGTGCCCGATCCCGGCACCGCCAAGATCGATCCCTTTCCCGAGGTGCCGACCCTCAGCCTGATCTGCAACATCGTTGACCCCTTCACCCGCGAAGGCTACAGTCGCGACCCGCGTTTCATCGCCCAGAAGGCCGAGGCCTACCTGAAGTCCTCCGGCATCGGCGACACCGCCTATTTCGGCCCCGAGCCGGAGTTCTTCATCTTCGACGACGTGCGCTACAGCCTGGAGCAGAACCAGTCCTTCTACTGTGTCGACTCGGTCGAGGGGATCTGGAACACCGGCCGTGAGGAGTTCCCCAACCTCGGCTACAAGCCGCGCAACAAGGAGGGCTACTTCCCGGTGGCGCCGACCGACTCGATGATCGACCTGCGCAACGAGATGGTGCAGGTGCTGCAGAGCGTCGGTCTGCACATCGAGGCGGTGCATCACGAGGTCGCCACCGGCGGCCAGGCCGAGATCGACATGCGTTTCGACTCGCTGCTGAAGATGGGCGACAACCTGCAGTGGTTCAAGTACATCATCAAGAACGTCGCCATCCGCAACGGCAAGACCGTCACCTTCATGCCGAAGCCGATCTTCGAGGACAACGGTTCCGGCATGCACTGCCACCAGTCGATCTGGAAGGACGGCAAGAACCTGTTCGCCGGCGACGGCTACGGCGGCCTGAGCAAGACCGCCCTGTACTACATCGGCGGCATCATCAAGCACGCCAAGGCCCTGTGCGCCTTCACCAATCCGAGCACCATCTCCTACAAGCGCCTGGTGCCCGGCTTCGAGGCGCCGATCAACC
>CAYTVY010000164.1:0-5292 GCA_964441925.1 uncultured Geothermobacter sp.
CCTGCTGGCAGTGTACGGCCTGCCCGGCGGAGGGTCAAGGGACTGGGAGACAATCAGGGACTGGGAGACAATCCCGAACAGCCGGTGGATTCAGGATAACCTGAATCAGCGGGTTTGTGCCGGATGAAGAGTGCAGGTGCTTGGCCTGAATGCGATTTTCGGGAAGCGCAAGCAGGTCATCCGCCTTCATCGCAGATTACGGCGTGATGAAAATGGCTTGCGCTATTCGCCAGCAACAGGCAGGTTCAGGTTTTATTGACAGCGGGACGGCAACGGCCTATGGTCGTTCCGCACCGCGCTTTCCGCCCGGCAAGGACCCGCACCATGACACCAGAACACCGCCCCGCCACGGGGACCGACATCCGCCAGATCCGGATCGACAGCCTGACGGCCGAAGGGCTCGGCCGGGCCCGCTGCGACGGCCGGGAGCTGCTGGTCTTCGGCGCCTGCCCCGGCGAACGCGTCGAGGTGGCCATCGTCCACCGCGGCCAGCGCCGGCTGATCGGCGAACTGCGCCGCATCCTGGAGCCCTCGGCCGAGCGGCGCTCTCCATCCTGCCGGCACGCTCCCGGCTGCCAGGGCTGCCCGCTCATCGCCCTGCGGCCGGCCGGCCAGCTGGCAATCAAGAAGGAACTGGTGCAGACGGCGCTGGACGAACACGGGCTGCGCGATGTGCGACTGCCCGACGTCATCCCGGCCCCCCGCGAATTCGGCTACCGCACCACCGCCAAGCTGGTGATCGGCCGCAACCGGCGGGGCATCGTCATCGGCCTGTACCGGCGTGGCAGCCACGACATCGTCGACATCTGCGACTGTCCCCTGCACCATCCCCTGATCAACCGTATCGCCCAGACCGTGAAAGATGAAATCGGCCGCCAGAAACTGCCGGTCTGGAATCCGCGACAGCAGCGGGGCCTGCTGCGCTACCTGCTGATTCGGGTCAGCCCCGCCTACAACCGGGCGCTGGTGACCCTGGTGACCGACCGCCGTGATTTCAGGCGCATCAACCCTCTGGTGTCCTGGCTCCGGCGCCGGGTCCCGGAGGTGGTGGCGGTACACCAGAACGTCAATGGCAGCGGCGGCAATGTCATCCTCGGCCGGGAAACCCTGAAAATGGCCGGCACCGGCGATCTGCTCGACCGGCTGGGAGCTTTCCGGGTTCACATCGGTCCGACCTCCTTTCTGCAGGTCAACCACGATCAGGCCGTACGCATGTACCGGCAGATTGCCGACTGGCTGGCGCCACGTCCCGGCGAACAGGCTCTCGACCTCTACTGCGGCATCGGTGGCATCGCCCTGCACCTGGCTGCACGCGGCTTTGCGGTGACCGGAGTCGAGGTGGTCCCGGAGGCGGTCGGTTACGCCAGACGCAATGCCGAACGCAACCGGCTCGCCCATTGCCGGTTTCTCGCCGGCGAGACGGAAACCCTGCTGCCGCGCCTGCTGGAGCAGTTGCCCGCCGGCAGTCCGGTCACTGTCAATCCTCCCCGGTCCGGCTGCGATCCCGCCGTGCTCGAGCGGCTGGCCGCCTTCCGGCCCCGGGCCCTGGTCTACATGTCGTGCCATCCGAAAACCCTGGCACGCGACCTGGCCCTGCTGCAACAGCGGGGGATGCGCCTTAAGCGGCTGCTCGCCTACGACATGTTTCCCCAGACGGCCCATGTCGAAAGCCTGGCGCTGCTCACCCCGGGTCCTGCCAGGCGGCAAAGGTCCGGCCGGCGCTGACCGACCGCTTTTGCTTGCCCGGACATGCAAAAATCACTATGCTGGTAGCGGTCGACACAGAAGGGATTCCGGGGGAGTAGCTCGCGGCCTGGTGGCGCGCCCGGTCTTCAAAACCGGTGTGGGGCGTATCCCGTCCCGGGTGGGTTCGATTCCCATCTACTCCCGCCAACTCTTCTCCTGCCGGCCTGCCCATAAATCTCAAGCCGCACGGGCCGTCCGTCATGCCAGAGGCATCCGACATCCAGACGCTGTTACGCCAACTGCCGGCCGTCGACCGGCTGCTCGGCGCGACCGCGATCCGGCAACTGGCAGAAGAGATTCCGCGCCCCCTGCTGGTCGAGGCCTGCCAGCGGACCATCGACGACCTGCGGCAGGCCATCCTGCGCGGGCAGACGAAACCGCCGGAGCTGGCCGGAACCGTCGACACCGTCGCCGAACGGGCCGCCCTGCTGGCGCTGCAGCTCCACCGTCCCAGCCTGCAACCGGTCCTCAATGCCACCGGCACCCTGCTGCACACCAACCTGGGACGTTCGCCCCTGTGCCGGGCGGCACTCGAGGCCGTCACCGCCGTCTCCCGCGGCTACAGCAATCTCGAATTCGATCTGGAAACCGGCGAACGCGGTCACCGCTACCGGCATGTCGAGGATCTGCTCTGCCGCCTGACCGGCGCCGAGGCGGCCACGGTGGTGAACAACAATGCCGGCGCCGTGCTGCTGGCCCTGACCGCCCTGGCCCGGGGCAGGGAGGCCATCGTCTCCCGGGGCGAGATGGTGGAAATCGGCGGCTCTTTCCGCATTCCCGACGTGATGGCCGCCGGCGGCGTCATCCTGCGCGAGGTGGGCACCACCAACAAGACCCACCTGCACGACTACCGGCAGGCGATCGGCGAACGGACCGGCCTGCTGCTCAAGGTCCATACCAGCAACTACCGCATCGTCGGATTTCACGCCGAGGTCGCGGCCGCCGAGCTGGTCGCTCTCGGACGCGAGCACGGCCTGCCGGTCATCGAGGACCTGGGAAGCGGCATGCTCATCGACCTGAGCGACTTCGGCCTGCCACGCGAGCCGACCGTCCGGGAATCGGTGGCGGCGGGACTCGACCTGGTCACCTTCAGCGGCGACAAGCTGCTCGGAGGCCCCCAGGCCGGACTGATCGTCGGCCGGCGGGAGGCGGTCGACAAGGTCCGGCGTCATCCGATGGCCCGCGCCCTGCGCATCGACAAGATGACCCTGGCCGCCCTGGAAGCCACCCTGCGCCTCTATCTTGACCGGGACCGGCTGCTGCGGGAGAACCCGGTGCTGCGACTGCTGCAGATCCCGCCCCGCACCTTGGCCGCCCGCTGCCGGCGGCTGGCGGGACAGCTGCGGGAGGCTCTCGGCCGGCGGGCCGAGGTCACCGTCGTGCGCACCACCGCCCGCATCGGCGGCGGCGCCCTGCCCCTGACCGAACTGCCGGGGCACGCCCTCGCCATCCGGCCTCGGGACACCGGAGTGACCGAACTGGCCCGCCGGCTGCGCCGGGGCCGGCCGCCGGTCGTCGGCCGGATGCAGGATGACTGCCTGCTGCTCGATCTGCGCACCGTGTTGTCCGGTGAGGACCGGCTGCTGCGGCAGGCCCTGCTCGATGCGTTCCATCATCTGCCCGCCCCGACCGTTCCATGAGCCCGATCCGCAAACACGTCATCATCGGCACCGCCGGCCATGTCGATCACGGCAAGACCGTCCTGATCCGCGCCCTGACCGGCGTTGAGACCGACCGGCTGAAAGAGGAAAAGAAGCGCGGCATCTCCATCGATCTCGGCTTCGCCCCCTTCCGGCTGCCCGACGGCACCCTGGCCGGCGTGGTCGACGTTCCCGGCCACGAACGTTTCATCAACAACATGCTGGCCGGCATCGGCGGCATCGACCTGGTCCTGCTGGTGGTCGACGTCAACGAAGGGGTCATGCCGCAGACGCGGGAGCACCTGCAGATTCTCAAGCTGCTGCGGATTCCCCGCGGCATCATCGTCCTGACCAAGTGCGACCAGGCCGAGGAGGATCTGATCGAACTGGTGGAGGAAGAGATCCGGGAAGAGACGGCCGGCACCTTCCTGGATGGCGCCCCCTGCTGCCGGGTGGCCGCCCTGCACGGCGAAGGCATTCCCGAGCTGGTCCGCGCCATCGCCGAGGAAGTCCGCAAAATTGAACCCAAGCCGGCTGACGGCCCGTTGCGCCTGCCGGTCGACCGGCACTTCAGCGTCGCCGGCTTCGGCACGGTGATCACCGGCACCCTCCTTTCGGGACGGGTGCGCCCCGACGACCAGGTGGACGTGCTGCCGGCGGATGTCAGGGTGCGGGTCCGCGAAATCCAGGTGCACGGCCGCAAGGTGGCGGAAGCCGTCGCCGGCCAGCGGGTCGCCCTCAATCTGGCGGGCCTCGACCGGAAACAGGTTCCCCGCGGCTCGGTGGTCGCCACTCCCGGCATCTTCGCCCCCACCCGCCGCCTCGACGCCCGGCTCGAACTGCTGCCGGAGGCACCGAAGCCGTTGCGTTTCCGCGACCCGGTGCACCTGATGCTGGGCACGGCCCGGGCGGTGGGCATCGTCGCCCTGCTCGACCGGGACGTACTGCGGCCCGGCGAGAGCGCCATCGTCCAGATCCACCTCGACCGCCCCCTGGTCGCCCACCGGCTCGACCGGTTCATCGTCCGTTCCTATTCGCCGGTCACCACCATCGGTGGCGGCCTGGTGGTCGACCCGGCACCGAACCGGCACAAACGCTTCCGGCGGGAGGTGCTGGCGGCCCTGGAGGAACTCGAGTCGGGAGAGAAGTCGTTCCTGCTGCAAAAGGTCCAGGAACTGGGCTGCACGACCGTCAAGGAGCTGGAACAGGCCTCCGGCCTCGGCCGGGAACGGATCGAGGATCACCTTCGCGCCCTGGAAACCGCCGGCCGGAGCCTGCGGCTGGCGGACCAGTGGGTCACGGTGGAAACGGTCCGGCTGTGGCAGCAGGCCCTGCTCGAAGCCGTCGAGCGCTGGCACCGGGACAATCCGCTGCAGACGGGGATGCCCCGGGCCGCCCTGAAGGGGGTTCTGCCCGACCGGCTGCGGCAGAAGGCCTTCGACGCCCTGCTGGCAACCCTGATCACATCCGGAGAGCTGGAAAGAAATGGCGAACGGGTTGCCCGAAAGGGCTTCCGGATCGAAATCCCTCCTGAGCTGCAGCGTCGCCTCGACCGGCTCGAACAGCTCTATCGTCAGGCCGGGCCGCAGGCCAAGAACAACCGGGAGATGGCCACCAAGCTCGGCCTGTCACTGGACGAGGCGGAACCGCTGCTGCAGCTGCTGTTCGACCAGGGCAGGCTGGTCCGCCTGAACGCGGAAAGCGCCCTGCACCGGGACACCTACGAACAGGCCCTGGCCCTGCTGCGGCAACATTTCGCCGGTCACGAGACCCTGACCCTGGCCGAGTTCCGCGACCTCTTCGGTTCGGCCCGCAAGCTGGTGCAGGCCCTGCTCGAGTACTGGGATCTGCGCAAGTACACCCTGCGTCGGGGCGATGTCCGGGTTGCCTGGAAGCTTCCCGGGGA
>CAYTVY010000165.1:0-5214 GCA_964441925.1 uncultured Geothermobacter sp.
ACGAGGGACGAGGGACGAGGGACGGGGGACGGGGGATGGGTCGTCCCGCACCGTCCGGTCTGAATGTCCCCTATCCACGGTTCCTTCAGAACAGGTAGTGCCACAGCAGGTCGAGCCGGCCGCGCTTCATCAGGTAGGGGCCGGCAAAGCGCATCACCTCGCGCACTCGCTGCCGCATCTGCGGCTTGTAGCAGTGCACCGGGCAGTGCTTGCACGCCGGTTTGGGATCGAGCGGGCAGCGCAGCCGCCGTTGTACGGCATAGTCGAGAAACGCGGCGCATTCGTCGCAGTAGCGGAAGCGCCCGGCATCCAGTCCCGTATCCTCGGGCAACTGCAACGGATGCCGGTCACGATCCCGATGGTGGACCCGGCAATAGACTTCAGTGAAACGGATCAGCACCCGCAGGTCTTTGATCTCGCGACGCGTCAACTGGCGCTGTTCAAGGTTCGTCTTCATACGGCAAGTCTAAAGCCGTTTCGGCTGCAGGCGCCTTGACCGGAGTCAAGGGTTTCCTTTTTCCAGCCAGCGTTCAAGCAACGCGCTCCGTGCCTTGCGGTAAGCGGCATCGTCCAGCCGCCCCCGTTCATGTTCCCGCTTCAGCCGCTCGAGTTCGCGGGACGTCCGATCGGCCTGCGATTCGGAAGTATCGTTTTGCTTGGCGGTGAAATGTTCCAGCCGGTCCGCCTCGGAACGAATCTGCTCCAGCAGCAGTTTCAGCTCGGCGTTCCCATACCAGTGGGTCCAGGCCGGGTTCTGATGAAAGGCCCCTTTCCAGGTCTTGGCGAAGGCATACTTCTTCATCCGGAAAAAGAGGCTTTCGATCCCGGAAGTGTCTTCGTACAGCATCTGGCCGTCGAGTACAAGGTTTTTGCCACGCAGCGGGTGTGGCGGCCGGTCCTGCGGCATGGGACGCAACAGGTTGCGGGACGCCAGATCCTCGATCAACGCCTTCGCCGTCTCCACCAGCGTGCGACTTTCGGCGAGAACGGCATCGCCGCGGGCGAGTTCGCGACGGGCAAACGATGCGGCGTGACAGCGACTGCAGACAGCCAGCATCGCCTGCCGTCCGGCCGCCGCCCGATCGTCGTCGAGACGCTTTCCGGCCGGCGTGTGGGTGATGCCGCCCGAGACGTCGTGCGTTCCTTGCGGCATGTGACACCCCTGACAGGAAGGAGCGACCGCCTCGCCCTTCAGGCGCCAGATCTGCCCATGCTGACTGGTCTGCCACATCTCCCACTGCGGATGGTCCGGTCCCATGTGGCACTTGGCACAGACCTGCGGGTCACGCACGATGGCGAGATCGGTCAGATGATTGCCATGGCAACTGCCACAGGCATTCTCGATCTGGTGACAGCGGTTGCAGCCGACCTGTCCCATGGCGCTGCTCTGTTCAAGAAAACGGGCGCAGTTGACGGTACTGACCGGCAGGGCCGTCCCCTCCTGGTGACAGAAGGCGCACTCGCTGCTGTCGCGGCCGGGCAGGTTGCGGGTGCACCCCCAGCCGGAATGCAGCCCCAACCCGTGCCTGCTCGCCGCATGTTGCCGGAACGCCTGTTCGTGACACTTGCCACAGACGGCGGCCGAAACCCGGACCTCGCCGGCCAGGATACGCTCGTGGTCCGCACCGTGGCAGTCGATGCAGCCGACCCCCGCCCCGGCGTGGGCACTCTCCCGCCACTGCCCGACGACGCCGGGAGTCTCGTCGCCATGACAGCCGGCACAATCGGCGGCGGACAGCCTGCCGGCCGAAAGGAACAGGAGAACAGACAACAGCAGCAACATGGCTCTCATGGCCGCTCGATCCTTTCCAGAAAGGTGCGATAGTCGCCGCCGTCGATCAGCCCCTGACTTCGCCAGCGGCGCAGTTCGAGCCGACGGGGATCCTGCAGGTCGGCCGCCGTTCCTGACGATGGCACTGCAACCAGTTCAATGCCGCTCCGGTGGCGGACGGCCAGCCGCCGGCCGTCCGGGCTGAACGAGGCACAGACATCTCCACGATCTGCCAGCGACTCCTCCCCGCTGGCAGGGGGTCTCTCCTCTCCGCTCCAGAGGTCGAACCGCCGCCGGTTCCCTGCCCCTTCCCGCAAAACGACCGTTTCCCCGTCGGACGAAAAGCGAACGTCCGTCACCGTCCACGGCAGATCGACGATGGGCCATTTGGCTCCCGAGGCCAGATGGTAGGCCATGAATCTCAGATAGGGGGCCATGGCGGGCGGATCGTGGGGCTCGGCATAGAGCAGGATATCCCTCTGCGGGCTGAGCGCACTCCAGCTCATCCGCTGCTGCATCAGCGCCAACCGGCGGGCCAGGGGCGGACTCAGGGTCAGATCGGCAAGAATGCTGTCGGCGACGGTATCATTTGCGATCCGCCACAGAGTCAGACGTACATTGCCGCCGAAAGTAAAGGACGACAGACTTTCGGTCAGCACCCGGACATCGGCATCGCCGGCAACGAGCGCCCGGCAGAGCCCCGGCATCTCCCGCCAGAGGAGGGGTTCGTCTTCCGGGCCGAGCCGCCACAGGCGGCAACCGTCTTGCGCTGCCGTCGCCACCAGCAACCCCTCTCCGCCGGAAAGCCAGTCGAACGCCGTCACTGCAGGCAGGGTGATCCGGCGGCTGTCGCCGCTGCGGACATCGAGCAGTTCCAGCCCTCCGGGGACGGTGGCGGCCACCCGTCCGCCGGCGGAATCCCAGCGCACCTGACAGATGCCGGACCCTGTACGGTTGTCGGCCGAAAGTTTTCCGGACGGTACACAGCCGGTCGAGAACAGAGCGAGCAGAAACACGACGACCGGCATCCGAAACCGCTCTGCAACAAAAACGGGACGAGACACCATGACGGACATCCTGTCAGAAATCCCCGGCCGCAACCTTGACCCAGGTCAGCTCTCTTTTTCGGACGCACGCGCGAACAGACAGGCGACCTCCTGCACCCGGCCGGCGGAATCCTCCAGCACCGTCCAGGCAAAACGCACCGGCACCTCACCCCTTCTGGTCCGGAGGACCTTGCGGCCCATCCGCTCTTCCGGACGCGCCAGCAGCACCTGCAACCAGGGTTCCTCATCCGCACCGTCGCCCATGAAGAGATCTCCCAGATTGCGCCCGATCAGCTCCTTCTCTTCCTGGCCGATCAGTTCACAGGCCACCTGGTTGGCAATGCGGATGCGTCCGTCCAGTCCGATCAGCACCAGCCCTTCGCCCATGCTGTCGAGAATGCGATCGAAATAGCGCCGCGATATCATCGAATGCCGCAGCTCGGTGATCATCTGGGCGAAGGAGTCGACCAGTTGGTCGATTTCATCGCCGGTGGTGGGGATGTCGAACGACTCCGGCAGCTCGCCCGCCGCCACCCGCCGTGCCGTCTGGGTCAGGGCCAGAAGCGGCCGGGTCAAACGTGAGGCCAAAAGAGAAGCCAACAGGGTAACGGCAACGACGACCCCACTGATCACCAGCAGAATGGTATCCCGCAATTTGCGCGGTGCTTCCATGAATTCCGCCATCGGCAACACGGCCAGCAACGTGGCGTGCAAAACCGGCACCGGCGCATAGGCGATCAGCGCCTCGACCCCGAAAAGCCGTCCCCTGCCCTGGCCGGACTGCCCGGCCAGGGCCCGGGCGACGAGCGGCTCCCGCATGCCGCCGTCATCGAGGCGACGCATCACCCGTTCCGGGGCAGGGTACTCCAGGATCAATCCTTCTTTGTCGATCAGCACCAGGTAACCGGAACGTCCCACTTCAATGGTTCGCAGAAAACCGATCACATCGGTGAGAGGAACCTGGGCATAGACCGCACCGACGAATTCGTCACCGAAATAGCGGCGGATACCGTAGATCATGGGAATGACCGGCTTCCCCAGACCCTCCGACAGACTGACGGTTCCCCGCAAAGTCCTGTTGGGGTTCCTGCGGGCGGCGGCGAAAAAATCGGCATCGGCGAAAGGGCCGAGATAGGGCAGGGCCCGTCCCCGCACCACGCGCAGATCCTCCCAGCCCTTGGCATCCAGGTAGACAAGCATGGGAAAACGGTCCTGATAACCGGTGAAGTATTCGGCCAGGGCGGAAACCCTGGCCGTTTCGGGGAAATCCTGCACCAGTCTCCCCGCCACCAGCTGGGCCAGGTCGGACTCCCGCTGCCGCAGGCGCTGTTCGATCATCCCGGCCATGTGCCCGGCAAGAAAGTCGAGATTGGCCAGGCGCTGTCGCAGCAGCTCGTTTTTGAGCAGATGGTAGGCCGTCGGTCCAAGAACGACCAGGACCAGCAAAACGATGCCCAGATGCATGGCGAGAATGCGGGAACGGATCGATCTGAGCACGTCAGTCGCCTCCCGCCGGAAAGGCACCGAATCTCTCCATCACCCGTCCGGCCTCGTCAGAAAAGAGAAAGTCCCTGAAGCGGGCGGCAGGTCCGGCAAGAGGCGGCCGCCACACCAGGGCAAGCGGAACGGCATAGGGATAACGACCGGTTCCGTTCCGGTCGGCATCGGGGGCGACACCGTCGATCCGCAGGATGTTCAGGTCCGCATTCTTGATCGCCGAAAGCGGAAGATAACCGATGCTTCCGGGAGTCCGCATCAGGACACGCCGCATTTCCAGTGTGGAATAGACGACCTGCCCCGCTTCAGCCTTCTGAAAAACGGCGGAAAACCGGGCCAGAACAAGACGTGAGGCCTCACCGGCCTCACGCCGGGCGACATAGATCTTGCCGGGGCGCCCGCCAAGCTGTGCCCAGTTGGTCAGACGGCCGGAGAAAATCCCTTCGATCTGGCGAAAGGTCAGGCCCTTCAGCCCGGGGTGATCGGGGTGGGTGGCAAAAACGACGGGCGACCGGGCAAACATCCGCCAGACGAGGCCGGCCTGCACCTCGTTTTTCTTCAACCGCCGCGCCACCCGTGCCAGTTTCACCCGTCCCGTCAGTACCTGCCGGATGCCCCCACTGCTGCCGACGGCGTCCGGCACCGCCACCAAAAAACCGGACCGGCGGTTGAACATCTCCGCCAGCCGGCGCAAAAGATGCTGACTGTCACCCGAACCCGGGATGATAAGCATTTTTTCCGCCGCTGCCACCGGCGGCGGAAAAAGGAAACCGCCGAACAGCAGTACGGCCAGCACAGTGAAGATCTCAGTCCGGAACACGGAGAGGTTCATCTCCCGATATCATGCTCCCGTCGACCAACCCGCCGGAAAAACAGACGCGCTACCCCGCAGGCCAAAGA